>JBPOIZ010000060.1:0-13739 GCA_052034115.1 Actinomycetota bacterium
CGAAACCCAGCGAGTCGCCGCCTTCGACCAATGGCTGCACCATTACAATCACCACCGAGGCCACACCGCACTCAAGGGACATCCCCCAGCCGCGCGCGTACCCAACCTATCCGGGGTGAACAGCTAGCCGCAGGCAACTGACGGCCGTCACGGCGGACACCGACCACCGCCGGCGGCTACCCCGCGGAGCGGATCGCGAAGGCGACCGCGTCGATCCGGGCCCTGGCCTCGCCGTCGGTGGCGATCCGCTCGCCGATCCGGGTCGCCAGGTCGCCCACTGCGGTGGCAGTCAGCCCCGGTCGAAGGCCCAGCTCGATCCGCAACACACCCTCCCCCGCCGGCGCCCCTTCCGAGCAAGTATGGCGGAGCACGTCAGGCTCGTCGCGGATCGCCGCGGCGACGGCCGCCAGGACGTGCGCGTCCTCATAGGCCGGCAACCACGGCTGCGCCATAGCCAGAGCCCAGACCATGCTGGGGCGCAGGGCGAGCGCATGGGGTGAACCGAGATCGACGAGCAGGACGTCGCAGCCCTCGGACACCGCTGCCTGCGCGGCCCGCGCCGACGAGACCGGCACCGGTCGGGCCGCCGTGTCCCAGAGGCTGAGCTGCTCCACCCCGCTGAAGACGGGCATCGCGGTGCGGCCATCCGGCGCGGTGACCGTCACCGTGGCCATCTCGGCGCTCTGGTCGACCTCGAGGCCGCCGCGAGTCGTCCCGGTCTCGCCGGGAGCCGCCACGACCGGCACGAGCCAACGGGTGTCGGCCAGCAGCGTCATACCGGCGCGTTCGGTGTCCGCCGACGGTGCTGTTGCCCACGCGGCGAGCGCCTCGATGAGCGCCGGATCGGCCTGGCCGCGGTCGGTCTCGAAGCCGCTCGGCGAGAGCACCCGGTCGTGCCAGGACACCCCCGACGAGTCACCGTGTGCCTCGCCGCCGTGAGTGTGTGGGTGGGTCGTCATACCGCGAACGCGCCGGCGCCAGCACCGACGCGTGCCTCGATCTCGACCTCGACGAGCATCGCCTCGTCGAGGAGTCCGGCGACGAGGACCATCGTGGCGGCCGGGCGGACCGCCGCGAAGACCTCACCGTGGACCACTCCGACTCCGTCGCAGTCGGCCCGGTCGACGAGGTACATCCGGGTGCGGACGACGTCGCCCACTGATCCGCCGAGCGCCTCGACCGCCCGGATGGCGGTGCCGAAGGCGACACGGGCCTGGGCCGAGGCATTGCCCGGGTGCTGCACCTCCGCGTCGAGCACCGCCGTGGACCCGGACACCAGGATCTCGTCGCCGCAGCGCACCGCACGGGAGTAGCCGTACCGCTCCTCCCACGGACCGCCCGAGGTATGGCGAGTCAGGCGGCTCATGGCCGACCCGCGACGTCGAGCGCTTCGGGCAGGGTGAACGCACCCTTGTATAGCGCCGAGCCGATGATCGCGCCTTCGACACCGATGGGCGCCAGCTCGCGGATCGCGGCGATGTCGGCGAGCGTCGACACCCCGCCGGAGGCAACGACCGGCCGGTCGGTGCGGGCACACACGTCCGCGAGCAGCTGCAGGTTGGGGCCGGCGAGCATGCCGTCCTTGGCCACGTCGGTGACGACATACCGGGCGCAGCCCTCGCCGTCCAAGCGCTCGAGAGTCTCCCAGAGGTCCCCGCCCTCCCGCGTCCAGCCGCGTGCCGCCAACGTCGTGCCCCGCACGTCGAGGCCGACGGCGATCCGGTCACCGTGCTCGGCGATCACCGCCGCGGTCCACTCCGGGTGTTCCAGCGCGGCCGTGCCGAGATTGACCCGGCGGCAACCGGTGCCCAGGGCGAACTCGAGAGTGGCGGCATCCCGGATACCACCGGACAGCTCGACCTGGAGGTCTAGGCGCCCGACGATCTCGGCAATGACGCCACGGTTGTCGCCCCGCCCGAAGGCAGCATCGAGGTCGACCAGGTGGATCCACTCGGCGCCGGCGTCCTGCCAGGCCTTCGCCGCCTGCCACGGGTCACCGAAGGTCCAGCCGCTGCCGGCGATGCCTTGCTGGAGCTGGACCGCGGTGCCCTCGGAGATGTCGACGGCAGGCAGCAGGACGAGGCGGTCGGCGCTCACGTGGCCGACCCCGGGGCCGACGGGGCCGAATCCTGCGGGCCGGCCGACGGCGCATCCTGCGGGTCCGCCGACGGCGCAGACTCCGGCGTGCTCGCCGGGTCGGAGTCCTTCTGTGCCAGCGCAGCGAGCTCGGCGCGCTTCGACCACAGGATCCACAACAGTCCGCCCACGAGCACCACGACGAGCAGGCCGATGCGCACGCCCCAGGACGCGTTGAGCAAGGCGGTGACGACAAGGGTGCCGAGCCCGGCGCCGATCGTCGAGGCCACCGACGTGGTGCGGCGAGTCGTGCGACGCCGGGTCGTGCGCTTCGCAGCGGTAGCGCGCTTCGCAGCGGTCGCGCGCTTCGTGGTCGTGGTGCGCCGCGTCGTGGTCGAACGCGTCGACTTGCGTGTCGTCATAGGGACCTCACCCAGTTCTCCAGCAGGTGTGCTCCGGCGTCGCCGGACTTCTCGGGGTGGAACTGCGTCGCGCTCAGCGGCCCGTTCTCGACCGCCGCGACGAACTCGCCGCCGTGGTCCGCCCAGGTGACGATGGGCGCCACCGCGGCGAACGGCCCATGTGGCTCCAGCGTCCAATCCTGTGCGGCATACGAATGGACGAAGTAGAACCGCTCCGCCTCGACCCCGGCGAACAACCGCGACGCCACTCCCGGCCGGACCGGCGACCACCCCATGTGGGGGACGACGTCGGCCCGCAAGCGCTCCACGGTGCCCGGCCACTGACCGAGCCCCTCCTCCGCCGTGCCTGCAGAGGGCTCAGCGGAGCCGTCGAACATCACCTGCATCCCGACACAGACGCCCAGGACCGGCCGGGCTCCGGAGAGGCGCCGGTCGATGAGGTACGGACCACGGACGGTGCGCAGGCCGGCCATGCAGGCGTGGAAGTTCCCCACACCAGGGACGAAGAGCCCATCGGCGGCCAGCACCGCATCGGCGGCCGCGGTGAGCTGCACCTGGGCGCCGACGCGCTCCAGCGCGCGCACCGCCGAGCGGACGTTGCCACTGCCGTAGTCGAGAACGACGACCGAGGTCACGATCCCAGCTCCTCGCGCCACAACCGTTCCTCGTGCACCGCTCCCTCGAAGCCGGCGACCGCGCGTCCCTCCGGCTCGACGTGGCGGCTGCGCGGCAGGTCCGCCACCGAGGCGCGACCAGCCAGCACCTCGCCGCCGGGCAGGCCGAGGGCACCCAGCACGGCGACGAGAAACGTGCGGGCGTCGACGCCGACCTCCCCGACGACGGCACGCAGCTCGTCCAAGGCGCCCGGGCCCGCGCCGCTGACCCCGACGAGGTCCTGCAACGGGGCCAAGGGCAGCCCGCCGGGTGGGAGCAGCCCTTCGCCCGGTCCCCACGCCAGCCACCGCTGCCGATGTTTCCAGTGCCGGGGTGTCAGCGCGACCACGGCGTCCCCACCACGCACGACCACCCCGATGCCGGGCCGCATCCGATGCGGCAACGGGCGGCCGAGAAGCACACCGACGGCCTCGTGGTATGGCGGTTCGACGCTGGTCAGCGGGCCGCTCGGCACGACCAGGGTCCACCCACCACCGACCGCCGCGACATCGACCGGGACGACGCCGTGCGCCGCCCAGACCTCGGTCGTCGACTGGGCGGCGTGGACGAGGAGCATCCCCTCCGGGGCTCCGCGCGTGCGACGGCCGGGCGGACGGGTCAAAGGCTGCCCTTCGCGCTGGGCACGCCCACGACCCTGGGGTCGACGGTCACAGCGGCCCGCAGGGCGCGGGCCACCGCCTTGAACTGGGCCTCGACAAGGTGATGCGGATCGCGCCCGGCGAGCACCCGCACATGCAGCGCGATGCCGGCATGATGGGCCAAGGTCTCGAAGACGTGCCGCGTCAGGGCACCGGTGTAGGCGCCCCCGATGACGGCATACTCCTGGCCGGCCGGCTCGCCGGTGTGGACGCAGTAGGGACGGCCCGCGACATCGACGACGGCGTGGACGAGGGCCTCGTCGAGCGGCACCGTCGCGTCGCCGAACCGCGAGATGCCCTGCTTGTCGCCGAGGGCCTCGCGGATCGCGTCGCCGAGGACGATCGCGACGTCCTCGACCGTGTGGTGTGCATCGACATCCACATCGCCGGTGGCCCGCACCGTCAGATCGAGCAGGGCGTGCTTGGCGAGGGTCGCGAGCATGTGGTCGTAGAACCGGACCCCAGTGGCGATCTCGCTGACCCCGGATCCGTCCAGGTCGACGGACAACTCGACCGTCGACTCGCTGGTGGAGCGGCGAAGGCTCGCGCGGCGCTGGGTCATCTCGGCTCCTCCGACAGGTCGGCCAGGCGGTGCTCGCTCGGCAGGTCCCGCATGACCGCGAGGAACGCATCGGTCTGCGCCGCGGAACCGGCGGTGACCCGCAGGTGGTGGGCGATACCGACATCCCGGACGAGCACGTCGTGGTCAAGCAGGTGTTGCCAGGTCATCCTCTCATCGGCCAGGCCGCCATACAGGACGAAGTTGGCGTCGCTCGGCACACTCGGGAAGCCCGCCTCGGCGAGCGCGCTGACGATCCGGTCCCGTTGGGCCTTGGTCGCCTCGACCGTGGCCAGCAGGTCGTCGGCGTGCTCCAGCGCGACCCGCGCCAGGACCTGGGTCTGCGTGGAGAGGTGATACGGCATCCGCACCAGGCGCACCATGTCGACGAGCGCCGGATCGGCGCCGAGGTAACCGAGGCGACCGCCGGCCAGCGCGAACGCCTTGCTCATCGTCCGCGTGACGACCAGCCGTGGGCGACCGGCCAGCAGGTGCAGGGCGCTGCGCGTGCCCGGGCGGGCGTATTCGGCGTACGCCTCGTCGACCACGACGACGGCCCGCGGCGCAGCTTCGAGCGCGGCCAGCACGACGTCCTCGGTCAGCGCGGTGCCGGTGGGGTTGTTCGGTGAGCAGAGAAAGACCAGGTGGGGGTCGTGGTCCAGACACTGCCCAGCGACCGAGTCGGCGGTCAGCCCGAACGGGTCCTGCGGTGCGCCTCGGACTCCGTCGATCCACGTCGTGCCGCACGTCGTGGCGATGATCGGGTGCATGGAGTATGCCGGGGTGAACCCGAGCGCCACCCGGCTCGGTCCGCCGAAGGCCTGGACCACCTGCAGGAGCACCTCGTTGGAGCCGTTGCCCGCCCACAACGACGCGATGGGCAGCACCACCCCGGTCTGGCGCTGCAGGTAGGCCGCCAACGCCGCGCGCAGCGCCGAGAACTCCCGATCGGGGTAGCGGTTGAGGTGTCCCAGCTCGGCCGCCAACGCGGCGAGCGCCGCGTCGACGACCCGCGGGGGGACGTCATACGGGCTCTCGTTGGTGTTCAGGCGCACGCCGACGTCAAGCTGGGGCGCTCCGTATGCCGTGCGGCCGCGCAGGTCCGGACGCAGCAGGTCGGTGAGGTCAGCCATCGGGAAGGGCGTCCCCGAAGCGGGCCGTGATGGCCTGGCCGTGGCCGGGCAGGTCCTCGGCCTGCGCCAGGGTGACGACCGGCCCGGCCACCGCGGCCAACGCGTCGCGGTCGTAGCGCACGACGTGCACGCCGCGCAGGAAGGACTGCACCGATAGCCCGCTCGCGTGCGCGGCGGTGCCCGCGGTGGGCAGGACGTGGTTGCTGCCGGCTGCGTAGTCGCCGAGGCTGACCGGAGTCCAGGGACCGACGAACACCGCGCCGGCGTTGCGCACCCGGTCGGCGAGGAGGTCGGCGTCCCTGGTCTGGATCTCCAGGTGCTCGGCCGCGTAGGCGTTGGCGACGTCGAGGGCGCTGTCGAGGTCGTCCACGAGCACGGTGCGCGACTGGGGCCCCGTGAGGGCACGTTCGATGCGTTCGCCGTGCTTGGCTTCGGCGACCCGCCGCGCCAGTGCCACGTCGACGGCGTCGGCGAGCTCCACCGAGTCGGTGATGAGCACACTCGCGGCCATCGGGTCGTGCTCGGCCTGGCTGAGCAGGTCGGCGGCGACGTGGTCCGGGTCGGCGCTGTCGTCGGCGAGGATGGCGATCTCGGTCGGTCCGGCCTCGGCATCGATCCCGATCAAGCCCTTGAGCAGCCGCTTTGCGGCAGTGACGTAGATGTTGCCGGGCCCGGTCACCAGGCTCACCGGTTCGCACAACCCGTCCACGCCGTAGGCGAACATGGCCACCGCCTGGGCACCGCCCACCGCATAGACCTCCTCGACGCCCAGCAGGGCACAGGTGGCCAGGATCGTCGCGTGCGGATAGCCGGTGAAGCCTTCGCGGTTCTCCCGCTGCGGCGGGCTGGCGACCGCCAGCGAACCCACCCCGGCCAGCTGTGCCGGGACGACGTTCATGATGACGCTGCTGGGATAGACGGCAAGCCCGCCGGGGACGTAGAGGCCGACGCGATCGACCGGCACCCACCGGTGCGTGACCCGTGCACCGGGAGCCACCTCGGTCGTCACCTCGGTGCGCCGCTGGTCGGCGTGGACCGCACGGATCCGCTGGATGGCCAGCTCGAGTGCGGCGCGGAGCCCAGGATCCAGCGTGGCGAGGGCCGCGGCGAGCACCTCCTTGGGCACCCGCAGGTGGGGCGGCCGCACGTGGTCGAAGCGTTCGGCAAGCTCCGTCAGCGCCTGCGTGCCGCGAATCTGCACGTCGGCACACAGAGGGCGAACCGCCTCGATGGCGACATCGACGTCGAGGTCGGCACGCGGCAGTTCGGCGCGCAACTCCCGGGCGCCCAGGGTGCGTCCGCGCAGGTCGGTGCGGGTCAGCATGGTCCACATGGTATGGCGCCACGCCACGGCATCCCCGCCTGTCTCAGGGCAGCACCCCGGTGCCGCGGGGACCGCTCCGCGGCACGGCCGCTCCAGGAGTCCGCCCGACGGGGACCACGTGGCGGTCGGTGACCCCCGCCAGGGACCGGGTCGGCGAAGATGACGCGGTGGCCGCATCACAGCCGTCCCCGGCTCGCACCGCGCGGGCCGGTGTCGCCGTCGCGTTCGCCCTGGCCGGGATCACCTTCGCCTCGTGGGCCTCGCGGATCCCCGACGTTGTCGCGCTGCTGGGCCTGAGCCCGGCGGCCTTGGGAGTCCTGCTCCTGTGCGGATCGGCAGGATCGGTGCTGGCCCTGCCCCTGAGCGGAATGGTGGCCGCGCACCTGGGCACGGCCAACGCCGTGCGGTATGGCGCCACGGTGGCGTTGACTGCGGTGGCGGGCGTCGGTATCTCCACCGGCGTCCTTCGCTCGGTGGTCCTGACCGCCGTGTTCCTCTTCGTGACCACGGCCGGCATCGGCGCCTGGGACGTCTCGATGAATCTCCAGGGAGCCACCGTCGAACAGGCCCTGGGCAGTGCCGTGATGCCCCTGCTCCACGCCGCCTTCTCGCTCGGGACGGTCGCGGGGGCCGTCGTGGGAACCGGAGCCACCTATCTGGGTGTCCCGATTCCGCTCCACTTGGCCCTCGTGGCCGCCGCGGCCGTCCCCACCATGATGTGGGGGGTGCGGCGGTTCCTCCCCGATCCGGCGCCGCACGGCGGTCGAGGCAGAGGTGCGGCGCGGCGCACCGCCGCCGCGTGGCGCGAGCCCAGAGTCCTCGCGGTGGGGATGCTCGTCCTCGTCTCGGCCTTCGCCGAAGGCACGGCGAACGACTGGCTCTCGCTTGCCCTGATCACCGGTCACGGGGTGCCGCCGTGGGCCGGGACGGCCGGGTTGGCGGTGTTCCTCATCGCCATGACGATCGGCCGAATCGTCGGTGGGCCTCTGCTGGACCGATTCGGCCGGGTGCGCGTCGTCGGGGTCACCTTCGGGCTCGCCACCGCCGGGGCGCTGCTGGTGGGCCTGGGCAGCACCCTCGCCGCGTATGCCGGTGCGGCACTGTGGGGCCTCGGCGCCAGCCTGGGCTTTCCGGTGGGGATGAGTGCCGCGGCCGACGAGCCCGAGCATGCGGCAGCTCGGGTCAGCGTCGTCGCGACGATCGGCTACGTCGCCTTCCTGGCCGGACCGCCCGTCCTGGGCCTGGTCGGCGAACACGCTGGGGTGCTGCGTGCCGTCATGGTGGTCGGGATGGCGCTGGCCCCGGCCCTGGTGCTGCTGCCGGCCTTGCGCCCCGTCGGCACCCCCGCGACGATCCCCGCCGACCCGCCCGCTTAGGGCGTCCCGTCGGCGGCACCAGAACGCGACGGTCGGCCGCGCGGCGGGATCGGCCGTGCCCCCCGCGGCGCTCGACCCGCCTCGTGCAGCGCTCGACGCAGCGCCAGCTCGATCTGGGCGTTGACGCTGCGCAGTTCGTCGCCGGCCCACCGCACGAGCGCGTCATGGACGGCCGGGTCGAGCCGGACCAGCACCGATCGGCGGGTGGCCCGACCACCCGTCGGCTCCGTGCTGTTGGCCGCCACGACTCACCCGTAGAGCGTGCCCGTGTTGACCACCGGCGTAGCCCGCGAGTCGCCGCACAGGACGACGAGCAAGTTGGAGATCATCGCCGCCCGCCGCTCGTCGTCGAGGGCGACGATGCCCTGCTCGTCAAGGCGCGCCAACGCCTGCTGGACCATCCCCACCGCGCCGTCGACGATGAGCGAGCGCGCCGAGATGATCGCCGCCGCCTGCTGCCGCTGCAGCATCGCCTGGGCGATCTCGGGCGAGTAGGCCAGGTGGCTGATGCGGACCTCGACGATCTCGACCCCGGCGACGGTGACCCGTTCGGCGACCTCGTGGGCCAGCTCGGCCGAGACCACGTCGGTCGAGCCACGCAGCGAGGTCCCGGCCCCGGCGGCGTCGTCATACGGATGCGACGTCGCGACGTGCCGCAGCGCGGCCTCGGACTGGACCGCGACGAACTGCTGATAGCTCTCCACCGCGAACGTGGCCCGGGCGGTGTCGGCCACCTGCCACACGACGATGGCGCCGATCTCGACCGGGTTGCCGGCCGCGTCATTGACCTTGAGGGTGTGCGTCTCGAAGTTGTTGACCCGCACCGAGACGCTGCGCTTGGTCGTCAGGGGCAGCAGCAGCGTCAGCCCGGTGCGACGGGCCGTGCCGACATACCGGCCGAAGAACTGGACGACGCGGGACTCCCCCGGCGAGATGACCACGAGCGAGCTGGCGATGGTGACGAGGAGCACGACTGCGGCGACGACGACGAGGATCGCCGCGACGGGAGGGTCAGTCTCGGCGAAGCGGGTTGCTGTAGCGTCGCGGATCAAGCTGACGATCCGCCAGATGGCGAATGCGAGAAGCCCGATGCCGACGGCCAGCGCGAGGAAACCGTCGACGGCGAACGCACCGCGCTCGTTGACCTCGACCCGGGCGCCGGCGTGCCCGACCGGACGGTCCGAGGTGGTGATGGGGGTGGTGCTCATGAATCCTCCCGGTGCTATCAATGTGATATCACATTACGTCGCGAGCGCGCCCGCGGCAAGGGCGGGGACCCCCAGTCGATCCAGGACATAGGCGTACTCGAAAGCGACCTGCCGCCAGGCGTCGTAGCGGCCCGAGCGGCCACCGTGCCCGGCCTCGATCTCGGTGCGCAACAGAATCGGCCTCCTGTCCTCGTCGGTGCGGCTGACGGCCCGCAGCCGGGCCACCCACTTGGCCGCTTCGGCGGAGGAGACCCGGGTGTCCTGCAGGCTCGTCGCCGCCAGGACCGACGGATAGGCCCGCTCCGCGACGAGCTCGTAGGGCGAGTACGCCGCGATGTCCGCATAGGCGGCCGGGTCGGCCAGCGGGTTGCCCCACTCGTCCCATTCGGTGACCGTCAACGGCAGGCTCGGGTCCAGCATCGTCGTGAGCGCGTCGACAAACGGCACATCGGCGAGCACGCCCGCGAACCGCTCGGGGCCGAGCATCGCGGCGGAGCCGACGAGCAGGCCGCCCGCCGATCCCCCCTCGGCGACCAGGCGTCCAGGGGCCACCCACCCGCAGGACGCGAGCTCGTCGGCGCAGGCCAGGAAGTCGGTCATCGAGGTCATCTTGTTCCGCAACCGCCCGGCCTCGTACCACCATCGGCCCATCTCCCCGCCCCCACGGACGTGGGCGATGGCCACGACGACGCCCCGGTCGAGCAGCGAGAGCCGGGCCACCGAGAACCACGGGTCCATGGGGACCTCGTACGCCCCGTACCCATAGAGCAGGCCCGGCGCCGTGCCGTCGGGTCGGACGTCGACGCGGTGGACCAGTGAGATGGGCACGGCGACCCCGTCGTCGGCGCGTGCCCAGAGCCGATGCTCGGCATACCTCGTCGGGTCGTAGCCCCCGAGCACCGGCTGTCGCCGCAACACCGTCCACTCCCGAGTCCGCAGGTCCACGTCGTAGACGCTGCGGGGGCTGACGAGGGATTCGACGACGACCTGGAGCGCGGTGATGCCCGGCTCCAGGTTGGTGCCCGTCGCGATGGTGTGCACCGCCTCATCCGGGGCGAGGTCCCACGGCGGGGCGAACCCGTGGGGTGCGTCCGGGTCGTGCGGCAGGATCCGCACGACGGTCAGACCGCCGCGGCGCAGGCTCGCGACGGTGACGTCGTCGAACACCTCGATCCCGAGCAACCGCTCGCCCTCAGCGCGGATCGGCACCACCGTCCAGTCCTCGCGAGAGGTGCTGTGCAGCGGCGCCACGGCCAGATCCGACTCGGGACTGTCGACGTTGTGCGTGATGAGCAACCGGTCCCGCGCAACGTCCACGGTGTATTCGATGCCCTCCTCTCGGGGGGCGACGAGCCGGAGTTCGCCGGTGGGGTCGGCCGCATCGAGGAGCCACACCTCGGAGGTCGTGCGCGACGCGCTGACGACATACACCCACCGGTCGTCCCGTGAGGCTCCCAGGCCGGTCCAGAAGCGCTCGTCCGGTTCGGTGTGCACGCAGACGTCCGCCTCGACCGCGGTGCCGACCTCGTGCCGCCAGACCTGGTGTGGACGCCAGGCGTCGTCCACACGGGTGTAGAAGAGAAATCGGTCGTCCAGCGACCAGACCAGATCCGGGGCGATCCCGGTCAGCGCGGCGTCGACGACCTCACGGGTGTCCACCCGGCGCACCACGATGTCGTATCGCTCGTCACCGACCCGATCCATGGCCAGCGCGACCAGCTCGCCTCCGACACTGACCTCGCAGGCACCCAGCACGAAGAACTCGCTGTCCGCGGCCTCCTCGTTGCCGTCGACAAGGATCTGTTCGCCCGGTATGGCGGCACGGGCATCGAGGCGCGGGCGAGGTTCACCGGGCTGGCGTGGGCTGCGGCACTGGAGCGAGTACTGCAGCCCTTCGACCGAGCGGCCGTAGTACCACCACGGACCGTACCCGGCCGGCACCGACAGGTCGCTCTCCTGGGTCCGGGCCCGGATCTCGTCGAAGATCGACTCGCGCAGCGGGGTCAGATGCGCCAGGCGGGCTTCGGTGTAGTCGTTCTCGGCGCCAAGGTAGGCGATGACCTCGGGATCCTCCAGGTCGGCCAACCAGGCGTAGTCATCGACGACGACGTGGCCATGGTGCTCCCGCTCAACGGGGCGGCGCGGGGCGACCGGCGGTGTCGGCATGAGGTGATCGTGCCGGAAACTGGTGCCGTGAGCATGCACCGACCCGCCGCCCTGGTCAGCATCGACGGAACCGGTGGGTTGCTGCGGTTGCTTGTCGTCGTGGGGGCCTGCACCGCCCTGGCCGCCTGGCTGCGCCGTCGCACCGGCCTGGGCTCGGGCCGCGACGAACTCGTGGCCGCCGCGCGGGCCACCGTGCAGCTTGCTGTCGTGGGCGTGGTCATCACCGCGGTGCTGCAGTCATGGTGGCTGACGCTCGCCTTCGTCGGGCTCATGCTCGTCGTCGCGACACTCACCGCGGCGCGCCGGGTCACCGGCAGCTGGTCCGCGTGGCCGGCGCTGCCGGTCGCGCTCGGCGCGCTGCCCGTGACAGCGGCGCTGGTCGCCTCTGGGGTGGTGCCGGCCCAGCCGGTGTCGGTCGTCCCGGTGGCCGGCATTCTCGTCGGCAACGCCATGACGGCGACGAGCCTGAGCGGGCGCCGGGCCCTCGATGCCCTCGCCGCGCGCCGCGGCGAGCTCGAGGCCGCACTGTCCCTGGGCCTGATGCCTCGGCCGGCCGCCATCTTCGTCAGCCGGGACGACGCCAAGCTCGCCCTGGTGCCCGGCCTGGATCAGACCCGCACCGTCGGTTTGGTCACCCTGCCGGGGGCCTTCGTCGGCGTGCTCCTCGGAGGCGGCAGCCCGCTGCAGGCCGCTGCCGTGCAGCTGCTCGTGCTGGTCGCCTTGTTGCTCGTCCAATCGGTCGCGGTTGCCGGGACCATCGAGCTGGTCGCGCGGGGTCGCCTCGTGCGGGCCCCGGGCTAGGGCCTGTTACGAAAGTGGCTGGTGGGGTTTGGGCGTGTCGTGTGGATTGAGGCGAAGCTCCCGGAGTAGCGCTCTTGGTGTCTACTCCGCCGCGCGCCCCGGGAGCCTCGATGCCCACGATAGATGCCGCTGCTCGTCATGACCTGAGCGACGCCCAGTGGGCGATGCTCGAGCCGCTGCTTCCGAGCCCGGCGACGCGAGGGCGGCCACGCACGTACCCGCAGCGGGCCCTGGTCGACGGGGTCCGGCACCGGACCCGGGCGGGCTGCCCCTGGCGCGACGTCCCGAACCGGTACGGGCCGTGGTGGCGGGTATACGCGCTGTTCGCGTGTTGGCAGGTCCTGGGGGTGTGGGCCCGGGTCGAGGACGCGCTGCGCGCGGCCGCCGACGCCCGCGGCCAACTGTCGTGGCAGGTGTCGGTGGACTCCACCACTGCCCGCGCCCACGTTCACGCCGCCGGCGCCCGCCGTGACAGCGTCGGCTCCGTTGCCGGGGAACCGGATCACCACGCCCTGGGCCGCTCCCGCGGCGGGTGGAGCACCAAGACCCACGCCGCGGTCGACCAGAACCGTGGCGTGCTGGCGTTCGTGCTCACCCCCGGCCAGGACGGCGACAGCCCGCAACTGATCCAGGTGCTCGAGCGCATCCGCGTGGCCCGCCCCCGCGGTGGGCGCCCACGCAGCCGACCCGATCGGGTCCTGGCCGACAAGGCCTACTCCTCGCGCGCCAACCGCACCTGGCTGGCCCGGCACCACATCCGAGCGACCATCCCCGTCCCCGCCGACCAAGCAGGCAACCGCGCACGGCGCGGGTGCCGCGGCGGAAGACCGCCAGCCTTCGACCCCGTGACCTACCAGGACCGGCACGCCGTCGAATGCGGCTTCAACCACCTCAAGCACCACCGCTGCTTCGCCACCCGCTACGACAAACTCGCCGTCCGCTACGCCGCCACCGTCCACGTCGCGAGCATCGACCACTGGCTCAGACGACTTTCGTAACAGGCCCTAGGTGCGCACCGTCCCGGTCGTCAGCCCGAAGAACCGCGCGTAGGCCGTGACCGCCCGCTGCAGCGCCGCCCGCTGGGTCGGTGAGGGTTCGACGAACCACGTGGGGGTGACCGCGACGGCATCTCGCCGCGCCGCCCGCCGCCACGTGCCGACGACCCCCCTGCCCGTGACCAGCAGGGGCAGAAACATCCCGTTGCCGCCGGGCACGACCCGCTCGATGAGGTCTGCCCCACCGGCATGGCCCCGATCGGCATACCCGAGGAGGTATTCGTCGAAGCCCGGCAGGAGCAGGACCGAGGTGCGCGCCGCCGGTGAGGCGGGTGCGGGGTCGAGCTCGATCCCGGCCAGGGCCAG
>JBPOIZ010000028.1:0-4176 GCA_052034115.1 Actinomycetota bacterium
GATCGCGGGACGAGCCCGGGCCGGGCTGTGGACGACGTCAGCGCCGGGCGGCAGCGAGGTGCTCGCGCACCGCCCGGTGCCGCGCCAGGACCGCGGCAACCGGCTCGATGACCCGGCTGGTGGACACTCCGCCGATGGCCTCGCTCAGCCGCTGCCCGATGAGTGCCCGGCGACGCCGCGCCCCGATCCGGGCAAAGACCCGAGCCAGCGAGGTGAGCAGCAGTCCGCCGACCAGCCCGGTGGCCAGGAGCAGGAACGGGTAGGGCACCGGGCCCCACCGCGGCGGGTCCGGCACGAGGAACTTCAGCCACTGGGCGACGACGATCCCGACATACCAGAGCAGCCCGGCGAGGACGGCGAGCGCGAAGACCCACTGAAGCACGTCGACGACACGCCACCACAACGGTGCGCGAGCGCGCAGCGGCGTGCCCACGATGGCCCGGTCGAGTGCGTCCTGAAGGTCCGCCGATCGCGGTTGCGCGGCATCATGCACCGCTTGCGCCCACCGTCGAGGCAGGCCCCCGGCAGCCTCGTCGGCGAGCCGCCCGAGTGCCAGCTCGACCTCGGCACGGGCCGCTGGAGTCGGCGGCGGGATCGAGGATCGGCCCAGGACGGCGCGGATATCCGCTTCGCCAACCGGTATACCGTCGCGTGTCTCGACCCGGTCCAGCCGCAGCCGCTTCAAGGGTTCGGGGCTGAAGACTTTGCTCCAGCGGGTGAAGACCCAGCCGGTGTGACCGGCCGACTCGCGGATGTAGTCCTCCTCGACCGCCTTAAGCACCACCGGGACCCCGGCCGCCTTGCTGAGCGCATCGACCAGGCGCGCGCCGACGGGGGCTCCGACGTCGGGCTCGGTCGCGGCCACGCCACGCTCGACCAGCTCCACCGCATCGGTCAGGTCGGCCCCGAGGCGCTGCACGGTGGCGGTGTGCGCCGACACCGCCGCCTGGATCCGTTCCCGCAGCTCCGTGACGCCCTGCCCGGTGCGCGCCGACGTCACCAGCACGGTCGGATCGCTCAAACCGTCGGCATGGAGCAAGCGCACGAGGTCATCGCGGCACTGTGACAGACCCGCCTGGCTCAACGAGTCGGCATGGTTGAGGACCGCGAGGGTCACGTCCTCGTGGTTGGCGCGGGCCGCGACGAACCCGTCGTGCAGGACCGCGTCGGCATACTTCTGCGGGTCGGTAACCCAGACGAACAGGTCGACGAGTTCGAGGACGCGCGCGGCCTCGGCCCGATGCTCCAGCACCCTGGAGTCGACGTCGGGAAGGTCCAGGAGGACCAGGCCGTCGAGGGTGCCGGTGTCCCGCGCGCCGCCGTCGACGACGCGGTGGCGCCGATGCACCCCGAGCCAGTCCAGCAATCCGGTGGCCGGGTCGGGCCCCCACACCGCCGCGTGCGGGGTGGACGTGATAGGACGGCGGGCGCCCACCTCGGCGACCGGCGCGCCGACGAGCGCATTGAACAGGGACGACTTGCCACTGCCCGTGGCTCCGCCCAGTGCCACGACGGTATGGCGGCCGGCCAGCGCCATGCGCTCTCCGACGCGGCGGGCCAGCGCTGCCGCCGAGGCTTGCGCCTCGGGGTCGAGCTCGGCCCCGCCGACCCGAACGGCGTCGGCGAGGGCGGCGGCGCGGGTGCCCAGGTTCGACGGGTCGCTGGTCATCGGGCCCTCCGCACCGCTTCGGCTGCCCCGCGCAGTCGCTTGGCCTGGTCCTTGGGCACCGCCACCCCATCGAGGACCGCCTGGAAGCGGGCCAGCTCGGCGTCATACAGCTCGTCGACCTTGCCGACGAGCAGCGACCGTGCCTTGGCCGCGAGGCGGCGGACCGCCTCGTCACCGAAGATCGCCTCGAGCAACTTCTGCGCGAGCAGGGCCGAGCCACCGGCGATCCCGGCCTCGGCCCCGGTGACCCCGCCGGTGGAGGCGAAGGTGACGAGCATGAGGATGACGCCGACCCCGTTGACGCCGTAGGCGAGGACCTTGGCGGTGGTGCGCCGGTCCCTACCCTCGGTGCGCACGAGGTTGAGGATCTCGCCTTGCCAGTCGCGGACGACCCGTTCGGCGGCAGCGGGTAGGCCGGCCGAGGCCTTGGCCAGCTCTGGATGCTTCTCGAGGAGCCCCTCACCGGCCGGCAAGGTGCGCCACGAGCGCGCCGTCGCGGCGGCCGCGGCCTCGGCCTGCGCGATGACCAGGGCGGCGGCGCCGGAGTGCAGCGCCTCCCCTAGAGGCTCGGTCGGCACGGGCTCGCCCTTGATCATCGCGGTGAGCCGATCACGGAGCCGGGAGATCGTTGTCTCGACCTGGCGGAAGAACTCGCCGGTCCCGACATACTCCTGCCACCGCGCAAGCACCTCGCCGCGCAGCAAGGTGCCGTCCGTCATCCCGCGGGAGACGTTGCGGCTGGCGTCGGCATAGGTCGTCGAGGCCTCGCGGCGCAGCCCCTCGAAGGCTTTGGTCTGCGACGTGGAGGCGTCCGACATCGCGGCGGTGCGGGCGTCCAACGAGTCGAGCGCTCCGGTGAGGGTCTGTCGGGCGATCTCGGCGCGGGCCGCGGCATCCTGGGCCAGGGCGGCGAGCCAGCCCTTGAGCCGCTCCACCTGCACCGCCGGCAGGAGCCCCTCACGGTCGAGGTTGCTCTCCAGGATGGTGAAGATGGGTGCGGCGCCCAGGCCCTCGCGGCGGAGCATCGAGCCGAGGTGGACCCGGATCTCCTCGACGGCAGCGGTCGGGGCCCGGTCCAGCACGATGGCGACGGCGGTGCCCCGCTCGGACGCCTGGCGCAGCAGCCCCCACGGCACGGCATCGGCATACCGCGCGGCGGTGGTGACGAACACCCACAGGTCTGCCGCCGCGAGCAACTGACCAGCCAGATCTCGGTTCGCCGAGACGACCGAGTCGATATCGGGTGCGTCGAGCAGCGCCAGCCCGGGAGCGAGCGCCGTGGTCCGGACCATGCGCACGCTCGACGGATCTTGGGCCGCGTCGACCGGCACGTCACCGGTGACCCGGCCCAGACCGGGAAGCACCCGCTGGCCGAGGAACCAGTGCTCGTCCTGCGGGTGGTGCACGAGCACCGGAGCGCTCGTCGTCGGGCGCAGGACTCCAGGCTTGGAGACGACCTCACCCACGACGGAGTTGATCAGGGTGGACTTGCCCGCTCCGGTCGAGCCGCCGACGACGACGAGCAGCGGCGCGTCCAGGGACGACAGCCGAGGTATGACGTAGTCGTCGAGCTGGGTGACCAGGCCCTGGCGAACCTCGCGGGCCGAGAAGGCGTCGGGCAGGTCCAGCGGAAAGACCGTCTGATCGGCGACGGCCCGCAGCGCGACGACGGCTGCCAGCAACGGCTCAGCCGTCGACCCGTCAGCCCCATTCACGCACGCATCCTCGCAACTTGCCCCGAAGGGCTCAACTCACCATGCCGTGCGACCGGGCACCGATTCAGGCCATGAGGCCCGCATGTCCCGCAGTGGTCACGACCAGCCGGCTGTGTGACGCACACGTCGTCACCGGCCGGCTCCCTGACGCACGCGTCGTCACCGGCCGGCTCCTTGACGCCCAGGTCGTCACTGGTCGCCCGGCCGCCGCGAGAGATGGCGGTCGCCCAGCCGCCGCGAGCGATGGCGATCAGCCACTGGCCGCCGCGAGCGATGGCAATCAGTCACTCGACCACCGCCAGGTATGGGGATCCGGCGCTGTGGCCCCCTCACAGCGCCCAATAGCCAACGCTCGGCGAAGCATGAGGACGAAAGCCCATCTCTGGCGGCAGGTCAGCGCCCACCGGCCGGCATCCCTGTCCGACGGGCCGGCACGTCCCGCAGTGGTCACGACCAGCCGGCTGTTTGACGCACACGTCGTCACCGGCCGGCTCCTTGACGCCCAGGTCGTCACTGGTCGCCCCAGCCGCCGCGAGAGATGGCGATCAGCCACTGGCCGCCGCGAGAGATGGCGATCAGCCACTGGCCGCCGCGAGAGATGGCGATCAGCCACTGGCCGCCGCGAGAGATGGCGATCAGCCACACCTGGCCGCCGCGAGAGATGGCGATCAGCCACACCTGGCCGCCGCGAGAGATGGCGATCGGTCACTCGACCACCGCCAGGTATGGGGATCCGGCGCTGTGGCCCCCTCACAGCGCCCAATAGCCAACGCTCGGCGAAGCATGAGGACG
>JBPOIZ010000116.1:0-10412 GCA_052034115.1 Actinomycetota bacterium
TGCGGTTCCCCAAGAAGCAGGGGATGCGCATCGACTTCGTCCTGGCCTCCCCCGCGTTGGCCGACCGGGTGTCCGGCGCGGTCATCGACCGCGAGGAGCGCAAGGGCAAGGGCGCCTCCGACCACGCCCCGGTGGTCGTCGAGTTGGTCTAGCTCCGCCGAACCCGGCGGGTCCTGGCGGACGGTGACTGCGAGGCACGGGCTCGGCCGACGCGCGCCATACCTAGGATCGCCGCCACCCGAGGCGGGTGACTGCAACGACCGCACCGACCGCCGCACAGACCGCGCCACCGGCCAGCACGGTTTGGACCTGCAGCAGCGCGGTGGCGAGCAGGGCTGGCACGTTGGACTGGTCCGGAAGCGCCCGCACCGCCTCGTAGTACCTGTGCAACCCGATGGTCGTGAGCAGGGCGAGGCCAACGATCATCCCCACCATCCGCCCGACGACGACGAGCGAACTCACGACGCCATGGGTGTCGGCCGAGCCCCCGGCGAGCGCTGCCGCGTTGACCGGCGCGACCGCGAGGCCGAACCCGAACCCGCAGGCCACGAGCACGAGGGTCACGGACACCTGGGAGTCCCTGAGCGTCGCGACGCCCCACGTCGCGGCCACCGCCAGCGCCCCGGCGGCCAGCGCGAGCCCGGCGGCCGCCACCACCCCAGGCCCGAGCCGGCGGAGCAACCAGCCACCCAGGACGGCCCCGACCGGCATCGCCACGAGGAACCGCACGAGCACCAGGGCGGCCGCGGTCTGCGAGGGGGTCCACGTCAGCCGGGCCAGCAACGGGATGTCGACCACCACGGTGACCAGCGCCGCACCGACGAACCCGGACACCACCGTCGCCCACCCGGCCCGACCGCGGAGCACCCCGCGCGGGACGAGCGGCGTGCGGGCCACCCGATGTCGCCAGACGCCGAGAGCAGCGGCGAGAGCACCCACCGGCAGCAACGTCCACCCCGCAGGCCCGACGACCTCGCGTTCGGCATCGGCGACCGAGAAGGTCAAGACCAGGGATCCGAGTGCCACCGCGAGCAGCGCCGCACCGACCACGTCGATCTCGTGCACGGCCCAGGACCAGCGCGGTATGGCGATCGCGGCTGCCAGGGCCACACAGGCGAGCGAGAAGAGGCCAAGGGGGCTGGCGACCCGGCTGCTGCCGACCATGGGCACGAACACCGCCCCGAGCGTCACGTGGCTGGCCACGGCCGGTGGCGACCACAGCGCGAGCGCCATACCGGCTGCGCCGAGGAGAATCGGCACGCGCGCGAGCCGACGTTCGGACCGGCTGGGGCCACCGGGGCGCGGTGGGGCCGCTCGGGCGTGACGGTGCTCCAGCGCGCCGACCGCCAGCGACAGGGCGGCAGCAGTCCCGCCGGCCAGCCAGAAGATGGCCCGCCAATCGGCCACGGCGAGCACGAGCCCACCGGCGACCGGGCCGAGGACGGCGCCGGCCTCCTGGACGCCCCCGATGACGCCCAACGGGAGCCCTCGCCGTTCCGGCGGCCAGCGATCGGCCACTAACGCCACGGTGGCGGGGACCAGCCCACCGCCGCCGACGCCCTGGAGGAAGCGGCCCCCCACGAGCAGCCACAGTTCGACGGCCACGGCGGTCAGGGCCGAGCCCACGACGAAGACCATGAGGCACCACCGCAGCACCCGAACCCGGTCGATGACGTCCGCGGCCCGGCCGACGAGCGGGAGCATGCAGACGTAGCCCAGGAGGAACCCGGACACAATGGGAGTCGCCCGCTGGAACGCCTCGATGCCCAGGCCGACCCCGGCCATCATCTCCGGCAGGGCGAGGACGACGACGTAGGTGTCGGCGGCGGCCAGTGCGACGGCGGCGCCCGCGACGGCGAGCAGCGCCGGGTCACGTCGTGGCCGCGCCCCGGAGGACGTCACGGCGCGGTGATCGTGACCGGTTCGCCATACCGGTCCAGCGTGAGCAGGTAGGTCGCCGACGCAGCCCCGTAGAACGGACCGGTCAGCTGCACGGTGCGCAGCTGCCCCGACTGCTCGACCACGCCGAAGGTCACCGCGTAGCTCGACGCGGCGGTCCCGATGCCGAACAGGTCGACCACGGCCTGCCCGGGCACGGAGCCGGTGTAGGTGGCCACCACCTCTGCGCCCACCCGTTGCTGGCCGCTGAGGGTCGGCGACTGGACGGCGGTGAGCAGGCTGGTCACGCCTCGCTCGGCCGCGAGGAGCTCGGCGGGGTCGGGCGCCCCGAGGGTGGCCGGATCCTCGGCGCGGTAGATCGTCGTCAGCGGGAGCTTGACGTGGACGACGCCGCTAAGCGCCACCACCTCGATGCTCGCCACCACGCCGGCCATGCGCGCACTGATCGACCCCTTGAACGCGGGTGGATGGGTGCCCACGCCGTCGAGCCCGAGCACGCCGTTCGCGTCGTCGGGCACACCGGTGGACGTCAGCGCCAGGTGCACCGACGATGCGGCGTCGACGACCGCCTTCACCTGGGCCAACCGCTCGGCTGCCGTCAGCGCCGTCGGCCCCGGGTCCGGCGTCCCCCCGGCGCAACCGGCACTGATCGCAACCATCGCCACGAGGGCCAGCCACCGCGCACGCAACGCCATACCCGGACCCTACGCGCTGGCCCGGCGCACGGCGCCCTGCACGACTCGGAAGACCGCGGGGCGTGGGACCTCCGGCCACTTGCCGAACGCCCGGTGGAGAGGTTGGGTGGAGCCCGTGAGCACTCGTGCCAAGGGAGCCGCCACGTTCGCCGCTCCCGAACCTCAGACCCCTCAGGAGATCCGCAACGTCGTCCTCGTCGGCCCGGGAGGCGCCGGCAAGACGACGGTGATGGAGCATCTCGTCGCTGCGCGCGTCCCGGGCTACCGCCCGCACCTCGGTGAGCACCAGCGGTCGGTCAGCCTCGCCGCCGCCTCGGTCGTCTCCAACGGCATCGTCGTCAACCTGCTCGACACCCCGGGTTACCCGGACTTCGTCGGCGACCTGCGCGCTGGGCTGCGCGCCGCCGACGCTGCGATCTTCGTCGTCTCGGCCGCCGACGGCATCGATGGCGCGACCGCGCTGCTCTGGCACGAGTGCGCGGCGGTCGGCATGCCCCGGGCCGTCGCCGTCACCAAGCTCGACGCCGCGCGGTCCGACTACGACGTCACCATCGAGGACTGCCAGCGCATGTTCGGCGACGCGCAGCCGATCTACCTGCCGGTCTACGCCGCGGACAAGCGGGTGGTCGGGGCCATGGGCCTGCTCTCGGAGAAGGTCTTCGACGTCAGCTCGGGCACCCGCGCGGTCCGCAGCCCGAGTGCGGCCGAGGCCGCCGAGATCGCCGAGCGACGCAGCTCGCTCATCGAGGCGATCATCGAGGAGTCCGAGGACGACACCCTGCTCGACCGATACCTCAGCGGGGAGCAGATCGAGGTCGAGACGATCATCGAGGACCTCAAGACCGCAGTGGCCCGCGGGGCCTTCTTCCCGATCATCCCGGTCTCCCCCAGCACGGCCGGGATCGAGGAAGTGTTCGAGCTCATCGAGACCGCCTTCCCCGACCCCACCAGGCACGCCCTGCCGAAGCTCTACACCCCGGCTGGGGCCGAGCTCGACGCCATGTCGTGCGACCCGGACGGTCCGCTCGTGGCCGAGGTGGTCCGCACCACCAGCGACCCGTATGTCGGCCGCACCTCGCTGGTGCGTGTCTTCAGCGGCACGTTGCGCGCCGACGAGGTCGTCCACGTCTCAGGTCATCTCGACAGTTTCATCGACCGCCCCCTCGAAGGGCACCACGCCCATGACGAGGATGAGCGGGTCGGCCACCTCGCGGCCCCGCTGTTCGACGACACCGCGCCGAAGAAGGTCGCCATCGCCGGTGACGTCGTCGTCGTGACCAAGCTCGGTGGGGCGGAGACCTCGGACACCCTCAGCGCGAAGGACCGGCCGGCGCTGGTCGAGCCGTGGCTGCTCCCGGAGCCGCTGCTGCCCGTCGCCATCAAGGCATCGAGCAGCGCCGACGAGGACAAACTCGCCTCCGCCCTGCAGCGGCTGGCGTCCGAAGACGTGACGATGCGGTTGGAACACAACGCCGAGACCCATCAGGTCGTCCTGTGGACCATGGGCCAGGCCCACGTGGACGAGCTCACCGGTCGGCTCCGCGAGCGGTTCGGCGTCTCGGTCGACACCGAGCCGTTCCGGACCGCGCTGCGTGAGACGTTCGTCCGCAAGTGCGACGTCCAGGGGCGGCTCGTCAAGCAGAGCGGCGGTCACGGGCAGTATGCGGTGGTCCGCGTGGAGATCGAACCGCTCCCGCGGGGCAGCGGCTTCGAGTTCGTCGACAAGGTCGTCGGTGGCGCGGTGCCGCGAAACTTCATCCCCTCGGTGGAGAAGGGCCTGGTCAACCAGCTCGACAAGGGTGTGCTCGCCGGTTACCCCCTCGTCGACATACGGGTCACGTTGTATGACGGCAAGGCGCACAGCGTGGACTCGTCCGACATGGCCTTCCAGACCGCTGCGGCCCTGGCCCTCAAAGAAGCCGCCAACGCCTCGACGGTGTCCCTGCTCGAGCCCGTCGATGCCGTGACGGTCACCGTGGCCGACGACTTCCTCGGTGCGGTCATGGCGGATCTGCGGGGACGGCGCGGTCAGGTCGTCGGCACCGAGCCGGCCGCCGAAAAGGGCCGCACCGTCGTCCACGCCGAGGTCCCGCAGACCGAGCTGAGCCGATACGCCATCGACCTGCGGTCGGTCTCGCACGGCACCGGCCAGTTCAGCCGGACCATGCTGCGCTACGACTACATGCCCGCCGAGCTCGCGGCCAAGATGCAGCAACCCTCCTGAGGGATAGCGACACGCGTGGGGGGCGGGCCTTGTCGGGGCTCGCCCCCCACGGTTGGCTGCGGCGGGCACGCCCCAGATCGCGTCCAGTGGAGGATTGCCAGGGTGTGCTGTGCTGCCGGACCCATCCGGGCCGTTCCGAAGGTCCGAACTGGCCCGACCCTCTGTTCCTCGGCCAGTTGAGCGCATAGGGTGTCGGTTGAACGTTTCACCAGTGAACGAGCGTCGAACGGTTCCGCGACTGATGCTGCACCGCTATAGCGTTCCCGCGCCGGTTCTGGCCGCCGCCGCGCAGTGCCTCACCGACCAGCCCGCGCTGCGCCGGGAGCACTTCACGCTGCGCCTCGAGCGCTGGTATGGCGACCTGGTGGCCGGACTCGAGTCGGTCTGGCCGGGCCAGGACGTCACTGAGATCGCCCAGCGACTGGTGATCTGCGCAGCCACGGCATACGCGCAGCGCGACCCGGAGCTGCACCGCCTCGACGAGGCCCGGTTGTTGGAACCAGATTGGCTGCAGCAACCCGGAGTCTTCGGCTATGCGTG
This sequence comes from Actinomycetota bacterium, assembly GCA_052034115.1. Lineage (GTDB taxonomy): Bacteria > Actinomycetota > Actinomycetes > Actinomycetales > Dermatophilaceae > Lutibacillus. Next base: position 5,359 of record JBPOIZ010000116.1, read on the forward strand.
CTATGCCGACCGGTTCGGCGAGACCCTCAAGGGAGTTGCCGACCGCATCGACTACCTCGACGAGCTCGGTGTCACCTACCTGCACCTCATGCCCCTGCTGCACCCCCGCGACGGTGACAACGACGGCGGGTATGCCGTGGCCGACTACCGCACCGTGCGCCCCGATCTGGGCACCATCGACGACGTCCGCGCGCTGGCCACCGAACTGCGGCACCACGGGATATCGCTGGTCCTCGATCTGGTGCTCAACCACGTCGCCCGAGAGCACGAATGGGCGGTCGCGGCACGAGCCGGCGATCCGCGCTACCGCGACTACTTCTACGTCTTCGCGGATCGCACTGGTCCGGACGCCTACGAGCGCACGCTGCCGGAGGTGTTTCCCGACTTCGCGCCCGGCAACTTCACCTTCGACGCCGAACTCGACGGGTGGGTGTGGACGACGTTCAACGAGTGGCAGTGGGACGTCAACTGGAGCAACCCCGACGTGCTGCTCGAATATGCCGAGATCATCTTGTTCCTCGCCAACCTCGGCGTGCAAGTGCTCCGTCTGGACGCCATCGCGTTCACCTGGAAGCGGCTCGGCACGACGTGTCAGAACCAACCCGAGGTCCACGCCCTGACCCAGGTCCTGCGCACCGTCGCTCGAATGGCCTGCCCCGCCGTGGTCTTCAAGGCCGAGGCGATCGTCGGCCCCAAGGACCTCGTGCAGTACTTCGGTCTGGGCGAGCATGCCGGCAAGGTCAGCGATCTCGCGTATCACAACAGCCTCATGGTGCAGATCTGGTCGATGCTCGCCACCGGCGAGGTCGCCCTGGCCACCCAGGCGCTGGGCGCGCTCCCCGCAACGCCGACGACGTCGACCTGGGTGTGTTATGCCCGCTGCCACGACGACATCGGGTGGGCCATCGACGACTCCGACGCTGCCGCCATCGGCATCGGCGGTTGGTCGCACCGCGCGTTCCTCGCCGACTGGTATGCCGGCACCTTCCCCGGATCCCCGGCCCGCGGTCTGGTCTTTCAGCACAACGAGTTGACCGGGGACCGCCGGATCAGTGGCACGGCAGCAGCCCTGTGTGGGCTGGAGTCAGCCTCGGGCCCGGCCGACGAGGGGCTCGCGCTGGGCCGGATCTTCCTGGTCCACGCCATCGTCGCCGCCTGGGGCGGCGTGCCGGTCATCTGGTCCGGTGATGAGCTCGGGATGGTCAACGACCGGGAGTGGGCCAGCGAGCTGGGGCACGCCGATGACAACCGGTGGGCGCACCGGCCGCGGCTCGATTGGCAGCGGGCCGAGGACCGCCAGGACCTGCGAACCCACGCCGGCAAGGTCTTCCAGGGCATCTCGCACCTGGGCGCAGTGCGTGCGGGGCTGCCGCAGTTGCATGCGTCAACGCCGAGCGACATCCTGCGCGGCACCGACCCTGGCGTCCTGGCGACGATCCGGCAACACCCGTCGGGGGCCTTCGTGGGTCTCTACAACGTCACGAGCACGTGGCGGTCGTTCCCGATCGGGCGCCTGCTGGAGGCCGGGATCGCCGCGCCCTACGACGCGCTCAGTGGTCACGACATCGACGCAGGAGCGGACGGGCAGATCTGGCTCGGACCGTATGCCGCTCGTTGGATCATCGACCGACCCGCCGCCGCACCCGGGGGCCGCGCCCCTGCGTGACCCACAGCGGCGCGGCGCCCACAGCGGCGTCACGTCCACCCGGGGCGTCCCCCAGTCCCGGCACACCTCAGTGGAGGGTGAGACCCGCCTCGTCGACGTCGACCACGACCGCTTGGCCGTCTCGGATCTGGCCTCCGAGCAGTGCCCTGGCCAGCCGATCTCCGATCTCGCGCTGGATGAGCCGACGCAGCGGCCGCGCGCCATACGACGGGTCGTAGCCGGCCAGCGCGAGCCATTCGCGCGCCCCCTGAGTCACCTCCAAGGTGATGCGGCGATCCCGTAGCCGGGTCGCCAGGGCGCGCACCTGAAGATCGACGATGTGGCCGAGCTCCTCGATGGTCAGCGCCTCGAACACGACGACCTCGTCGAGCCGGTTGAGGAACTCGGGTTTGAACGACGCCCGGACCGCCGACATCACCGCCGCACGGGCAGCGGCGGCCTCCATCGTCGGGTCGACGAGGAAGGCCGACCCGAGGTTGCTGGTCATGACCAGAATGACGTTGCGGAAGTCGACGGTGCGCCCCTGGCCGTCGGTGAGGCGTCCGTCATCGAGCACCTGCAAGAGGATGTCGAACGTCTCCGGGTGCGCCTTCTCGACCTCGTCGAGCAGCACGACAGAGTAGGGGCGGCGGCGCACCGCCTCGGTCAGCTGGCCGCCCTCGTCGTAGCCGACATACCCAGGGGGCGCCCCGATCAGGCGCGCCACGGCGTGCCGCTCGGAGTACTCCGACATGTCGATCCGCACCATGGCTCGTTCGTCGTCGAACAGGAAGTCGGCCAGCGCCTTGGCCAACTCGGTCTTGCCCACCCCGGTCGGCCCGAGGAAGAGGAATGACCCGGTGGGGCGATCGGGGTCGGCCAGGCCTGCCCGGGAGCGGCGCACCGCATCGGACACGGCTCGGACCGCTGCGCCTTGCCCGATGAGGCGTGCGCCGAGGATGGACTCCATCGAGAGCAGCTTCTCGGTCTCGCCCTGGAGGATCCGGCCCGCCGGTATGCCGGTCCAGGCCGCGATGACCTCGGCGATGTCGTCCGCCCCGACCCGCTCCTTGACCATGGCCTCCGTGGACGTCTCAGCGGCCTCCGCCGCCGACGCTGCCACAAGCTCGGACTCCAGGGCGGGCAGATCGCCGTAGAGCAGCTTCGACGCCCCGGCGTAGTCACCGTCGCGCTGGAGTCGCTCGGCCTGGGTGCGCAGGTCATCGATGCGAGCCTTGAGCTCACCGACGCGGTTCAGCCCCGACTTCTCCGCCTCCCACCGGGCGTTGAGGGCAGCGAGTTCCTCGGACTTGTCCGCCAGGTCGCGGCGCAACCGCGCGAGTCGTTCGATCGAGGCGTCGTCGCTCTCCTGGGCCAGGTGCAGCTCCTCCATCTTGAGCCGATCGACAGAGCGTCGCAGGGCGTCGATCTCGACCGGCGAGGAATCGATCTCCATCCGCAGCCGGGAGGCCGCCTCGTCCACCAGGTCGATGGCCTTGTCGGGCAGCTGGCGGCCGCTGATGAACCGGTCGGCCAGCGATGCCGCCGCCACGAGCGCGGAGTCCTCAATCTCGACCTTGTGGTGGGCCTCGTAACGCTCTTTCAGCCCGCGCAGGATCGCGATCGTGTCTTCTACCGACGGCTCGCCGACATACACCTGCTGGAAGCGTCGTTCCAGGGCCGGGTCCTTCTCGATGTGCTCGCGGTACTCGTCCAGCGTCGTGGCACCGACCATCCGCAACTCGCCTCGAGCCAGGAGCGGCTTGAGCATGTTCCCGGCATCCATCGCGCCCTCGCCGGAGGCCCCGGCGCCGACGACGGTGTGCAGCTCGTCAATGAACGTCACGACCTGCCCGTTGGCACCCTTGATCTCCTCGAGCACCGCCTTGAGCCGCTCCTCGAACTCGCCGCGGTATTTCGCCCCGGCGACCATCGCGCCCAGGTCGAGGCTGATCAACCGCTTGCCGCGCAGGCTCTCAGGCACGTCCCCGTCGACGATGCGCTGGGCGAGTCCTTCGACGACCGCGGTCTTGCCGACGCCGGGTTCGCCGATGAGGACGGGGTTGTTCTTGGTGCGCCGACTCAGCACCTGGACGACTCGCCGGATCTCGCTGTCACGGCCGATGACCGGGTCGAGTTTGCCCTCACGGGCCCGCTCGGTCAGGTCGGTGCCGTACTTGGTCAGGGCGTCGAACGTGCCCTCGGGCGTCTCGCTGGTCACCTTCGCCCCGCCACGCAGCATCGGTATGGCGGCCTCGACGGTCGCCGCGTCGAGCCCGATCGCCCCGGTGCGGGCCAGCCCGAGGACGAGGTGATCGGTCGAGACGAAGGTGTCACCCATTGCGGCCATGGCGGCGCGCGCCGATTCCAGAACGGCCAGGGTGCCTCGGCTCGGAGTGGGCGTCGCGACCGATGCCCCGCTCACGTTGGGCAGGCCGGCGAGGGTCGCCCGAGCGCTCTGGAGGAGGCTCGCGATCGAACCGCCGGTCCCCTCGACGAGGGGACCGGTCGTCGTGCCCTCCTGCTCGAGGAGAGCGACGGTCAGGTGCGCCGGCTCGGTGTGGGGGTGACCGGCAGCCGCGGCGGCGCGGACCGCCGTCGAGAAGGCCTCTTGGGCTTTGGTCGTCAGCTGCAGATCCATAGAGGGTGCTCCTTGCCTGGGGAAGGCCGTGGATGGCCCGCGACCATCAGGGGCAACGCGACCAAAGTTGAGCCTATTCCGCTCAATCTTGGGTCTCCGGACATGGGTGTGCCCCGGACCCGAAGGCCCGGGGCACACCCGCCGTGACAGGTTCGATCAGTTGATCGCGACCATGGTCCGACCGGCCTCGGACGTCCCGTCGCTGTAGGCGACCCAGCCGACATACCGGGTGGCCGCGTCGAGCCCGGACCACGAGAAGGTGAAGTCCACCGGGGTGCCGGTGGTCACGCTCGCGGACGCGGGAACGACGGTGAGGTTGCCTTCGTCGCCGTTGAGCGCGAAGGAGACGACCGGCACGTCGAGCGACGCCGGACCCGCGAAGAGGTCCACGTCGACCAGGTAGGTGCCTGGCTCCGGGTTGTCGATGACCACCGACTCCTCCGAGCTGCCGCCTGCCGACTGGCCGACAAGAGCGCCGTCCTTGATGACGTAGATGTCGATGTCGGTGCCAGCAGGGACATCGGCGTCATACGTCGCGAACCGCGCCTGGGTGGTCCCCTCGGGGATCTCGATCGAGGCGATGCCGTCCTCGTCCAGCGTCGCCGGGGTCAGCGAGACAGCACCGGCTGCCAGACCGACAACCGACGTCGACAACGAGCCGGAGAAGCCCGGCATGACGGTCACGGATGTCGAACCATCCGCGCCGGAGCCGCTCACCGACGCCGGGGCGCTGATGGCGACCGGCCGCACCGCGATCGGGCTGGTCAC
>JBPOIZ010000125.1:0-17135 GCA_052034115.1 Actinomycetota bacterium
TACTCACCCGTTCGCCACTGATCAGAGGAGCAAGCTCCTCGTCACCGTTCGACTTGCATGTGTTAAGCACGCCGCCAGCGTTCGTCCTGAGCCAGGATCAAACTCTCCGTTGATGTGTGTGCCCGAGGATTGCTCCTCGGAAAACAGTCACCCTCGAAGGGTTGTTTCGCTGGCTGATGTGAGCCCCGAAGGGCTCCGTCAACCAAAGGATTTTCGTTTCTAGATGACGCGCCGGCCGGTGGCCGTGCGGCATCTATGACGAGGTTATTGGCGTCGATTTTTGGCACGCTGTTGAGTTCTCAAGGATCGGACGCGCACCTCCGTCAGCTCGCAATCTCTGCGAGGTGGCGTTGGGGCAACTCCACTACTCTACCGTTCCGCTTCGGGCCTGTCAAAACCGAGGAGCCCTCTCGGGTGCTCGCTCGACGGGTCGTGGCGCACAACTCCATCAGGGCGGCGGCGAGCCGCTGCTTACTGCTGGGGGTTGTGGTCTGCCCCGGGGACCGGCCAACGTGGAGGGCCCAGAGGCCCTTCTTCGTGTCCGTTCCTCCCTCGCGGGCTGACAAGGAAGACCCTAGGCGACGATCGTCGAAGTCTCCAAATCCGCAGGTCAGCGCGCCAAGCGTGCTGCCGCGAGGGTGCGTCGGCCGCGTCGGAGGACCGCCACTGCCTCGTGGACGAACGCCACGTCGTCGAGCACCTGGTCCGGGTCGGACGTCTTGATGTTGTTCAACGACACCCCGCCCTCGGCGATGACTCGGCGGGCGGCGTTGCGGCTGTCGACCAGGCCAGTGGCCACCAGTGCGTCGACCAGGGTGCTTCCGACGGCGACGTCTGCCCCGGGGAGCTCTCGGGTGGCGTCCAGGAAGGTGGCCGCGTCGACCCGGCTCAGATCCCCCTGGCCGAACAGTGCCGCTGAGGCGCTCTGCACTGCTGCGGTGGCGGCCGCGCCATGCACGAGAGTGGTGATGTCGGCGGCCAGGGCCCGCTGGGCCGTGCGTCGGAAGGGCTCGGTCTGCACGAGGTGGTCCAGCTCGGCGATCTCCTCCGGGCCCCGGTCGGTGAACACCTTGAGCAAGGACACCACGGAAGCATCCTCGACGTTGAGGAAGTACTGGTAGAACGCGTACGGGCTGGTCATGTCCGCCGACAGCCAGATCGCGTTGCCCTCGGACTTGCCGAACTTGACTCCCTGCGAGTCAGTGATGAGCGGCGTGGTCAGCAGGTGCACCGACGCCCCTTCCGCCCGATGAATGAGGTCGGATCCGGCCGTGAGGTTGCCCCACTGATCGTTGCCCCCGGTCTGCAGCGTGCAGCCGTAGGTCCGGTAGAGCTCGAGGTAGTCCAGTCCCTGCAACAACTGGTAGCTGAACTCGGTGCAGGAGATGCCCTCCGCCGAGGCCAGCCGTGCCGCGACGGCGTCCTTGCGGACCATGTGGTTGACCCGGAAGTGCTTGCCGACATCGCGCAGGAAGTCCAGCGCGCTCAGCGGCTCGGTCCAGTCGAGGTTGTTGACCATGATGGCCGGGTGGGCGCACGCCGGGTCGGACCCATCGAAGTCAAGGAACGGGCGGACCAACGACTGGATGCGAGCCACCCACTGCGCTGTCTGTTCCTTGGTCTTCAGGACCCGCTCAGCGGTCGGTTTGGGGTCGCCGATCAGACCGGTCGACCCGCCGACCAGGCAGATGACCTTGTGGCCGGCCCGCTGCAGATGCCGCAACACGATGAGCTGAACCAGGTTGCCGAAGTGCAAGGACGGTGCGGTCGGGTCGAATCCGCAATACGCCGTGAGGGGACCATCGGCGAGGGCAGCCCGAAGCGCCGCCTCGTCGGTGGTCTGGGCCACCAGCCCACGCCACCTGAGCTCGTCGAGGATCTCGGTCACGGCTCGTCTCACTCCTTGCTCGGGGTCCGACCCACGGTATGCCACCTGCGGCGCCCAGCCTGCCCCACAACCCACGGCTCGGCCATCATGTCTCGTCACGTCGCGAGTCCGGTGGAGTTGTCCGGCGCCCGCGCCGCTGCGGGGCCGCCCGATAGGGCGATACGGTCGGGTCGCCGTCGAGCCACAGCCGCCACGGGTATGCCGTGCCGTCACCGCCCGGGCCGCTGACACCGACCCGCGGCCCGGTGCTGACCCCCGCCGCGGCGGCGGAGCGGGCCATCTGCACCCGCAGGGCCGAGCCCGGGGAGGTGGTCGCCATACCGTTGTGGGCACCGTCGAGGCCGAGCGCGACGGTCAGCCGGGCCGGTCCCCGCGCCAGGTCGCGGACCGGGATCGCGGCCCGGCCCGGACGCTCGCGCCGGGCCTTGGCCAGGTCCAGACCCCCAACCACCAGTCCGGCCCGGAGCAGCACCGCGGCACCGTGGCCGGGCGGGCCGGTGACGAGGTTGGCGCACCAGTGCATGCCGTAGGTGAAGTAGACATACAGGCTCCCCGGTGCGCCGAAGAGCACCCGGGTCCGCGGGGTCATCCCACGGAAGCCGTGCGAGCCCGGGTCGCCGATTCCGGCGTAGGCCTCGACCTCGCTGAGTCGCACGGTGACGCCGGCGTGGCTGACCGATGCGCCGAGCAGATCGCGGGCGACCTCGAGGACGGGACGGTCGAAGAAGTCCCGCCCGAGCGTCATCGCCAGTCGCGACGCTCGGCGATCGCCGCCTCCGCCGCGGCGAGCTGCTCGGCCACCCGGGCCGGGGCCGTCCCGCCGACGGCATCCCGGGACGCCAGCGAGCCCTCGGTCGTCAGGACGTCACGGACCGCCGGCGTCAGATGCGCACTGATGGCGGCCAGATCGTCGTCGGTGAGGTCCCACAGCTCGATGCCGCGGGTCTCGCAGACCCGCACGCACTCACCCGCGACCTCGTGCGCCACCCGGAACGGCACCTTCTGGCGAACCAGCCACTCGGCGACGTCGGTGGCCAGGGCGAAACCTTGCGGGGCCAGGGCCGCCATGCGCTCGGTGTGGAAGGTCAGCGTCGCGACCATCCCGCTGACCGCCGGCAGCAGGATCTCGAGGGTGTCGACGGCGTCGAAGACCGGCTCCTTGTCCTCCTGGAGGTCGCGGTTGTAGGCCAGCGGCAGGCCCTTGAGCGTGGTGAGCAGGCCGGCGAGGTCGCCGACGAGACGTCCCGCCTTGCCACGCGCCAGCTCGGCGATGTCCGGATTCTTCTTCTGCGGCATGATCGAGGACCCCGTGGAGAAGGCGTCGTCGAGGGTGACGAACCCGAACTCCTTGGTCGCCCAGATGATGATCTCCTCGGCGAGCCGGGAGATGTCGACCGCGATCATGGCCGCGACAAACGCCAGCTCGGCGGCGACGTCGCGGCTGGCCGTGCCGTCGATGGAGTTCTCCACCGGGCGCGCGAAGCCGAGATCGGCGGCGACCGCAGCCGGATCCAAGCCCAGCGAGCTGCCGGCCAGCGCCCCCGAGCCGTAGGGCGAGGCATCGGCGCGCCGATCCCAGTCGCGGAGGCGGTCGACGTCGCGCAACAGCGGCCAGACGTGGGCGAGCAAATGGTGCGACAGCAGCACGGGCTGGGCGTGCTGGAGGTGGGTGCGCCCCGGCATAGGGGCACCGAAGGTGTCTCGCGCCTGAGTGGCCAGGGCCGACGCGACGTCGAGCACGAGCTGCGCCATGACCCGGGCGTGCTCGCGCAGGTAGGACCGCAGCAGAGTGGCGATCTGGTCGTTGCGGGACCGACCGGCCCGCAGCCGTCCGCCGAGGTCGGCGCCGGCCCGGTCCATGAGGCCGCGTTCCAAGGCGGTGTGGACGTCCTCGTCGGTGTCCAGCGGCGCGAACTGGCCGCTTCGCACGTCGTCAGCGAGGTTCTCGATGGCCGCGAGCATCGCCACGAGTTGGCTCTCGTCGAGCAGCCCGGCCCGATGGAGCACCCGGGCATGTGCGGATGAGCCGGCCAGGTCGTGCAGCGCGAGGCGCCAGTCGAAGTGGGTGCTCTTGGACAGCGCGGCCAGCGCGTCGGACGGGCCACCGCTGAACCGGCCGCCCCAGAGGCTGGCCCGGATCGCGTCGGGCGAGGTGCTCACGGGTGTCATCCTCCAGCGGGCTCAGGGGAAGGCGCAGCGGCGAGGTCGAGCATGGTGGCAGTGACCCCCTGTGCCTCCAGCTCGGAACGGGTGGCGACCAGAATCGTGTCGTCCCCTGCGACCGAGCCGACGACGCCGGGCAGGCGCGCGGCGTCCAGCGCCGAGGCCAGGTAGTGGGCGGCGCCCGGAGGGGTCCGCAGCACCGCGATCGTGGCGGCCGCCTCTGCCGAGACGAGCAGGTCGCCGGCGGCTCGGCGCAGTCGGCGTAGCGCCTCGCCCTCCCGGGCCGGGTCGGCGCCGGCGTCCTCGGCCGGACCCGGTATGGCGTAGCAGGCCACGCCACCACGGCGTGACTTCACCGCGCCGAGCTCGGAGAGGTCACGAGACACCGTCGCCTGGGTCACCTCGACCCCGTCGGCGCCCAGGAGCGCAGCCAGCTCGGTCTGCGACGCGATGGCGTGGTCCCGGAGCAGCTCGGTGATCCGCTGCTGTCTGGCGACTCGGGTGGCGGCAATCATGAGGATGCCTCGGCGGCATACGCCGCGTCCAGCACGCCCGGGAGCGCCGCGGCGAAGGACCGTAGGTCCCCGGCGTCGACCACGAGCGGCGGGGCGAGCCGGATCCTGGTGGGGGTGGCGGCGTTGACGATGAAGCCCACATCGTGGGCGGCCCGCGCCACGGCCGGCGCGACCGGATCGGCGAGCTCGACGCCGAGGAGCAGCCCTCGGCCATGGACCGCCACAACCCGCGGATCACCGGCGGCCAGGAGATCCCGGCTGAGGGACGTGCCGAGCCGGCCGGCCTGCTCGACCAGAGCGTCCGCGGCGAGCGTGCGTACGACGGCCAGACCGGCCGCGCACGCGAGCGGGTTGCCGCCGAAGGTCGACCCGTGCTGGCCCGCTGCGAGCAGACCGCTCACCGCTGGACCGTAGGTGACCAGGGCGCCGATGGGCACGCCGCCGGCCAAGCCCTTGGCCAGCGTCACCGCATCCGGGGTGATGCCGCTGTCGTGGTGGGCCAGCCACCTGCCGGTGCGACCCACGCCGGTCTGGACTTCGTCGAGGACGAGCAAGGCGCCGTGCCGCGTGGTCAGCTCCCTGGCGGCGCGGAGGTATTCCGGGCTCGCCGGGACGACCCCGGCCTCCCCCTGGATGGGCTCGAGCACGACCGCGGCCACGGACTCGTCGACCGCCGCGGTCAATGCCGCGACGTCGTCATACGGCACGTGAACGACCTGCGGGAGGAGCGGCTCGAACGGTTCGCGATACGCCGGTTTCCAGGTCAGGGCGAGCGCGCCGGTGCTTCGACCATGGAAGGCGTTCTCGGCGGCAACGATCCGGGTGCGCCCGGTGCGCCGGCTCAGTTTGATCGCGGCCTCAAGGGCTTCGGTCCCGGAGTTGGTGAAAAAGACGGCAGAACCCGATGGCGCCCGGCAGGCGAGCAGCAACTCCTCGGCCAGCTCGACCTGCTGTGGGGTCGTGAAGAAGTTCGACACGTGGGCCAGGCTCGCCATCTGGGTCGACACCGCCTCGACCAGTGCCGGATGCGCATGCCCGAGAACGTTGACGGCGATGCCGGCGAGCAGGTCGACATACTCGCGTCCGTCGGCGTCCCAGACCCGAGCACCCGAGCCTCGGACCAGCGCGGTCATCGGCCGCCCGAACACGGGCAGCAGCGCGCCGGCATACCGGTCGAGCAGGTCCTCGGAGGCGCTCATTCGGGCGCACCATCCGGCACGATCATCGTGCCGATTCCTTCATCGGTGAACACCTCGAGAAGCAGCGAGTGGGGCACCCGGCCGTCGATGACGTGGGTGCGCTCGATGCCCCCCTCGACGGCACGGATGCACGCTTCCAGCTTGGGCACCATGCCGGCGTCGACGCGGGCGAGGAGGTCCTTGGCTTGGCTGAGGGTGAGCGAGGACAGCAGCGAACCGCGGTCCGGCCAGTCGGCATAGACCCCTTCGACGTCGGTGAGGACGACGAACTTGCTCGCGTCGAGGGCCACCGCCAGCGCTGCCGCCGCGGTGTCGGCGTTGACGTTGAGGACCTGCCCGCCTTCGTCGAGGTCCGGGGCGACGGTGGACACGACGGGGATCCGACCGGCGTCGAGCAGGTCGGTCACCGCGGTGGGGTCGACGTCGACGACATCGCCGACCAGGCCGATATCCACCTCGGCGCCACCGACGATGCCGGGACGACGACGGGCCCCGAAGAGGCCCCCGTCCTCCCCGGACAGGCCGACCGCGAGCGGACCGTGGAGGTTGAGTAGCCCGACCAGCTCCCGGCCAACCTGTCCGGTCAGCACCATCCGCACGACCTCCATGACCTCCGGGGTGGTCACGCGCAGGCCGCCGGCGAACTCGCTGGGCAGACCGAGCCGGGCCAGCATCGAAGCGATCTGCGGACCTCCCCCATGGACGACGACGGGCCGCAGGCCGGCATACCGCAGGAAGGCGACGTCCTGGGCGAAGGCGGCCTTGAGGGCGTCGTCGATCATGGCGTTGCCGCCGTACTTGACCACGACGACGTCGCCGCGCCACCGTTCCAGCCACGGCAACGCCTCGACCAGGGTGGCCGCCTTGCCGGCGGCCACCCGCACCGCAGCGGCGTCGATGATCCGCCTCGTCGCGCTCATGAGCTGTACGCCGAGTTCTCGTGGACGTAGTCGTGGGTCAGGTCGTTGGTGAGGATGGTCGCGCTGTCCACCCCGGCCCGCAGGTCGATGAGGATATGCACGCTCCGGGCGGTCAGGTCGACCTTGCTGCGGTCCTCCCCGGTCGCGCCCCCGCGGCACACCACGACACCGTTGATCGCGACGTCGATGTCGTCCGGCTCGAAGGCCGCGGCTGTCGTGCCGATGGCCGCGAGGATGCGCCCCCAGTTCGGGTCGCCGCCGAAGATGGCGCACTTGACGAGGTTGTTACGCGCGACGGCCCGACCGACCTCGACGGCGTCGGCGATCGAGGCCGCGCCGCGGACATCGATCTGCACCTCGTGGTGGGCTCCCTCGGCGTCGGCAATGAGTTGGCGGGCCAGGTCGGCACACACCGTGCGCAACGCGGCGGTCAGCTCATCCAGACTCACCTCGACCCCCGAGGCGCCCGAGGCCATGACCACCACGGTGTCGTTCGTCGACTGGCAACCGTCGCTGTCGATGCGATCGAAGGTTACCTCGGTCGCGCGACCCAACGCGGTCGCCAGGGTCGGCTGGCTGACCACCGCGTCGGTGGTCAGGACGACGAGCATCGTCGCCAGGGCCGGGGCGAGCATCCCTGCGCCCTTCGCGATGCCGGCCACCGACCACCCGGTGGCGGTGGTCGTCGAGGTCTTCGGCACGGTGTCGGTCGTCATGATCGCCCGAGCCGCCGCACCGAGACCGTCGGTCGACAACGCCGCGGCCACCAGGTCGACACCAGGGAGCAACGCGGCCATCGGCAGTCGCTCACCGATCAGGCCCGTGGAGCAGACCACGACGTCGCCAGCCCCGATCCGAAGGACCGCGGCGACCTTCTCGGCCGTGTGATGGGTGTCCTGGAAACCGCGGTGCCCGGTGCACGCGTTCGCCCCGCCGGAGTTGAGGATCACTGCCTCGGCTACCCCGTCGGCGACGACCTGACGGGACCAGATGACCGGTGCCGCCTGGACCCGGTTGGAGGTGAAGACCGCCGCAACGTGGTGCGTCGGTCCGTCGTTGACGACCAAAGCGAGGTCGGCCGCACCGCTGGACTTGATTCCGGCCGCCACCCCCGCGGCACGGAAGCCTCGGGGCAACGCGGGTGCGGGGTTCACGGTGCGACTCCTGCAGCGGGTAGCCCGAGGCCCTCCGGCAGGCCGAGGGCGAGGTTGGCACACTGGATGGCTGCACCTGCGGTGCCCTTGGTGAGGTTGTCGATCGCCGCGATGGCCACGACCCGGCCGGCGCGCGAGTCGACGGCGACCTGCACCTGCGCGACGTTGCTGCCCAGGACGTCCGCCGTGCGGGGCCACTGGCCGGGCGGCAGCACCTGCACGAAGGGCTCCTCGGCATACGCGCTCTCCCACGCCGCTCGCACCGCCGCCGGGTCGGCACCGCCGACGACCTTGGCCGTGCAGGTGGCCAGGATGCCCCTCGGCATGGGTGCGAGGGTGGGGGTGAACGAGACGCTGACCCGGGTGCCCGCCGCACGGGTCAGGTTCTGCTCGATCTCGGGGGTATGGCGGTGCACGCCGCCGACGCCGTAGGGCGACATCGACCCCATGATCTCGGCGCTCGACAGATGCGGCTTGGCGCCCTTTCCGGCACCGGAGGTGCCACTTGCCGCGACGACGACGACATCGTCAGGCGCCAGCAGGCCGGCCGCGAAGCCCGGCGCGAGCGCCAGACTCACCGCCGTCGGGTAACACCCTGGCACGGCGATCCGCCGGGCGCCGGCCAGATGGTCCCGGCCCGTCGAGCCGTCCCGACACGGCAACTCCGGCAGACCGTAGGGCCAGGTGCCGGCAAACGCCGTGTCGTAGAAGGCGGCCCAGGCGCCCTCGTCGTCGAGCCGGAAGTCGGCGCCGCAGTCGATGACGACGCAACCCTCGGGCAATCGGTCGACCAGGGCCGCCGACGCCCCGTGCGGCAACGCCAGGAAGATGACGTCGTGACGGCCCAGTTCCTGCGGGTCGGTGCCCTCGAAGAGCTGCTGCGCAACCGGAGTCAGGTGCGGGTGGATCTCCCCCACCCGGGCGCCGGCCTTGGTGTCCGCCGCGAGGGTGCCCACGGTGATCCGGGGATGCTGCAGCAGGAGTCGGACGATCTCCCCGCCGGCATATCCACTGGCGCCGGCTACCGCTGCACTGATCACCGAACGGCTCCTCGTCTCCTCATCCGACCGCATGACTATACATGCCGTGTATGGTCACTCAGATCACCGCTGGACGGCCCCCACGGCCTGCCCCGCAGCGGCGACCGCTGCATCGCGATAGCCACTGACCTCCTCCGTCGTCAGGGTCCGCTCCGGCGCCCGGAACGCCAGCCGGTAGGCCAACGAGCGCTTGCCCTCGCCGACCTGGTCGCCGACGTAGACGTCGAAGAGGTTGATCCACTCCAAGTGCTCCCCCGCGGCGCCGCGCAGCGCGTCGACGACCCGCGCCGACGGGACGGTGCGGTCCACGACGAGCGCGATATCGGTCAGGGCCAGCGGTTGGGTCGAGAACGGCTGCAACTGGGTCGCCCCGGCGCAGGCCTCGGTGATCACCTCTAGGTCGATCTCGGCCGCGCACGAGCGCGCCGGAAGACCCAAGCGGGTCAGCACCGCCGGGTGGAGCTCGCCGGCGAAGCCGACCAGTCGCCCGTCGGCGAGGGTCACCCGAGCGCACCGACCGGGATGCCAGGGAGCCTCCTCGGCCGGCCCGACCCGCACCTCGACGGCCAGGGCCGCGGCGACCGACCGGACCAGGTCGAGTGCGTCCGCCCAGTCGGCTGCTCGACCGGAGCCCCACCAACCGCCGCGGTCCGCGTCACCGGCCAGGACGATCCCGACATGGCGGGGCTGCGGTGGCACCGCCGCGTGGATCGAGGCGATCGTCGCCTCGTCGGGACGACCGTCGACGCCCGGCACGGGCGCGGTGTGGCTGCTCCCCGGGGTCGGACGCACGACGAGGCCGATCTCGAACAGCGCGATGTCTCGGTGACCGCGTGAGAGATTGCGCCGCACGGCATCGACGAGCGAGTCGATGACCGAGGTGCGCAGCAGCGGGGCCTCGTCCGACAGCGGGTTGGCCAGCCGGATGGCCGAGCGACGCGGGTCCTCGGCCGGCATACCGAGCTGGTCGGCGAACCCGGCGGACACGAAGGGATAGGTGAGCACTTCGATGAGCCCGCGCCCAGCCAGCGTGGCGGCCACCGTCCGGCGGACCAGCTGACCGTGGGTCAGGCCACGGCCCCCGGCCGGAGTCGGGAGGACCGAGGGGATGGCGGCATACCCGTCGATCCGGGCGACCTCCTCGGTGTAGTCCGGGCCGTCGACCAGGTCGGGACGCCAGGTGGGAGCGGTCACCTCGAACAGGTCACCGGCTGCCTCGACCGAGCACCCGAGGACACGCAGGATCGCGGCGACCCGCTCCGGCGCGTAGTCCACGCCGACGAGCCGGCCCGGCAGCGTCGGATCGAGCAGGTATGGCGTGCGGGCCACCGTCCGGTCGACGTCGGTGCCCTCCGGATCGGCGCTGCCGCCCCCGAAGTGCACGAGCAGGTCGACGGCGAGCTGCGCCGCGGCCGCGGTCACCCCAGGGTCGACACCCCGTTCGAAGCGCTTGGAGGCCTCGCTGACGAGCCGGTGCCGGCGAGACGTGCGCGCGACGGTCACCGGGTCGAAGTGGGCCGCCTCGATCAGGACGTCGGTCGTCGATGCGGTGACCTCGCTGGTGGCCCCGCCCATGACCCCGGCCAGGGCCAAGGGCACCTCGCCGCCGTCGGTGATGAGCAGGTCCTCCGGGTCGAGGGCCCGGTCGACGTCATCGAGCGTGGTGAGCCGCTCTCCCGCTCGAGCCCGGCGTACGACGATGGAACCGGACAGGCGGTGCAGGTCGAAGGCGTGCAGCGGCTGACCGACGAGCATCATCACGTAGTTGGTGACGTCGACGGCGAGCGAGATGGGCCGCATACCCACCTGGCTGAGCCGCTTCTGCATCCACGCCGGCGAGGGGGCCGACGGGTCGATCCCGCGCACGATCCGCGCCACGTAACGGTCGCAGCCGAGCACACCGTCGAGGGGTGCTGCGTCATCAAGCCGGACGACATACCCGCCGGTGGTCGCCGCCGGGACGGGCACCGCGGCGGGGTCGCGGAACCCGCCGGCCGGGCTGCCCTGGGCGTGCCAGTACTCCCTGGCCAACCCCCGCATGGAGAAGCAGTAGCCCCGGTCCGGGGTGACGTTCAGCTCGACGACCTCCTCGCCGAGACCGAGCAGCGCGATGGCGTCGTCACCGGGGCGCAGGGCCGCGGCAGCCTCGGCGCCGAGGGAGCGCTCCAGGACGATGATGCCGCTGTGGTCCTCACCGATACCGAGCTCGTCCTCGGCGCAGATCATCCCGTTGGACACCCGGCCGTAGGTCTTGCGCGCGGCGATTTCGAATCCACCCGGCAGCGTCGCCCCCGGCAGGACGACGACGACGAGGTCGTCGACCTCGAAGTTCGTGGCACCGCAGACGATCTCCTGCGCGATGCCCTCGGTGACCCGCTGACCGTGGTCACCCACGTCGACGGTGCAGTAGCGGATCGTCTTGCCGTTCTTCTGGACGGCCTCCTCGATGGTCAGGACCCGCCCGACGACGATCGGGCCGACGATGCCCCCACCGTGCAGGGCCTCTTCCTCCAGCCCCACCGAGACGAAGGACGCCGCGACGTCCGCGCCAGTGGCGCCGCGGCGCACGTCGGTCAGCTCGGCGAGCCAGCTCAAGGGCACTCGCATGTCACACCGCCATCCCGATCTGGGCCGAGAAGCGCACGTCGCCCTCGACGATGTCCCGCATGTCTCCCAGGCCGTTGCGCAACTGCAGGGTGCGTTCGATCCCGAACCCGAAGGCGAAGCCGGTGTAGACATCCGGGTCGATGCCGCAGGCGATGAGCACCTTGCGGTTGACCATCCCGGAGCCGCCGAGCTCGATCCAGCCGGATCCACCGCACATCCGGCAGCCCGGGTCCTCGCCGAGGCAGACGTGACACTGGAAGTCGGTCTCCATCGACGGCTCGGTGAACGGGAAGTAGGACGCCCGCACCCGGGTCTTCACCTCGCCGAACATGGCGTGGACGAAGGCGTCGATCGCCCCGCGCAAGTGGGCCATGGTCAGCCCCTTGTCGATGGCCAGGCACTCGAGCTGATGGAAGACCGGCGTGTGCGTGGCGTCCAGGTCGTCGGTGCGGAAGACCTTCCCCGGCACGACGACGTAGATCGGCGGAGTCCGGGTGAGCATGGTGCGGATCTGCACCGGCGAGGTGTGGGTCCGCAGGACGAGGCCACCGTCCGGTGGGTCGACGAAGAAGGTGTCCTGCATCTGCCGGGCCGGATGGTCCTTGCCGAGGTTGAGGGCGTCGAAGTTCATCCACTCCGACTCCACCTCGGGCCCCTCGGCGACCTCCCATCCCATGCCGACATAGACATCGGTGAGGCGCTCCATCGTCAGCTCGACGGGGTGACGAGCACCGACCGGCCGCCGACCGGTCGGCATCGTGACGTCGACGCGTTCCTCGATGAGGATCTGGGTGTCCCGCGCGGCCTCGAGCTCGCCCTGCCGGGCGGCCAAGGCAGCGGCGACGGCCGTCCGGGCGGCGCCGATGCGCTGGCCGGCCGCAGCGCGGTCGTGCGGCGCCAGCGAGCCGATCGCGCGGCTGGCCGCGGCCAACGGGCTCCGCCCGTCGGCGTGCGCCAGGCGTGCCGCCTTGAGCTGCTCGAGGGTCGTGGCTGCCGCGAAGGCCGCCGTGGCGGCAGCGACAACCGCGTCCAGCGAGGCTTGAGAGAGGGGTTCGGCGGGGTCGTGCGGGGTGTTGGACATCGCTTCCACTTCGGTCGGGGCCGGCCGGACGCCCGCAGGCGGGCCGGCGTCGAGTCTAGGACGGTGGCGGTGGCCGCCGGGTGGAGGTCCGGATCGTGCGCAGCAGGCGAAGCCGTGGGCTCAGCGCGCGCCGGGGGCACCCGACGGCTCGGTAAATCGACGCGGCGAACGGGCCGGCGTCGCGAGCGGGGTGCACGTCATACCGGCATCATGCCACGGCGAGCGCGCCGGCCGAGGCGTAGAGGCACACCGTGGCCGCCATCGCCAGATTCAGCGACTCCGCGGCGCCGTAGATCGGCACGCGGATCACGCCGTCGCAGCGGGATCGGATGTCCGGTGGCAGCCCCCAGGCCTCGTTGCCCATGATCCAGGCGTGCGGGCTGGTCAGGTCGCATTCGGTCAGGGTCCGCTCCCCCGCACCGTCGGCCGCCAGCGACCGTATGCCGGCCGCGTCCAGCCGGGCCAAGGCGTCCTCGACCGGGACCCCCACGACCAGCGGGACATGGAAGAGCGAGCCCGCGGTCGAGCGGACCACCTTGGGGTTGTAGACGTCGACGCTGGCGTCGGTCACGATGACCGCGTCCGCTCCGGCGGCGTCGGCGCACCGGATGACCGTGCCGGCGTTGCCCGGGTCACGGACGTGTGCGAGGACGACGACGAGCCGAGGCGCCGCGCCGCCGAGCCGACGGGTGTGGGCGCCCGCCGGGGCAGCAAGGACGGCGTCCAGGTCGGTGTCGACCGGCGTGCACACCGCCAGCAGCCCCTGCGGGGCGTCGGTGTCGGCCATCGCGGCCAGGACGTCCGCGCTGACCTCCTGCACCACCAGCCCGGCGCCCGTCGCCTCCGCGATCAGGTCGGCGTGGCGCAGGACGGCGTCCGGCGCGGCATACAGGTCCACGACCGACTCCGGCCGGAACCGGACCGCCTCACGCACCCCCTGTGGCCCTTCGACGACGAACCGGCCCGAGCGCGCACGCACCGCGCGCCGGGACAACGCCCGTACCGCCCGCACCCGATCGGATCGGGGATTGGTCAGCACGGGGTGTCCCGGCGCGCGACAGGTGAGCGGATCAGGCCGCGTCGCCGGTGGCGGGCACGTTGGCCCGGGCCAGCTCGACGAGCGTCGCGAACGCTGCGGCGTCGTTGACCGCCAGGTCGGCGAGGATCTTGCGGTCCACCTCGACCCCGGCGGCCTTGAGGCCCTGGACGAACCGGTTGTACGTCATCCCGTTGGCGCGGGCAGCAGCGTTGATCCGCTGGATCCAGAGCCGACGGAAGTCGCCCTTGCGAGCGCGACGGTCACGGTAGGCGTAACCGAGGGAATGAGTGACCTGCTCCTTGGCCTTGCGGTAGAGCCGCGAGCGCTGCCCGCGGTAGCCGCTGGCGCGCTCGAGGACGACCCGGCGCTTCTTCTGGGCGTTGACCGCCCGCTTCACGCGTGCCACGTGATTCTCCTTGCGTGTGCGTCCCCAGGTGGAACCTGAGGGTATGTCGGTGGGGTGCGGTCGGCGTCAGCGGCCGAGCAGCTTCTTGACCTTCTTGGTGTCCGGCTTGCTGAGGACCACGTCGTCGGCGATCGAGCGCATCTTCTTGCTGGACTTGACCTCGAGCTTGTGGCGGCCGCCGGCCTGCTCGCGCATGACCTTGCCGGTGCCGGTGACCCGGAACCGCTTCTTCGCACCGCTGTGCGTCTTCATCTTCGGCATGGCGCCGATCTCCTTACCTGCTCTGCCCGGGTGATCCGGGACGTCGTGTGTCGTGCTGGCCGCTGTGCGGCAAGGGCGCTGCCCTAGACCGTGGGGTCCGCCCCGCTGTCGGCCGCGGCCGCCGCGCCAGGTGTGCCGGCGGCGTCCTCCGCCTCGCGGCGGCGACGCTGCTCAGCCCGAGCGTCGGCCTTCTTCTTCGTCGGCCCGAGAACCATGATCATGTTGCGGCCGTCCTGCTTGGGGGCCGACTCGACGAAGCCGAGCTCGGCGACATCCTCGGCCAGGCGCTGCAGCAGCCGGAAACCCAGCTCTGGGCGGGACTGCTCCCGGCCGCGGAACATGATCGTCACCTTGACCTTGTCACCAGCCCGGAGGAACCGCTCCACGTGGCCCTTCTTGGTGCCGTAGTCGTGGATGTCGATCTTCGGGCGGAGCTTGATCTCCTTGATGACCGTGTTGACCTGGTTCTTCCGCGCTTCACGGGCCTTCATGGCGGCTTCGTACTTGAACTTGCCGTAATCCATGAGCTTGGCCACGGGCGGTTTGGCCATCGGGGCCACCTCGACGAGGTCGAGGTCGGCCTCCTGGGCCAGCCGCAGCGCGTCCTCGACGCGGACGATGCCGACCTGTTCGCCGGCAGGGCCGACCAAACGCACCTCGGGGACCCGGATGCGCTCGTTGATGCGGGGCTCGCTGATGTGGTGCTCCTTCGTGTCGTCCGAGACCTCAGGCAGCGAAAGAGGCTCCTCGCCGCCAGGTGCGCGAGAAGCCTCGGAACGGCACAGCAACCGCACCGGACGAGCCGGGGCGCGCATCTGCGCCGACCATGACCCGGCAACCTCAAACGGTCGACGCGGGTGGAAGCATGCTTCTCTTGGCACCGCAGCACGTCAGTCGTGCCGCGTGGTCGTCGCCCAGGATATCAGCCCGCACGGGTATGCGGCTGCGCTGCACGTTCGAGCCGTGGTCGGTGGGGTCCGCGGGGCAAGGCCTGGGCGGCGGCGGCCGCGCCGACGAGCCCCACCACGGCCGCAACGACGAAGCCGGCCGGGTGCCCACGGGTGTCCATCGCCCAGCCCGCCAGTGGCGCGCCCATCGACATACCGGTGGTGAAAGACGAACCGTGCCAGCCCATGGCCTCCCCCAGCGAGCGCTCGGGGACCAGCCGGCTCAGGGTGTCGACGATGGCCGTAATGGTCGGCATGCAGAACAGGCCGGCCACGAAGAGCAAGGCGGCGAACGCCACGGTGGATGGCGCTACCGCCGCCGGCATGGCGGTGAGCGCCAGGCCGCTGAGCAGCACCGGGACGGGCAGGGTGCGGTGCCAGGCGCCATACGCCAGACCGCCGACGAGGGAGCCGGCGCCCCACAGGGCCAGCACCCAGCCGATCGACGCGGTGTCGTCCCAAGCCCGCAGGGTGGCCACGATGGCCACGTCTGAAGCGGAGAGGATAAAGGTCGTCGCAACCCCGGCCACGAGGACCGACCAGACCGCCGGGGTGAGCCAGTCCCGACGCCGCGCGGCCGGCTGGTCGGGGTCGGGGGCCGCGCGCCGCAGGGCCGGGTCGACCACGAAGAGCACGACCGAACCGGCCAGGCTGAGCATCTCGCAGGTGAACACGACCCACGAGGTCGCGAAGGTGGTGGCCGCCCACACACCGACCAGCGGCCCGAGAATGAATGAGGTCTCGGTCACCGCACCGTCGAGGGAGAGCGCCGCCTTGCGACGTTCGTCGGGCGTGTGGGCGATGACGACCTGGCGCAGGACGGTGAAGTTGGGCACCGTGAACAGGCTCGCCAGGCCGGCGACGACGAGCAGCTGCAGGTAGCCGACGAAGGGTGCGACCGACCAGCCGATGCCGTGGACGATCAGGGAGGGGAGCAAGGCCCGACGCAGCCCCAGCCGGTCCAGGAGCCGGCCGCGCCAGGGGTTCGAGATGGCCAAGGCGACGGTCACCACGGTGGTCACCAGGCCCGCCTCGGCATACGAGCGGCCCAGCGTGACGACGACGTGCAAGGTCAGCGCGACGTTCGCAGCGAACATGGGCACCCGGATGAGCAGCGACAGGAGCAGGGCCATCCGCACCTCGGGGATGCGTACGACGTCGCGGTAGCTGCTGGGCACCGGCCCAGCGTGCCAGACGCCGCGGACATCGCCCGCTGCACTTCTCACGGGACGGTGGGCCCGGGTCGGCACCGGCCGCCCGACATACGGTGTGGGGATGATCGATATCACGTCGTCGCTGCACCCGAACGTGACGTGGTCGGTGCAGATCGACGACGTCCGTGGGGTGCTGGCCAAGCACGAGCCGGACCGCGAGCTGCCCGTCGCCAGCATCGGGAAGCTGCTCCTGCTGGCCGCGCTCGCCCAACGGATCGAGTCCGGCGAGTTGGACCCCGACGAACGTCTCGCCAAGGCCAGCGTGGCCCCGGTGAAGGACTCCGGGCTTTGGCAGCACCTGCATGAGCCGACGATGAGTGTCGATTCGCTCGCGATGCTGGTGGGGTCGGTCAGCGACAACCTGGCCACCAACGTCCTGCTCGAACATGTCGGGCTCGAGGCATGCGCGGCCACCGCGGCTCGTCTGCGGCTGCGTCACACGGCGATGAACGACATCATCCGGGACCGCCGTGACCCCACGGTGCATCCGGCGACGGTCGCCTCTTCGACCGCGGCCGACCTCGTGGCGCTGATGAAGACGCTGCGCTCCGGCCACCTGCTCGGCCCCCGCGCGAGCGCCCGGGTGATCCGCTGGCTCGCCCACGGCACGGACCACTCGATGGTGCTGGCGCCGCTCGGACTGGATCCGCTGGCGCACGGCTACGACCTGTCGGTGCGGGTGTGGCACAAGACCGGCAGCG
>JBPOIZ010000127.1:0-15888 GCA_052034115.1 Actinomycetota bacterium
GTGTCGCCGATGACCGTTGCCGCGTGGGCCGGGCTGCCCTTGCCGCCATGGCTGCCGTCCTCGACGAGCTTCTTGGCGTTGTCCCACGACCCACCGGCGTTGGCCAGGAAGACCGCCATGAGGGCACCGGCGCTGATGGCCCCACCGAGGAATCCGGCGAGGGCTCCGACGCCCAGGCCGAAGCCGATGGCGACCGGCATCATCGCGGCGAGCAGACCGGGAGTGGCCAGCTCACGCAGCGAGTCGCGGGTGCAGATGTCGACGACCTTGCCGTACTCCGGCTTGGCCGTGCCCTCCATGATCCCGGGGATCTCGCGGAACTGGCGGCGCACCTCGAAGACGATCGCGCCAGCCGCGCGGGTGACTGCGTTGATGGCCAGTCCGGAGAAGAGGAACACCGTCGCCGCACCCAGGAGCAGCCCGACCAGCGCGGCCGGGTGGAAGACGAGGAACCGCTGGCTCAGGTCGGCCAGGTCAGCGGGGTTGACGCCCTCGGCGGACTGCAGGCCGCTGGTCACGGCGTCCTGGTAGGAGCCGAAGAGCGCGGTCGCCGCAAGGACGGCGGTCGCGATGGCGATGCCCTTGGTGATCGCCTTGGTGGTGTTGCCGACCGCGTCGAGGTCGGTGAGGATCCGCGCGCCGTCCCCGTCGACGTCGCCGGACATCTCCGCGATGCCCTGGGCATTGTCGGAGACCGGGCCGAAGGTGTCCATCGCGACGATGACACCGACGGTGGTCAGCAGACCACAACCGGCGAGCGCGACGAGGAACAGCGACAGCGACAGCGAGCCGGCGCCGAGGAGGAAGGCACCGTAGACGGCCAGGCCGATGATCGCGGCGGTGTAGACGGCCGACTCGAGGCCGACACCGATGCCGGAGAGGACAACGGTGGCCGGGCCGGTCAGCGAGGTGCGCGCGACGTCCTTCGTGGGGCGCTTGTCGGTGCCGGTGAAGTGGCCGGTCAACCACAGGATGACGCCGGCCAGGACGATGCCGATGACGACCGCGATGATGGCGATGATGCGCGGGTTGCCCTCGATCGCCGCGACGGCGGGGTCGACGCCCTCCAGCTCGGCGAAGGTGGCCGGCAGGTAGGCGAAGGCCGCGATGGCGGCGAGCACGGCGGAGATGGCCGCCGAGATGTAGAAGCCACGGTTGATCGCCTTCAGGGCGTTCTCGCCGGGACGCACCTTGGTGATGAAGACACCGATGATCGCGGTGATCGCACCGATGGCCGGGACGATGAGCGGGAAGACCAAGCCCTGCGAGCCGAACGCGACCGAGCCGAGGATCAGGGCGGCGACGAGGGTGACGGCGTAGGACTCGAAGAGGTCGGCCGCCATACCGGCGCAGTCACCGACGTTGTCGCCGACGTTGTCGGCGATGGTGGCCGCGTTCCGGGGGTCGTCCTCGGGGATGCCGGCCTCGACCTTGCCCACGAGATCGGCGCCCACGTCGGCGGCCTTGGTGAAGATGCCGCCGCCGACCCGCATGAACATGGCGAGCAGCGCGGCGCCGAAGCCGAATCCCTCGAGCACCTTGGGGGCCTCGGCCTTGTACACCAGGACGACGACTGCGGCGCCGAGCAGACCCAGACCGACGGTCGCCATACCGACGACACCGCCGGTGCGGAAGGCGATCCGCATGCCGGCGTCCCGGTCACCGCGGCGGGCCGCCGAGGCGACCCGGACGTTGGCCTTGACCGCCAGCGACATGCCGAGGTAGCCGATGGCGGCGGAGAAGAGCGCGCCGATGACGAAGAAGATGGAGCGGCCCACCTTGACGCCCATGTCAGGGGCCGGGAGGGCGAAGAGGAGCAGGAAGACCAGCACGACGAAACCGCCGAGGGTCTTGAACTGCCGTTGGAGGTAGGCCTGAGCGCCCTCTTCGACAGCGGCACCGATGCTTTGCATGTTCGGGGTGCCGGCATCCTGGGCGAGCACCTCCCGCCGGAACATCAGGCCCATGACGAGCGCGACGACCGCGATGGCCGCCACAACGAGGACCAGTGAGTAGTTGCTGCCTTCGAGCGCGATGGCCGAGGCAGCCGGGACGAGAGCGGGCATGCCATCCTCCTTGATGGACAACCGGGCACCCGTGCGGCTGGGCGGGGTCGCCGTCCCACCGGGTGTTCCGGAGGTCGTGATGTCGCGGGCACCATATCGTTCACGCCGGGACGCCCTCAAAGGCAACGTCGTGGGCGCGGGCCCGTAACGTGTGGGCGTGGTTGGTGCGCTGCCTCTCCGTCCTCCGGGGCCCGGAAGCGATGTTGTGGCACGTCCCCCGCATGGAGTCGACCTCGAGCACCTCGCCGCCCGGCATCCGGACGGACGGTTGCGGCATGTCGAACGACTCCCGCAGCGTGACGGACGTCACGGCACGTGGCCGGCGTGGGTCTCGCCCCTTGTCGTGTCCGCGCTGGTCGGCGAGGGGATCGGACAACCGTGGACGCACCAGGTCGAGGCGGCCTCGGCGGCCTGGTCCGGAGAACACGTCGTGGTGGCCACGGGCACGGCATCGGGCAAGAGCCTGGGATATCTGCTGCCCGCCCTGACCGCCGCCGGAGCCGGGTCGACGGTGCTCTATCTCGCCCCGACGAAGGCGCTGGCGGCCGACCAGCGGGCCCGCGTCGAGCGCCTGGCCCTGCCCGGCGTGCGGATCAGCACGTATGACGGCGACACCCCGCCCGATGAGCGGCGCTGGATCAGGGAGCATGCGACCTATGTGCTGAGCAACCCGGACCTGCTGCACCACACGTTGCTGCCGCAGCACGAGCGGTGGTCCCGGTTCCTGCGGGCGCTGCGGTATGTCGTCGTGGACGAGTGCCACGTCTATCGCGGCGTGTTCGGCTCGCACGTCAGCGCGGTGCTGCGCCGGCTGCGCCGGGTGTGCGCCCGGTATGGCTCAGCACCGACGTTCGTCCTGGCCTCCGCGACGGTGGCCGACCCGGCGGGCCACGCTGCGCGCCTGACCGGGTTGCCGGTTCGGGCGGTGGTCGACGACGGGTCGGCGCGTGCCGCAGTGACGATCGGGCTGTGGGAGCCGGTGGCGCCGGACGACGCGACCGCGCGCCGCAGCGCGGTGGCCGTGGGTGCCGATCTCCTGGCCGACCTGGTCGCCGCCGACGTGCAGACGGTGGCCTTCGCTCGCTCGCGTGTCGGGGTCGAGGTGATCGCATCGGCGGCTCGCGGCAAGCTCGGCCGGATGGCGCCGACGGCGGTCGAGGCAGTGGCGTCATACCGGGGCGGCTATCTGCCCGAGGACCGACGGGCGTTGGAGCGAGCCCTGCGCAACCGGTCGATCATCGGCCTCGCCGCGACGTCGGCCCTGGAGTTGGGGGTGGACATCGCTGGTCTGGATGCCGTGGTCGTCGCGGGGTGGCCCGGCACCCGCGCGTCGTTCTGGCAGCAGGTCGGCCGGGCCGGGCGCGGCGACACCCCGGCGACAGCGATCTACGTCGCCGCCGACGACCCGCTCGACACGTATCTGGTGTCGCACCCGGACGCCGTGGTGGGGCAGCCGGTCGAGGCGACCGTGGCCGACCCGGAGAACCCGCACGTGCTCGGCCCCCACCTGGCCGCGGCCGCCGCCGAGGTGCCGCTGACCGAGGCCGACGAAGCCGTGTTCGGCCCTGGGACCGTGCCGCTGGCCCGGGCCTTGACCGCGGCGGGGCTGCTGCGGCGGCGGCCGGCCGGCTGGTTCTGGGCCCGCGACGACCGGCCCACCGACCACGTCCGGCTGCGCGGCATCGGGGAGCAGGTCGCCATCGTCGAGCGCCGCAGCGGCCGAGTCATCGGCACGGTCGACGAGTCCTCCGCGCACTCGCAGGTGCACGCCGGGGCCGTGCACATCCACCAAGGCCAGCCGTATGTCGTCACCGAGCTCGACCTGGAGGCCAAAACCGCACTCGTCACGGCTGGGGATCCGGGCTGGTCGACGGTGTCGCGTTCGGTGAGCGAATTCGTCATCGAGAGGCCGCTGCGCACCCGCTCGTGGGCCGCGGTGTCGCTGAACTTCGGGGCCGTGTCGGTCACCTCGCAGGTGGTCTCCTTCCTCCGGTTGGCACCGACCGGCGAGGTGCTCGGCGAGCACGCGCTCGACCTGCCGCCCCGGACGTTGCACAGCCGCGGCGTGTGGTGGACCCTGCCGGAACACGTCCTGGCGTCCTGGGGGGTGGATGAGCGCCAGATCCCCGGCGCCGCGCACGCCGCCGAGCACGCCGCCATCGGGTTGCTGCCGCTCGTCGCGACCGCCGACCGGTGGGACATCGGTGGGGTCTCCACCGCGCTGCACCCCGACACCGGCCTGCCGACGATCCTGGTGTACGACGGATACCCCGGCGGCGCTGGCTTCGCCGAGCGCGGCTTCGAGCGGGCCGCCGCGTGGTTGCGGGCCACTCGCGAGGCGATCCGGTCGTGCCGGTGCACCGAAGGGTGCCCTTCGTGTGTGCAGTCTCCCAAGTGCGGCAACGGGAACAACCCCCTGGACAAGGCCGCGGCCGTGCTGCTGCTGGACGCCACCCTCGCCGCGACCGAGGCCGACTGACCGCCGACGGCTTGCGGGCCTGCGGGCTTGCCGGCTTGCCGACTTGCGGGCTTGCCGGCTTGCGGGCCTGCGGGCTTGCGAGCCTGCGGGGCGGGCGAACCCGCCGCCATAGCCCGAACGCCGCGAACCCGGGCTACCCGACAAGCCCTTTGCGGCGCGGAGCTGGCCGAACTTCCCTAGGTTCATCGGGTTCCCGCCCGGGCGCGCCCGGTGGCCACCGGTCCCCACCTGGTGGGGGCAGTGCACACCACGGTGACGGACCCATCGGCCGCCACCACGCAATCGGCCAACTGGGCACCGTTGCGGCCCGCCACACGCGCGGCGTGCGAGCAGGCCCCCGGCTCCGCGCGAGCCGCATAGGGCGCAGCCGCGAGTGCCGCCAGATCCGCTGCCGCCGCGGCCCGGTGCCCGGCACGTGCCGCGTCGACCACCACGGCCACGCCCGCAGCCGCCAGACAGATCGCCGCGCAGGCCCCGACGGCAACCACGCTCGCCGAGCCCCGATCGCGTCGGCCGTGGCTCACGGGGACAAGCTCGGCAGCGCCGCTTCCACCGCAGCGGTTGCCGAGCCGGTCAGGTCTTGGCCGATCCCGAGGAACGACAGATGGCTGACCACGGTCACCGTGACGTTGATGCCGTCGGTGACGAGGCTCAGCTCGGCACCCGATGGGGCCGATCGAGCAGCGGCGGCGCGCACCGCCGCGTCCGGCTCACCTCGAGCCGCGAGTCGAACACCGACCCGGGCAGCGTCAGCGCAGCGCACCTGGTCGAGCCCGGCCAGCACGACGCCCAGCACGAGGAGGCCGACCGCGACGACGGTGGGCAGGACGACGGCCGCCTCAGCGGTCACCATCCCCGACTCACCTCGCCGACGTCGCATCACCTCACCCGCCGGTGCCCAACGCGTTCGCGATGATCGAGGCCAGCGCCGCCCGCACCGTCGGCGACTTCACCACGGCGATCAACGCACCGGCGAACGCCACGGCCGCGATGGTGCCCACGGCATACTCCGCGGTCGACATGCCAGCCTCGGTGCGGGTGCGCAGGGCCACCCACGCCGTCAGAAGTCTGTTCGTCATCCATCCATCCCCTCTCTACCCACCACCTCAGTGGGCTATGCCGAGGATGCGCCGACTCGACGCCGTCGGTGCAGCGCCCGCGACGAGCCTGTGGACGGCGAAGGTGCCACCGCTGCCCTTGTGCACCACGCTCAGGACTCATCCGTTCAGCAGGGACGCCGCAGCGAAGGCGACGGCGGGCACGATGCTCGTCAGGAGGAAGGCGGGGAGGAAAGTCAGGCCGAGCGGCAGGACCAGTCGCACGCTCGCCGCCGCGACCCGTTCGTCCACCACCCGGGCGGCCTCCCGTCGAAGGTCCGCGGCGGCCCGTTCGACGAGGTCCGCGGGCGCGGCGCCACTACGTTCGGCCAGCGCGAGGGCAGCCGCGAGCGGTCGCCACGAGGGCGACGCGTACGCCCAGCAGGTCTGCTCATCCATGCCCCAACGCCAGCCTGCCGCGACCCGCTGCAGCTGAGTGCGGACGACTGCCGGTCCGGTGGCCGCGACCACCTCCAGCGACTCCACGACCCCACCGCCGCCCCGGAGGGCAACGGCAACAAGCGACATGGTCGAAGCCACCTCATCCAGGGTCAGCAGGCCCTCGCCGCGATCCCCACCGGGACCCTGGCCCCGACCAGGACCCAGGTGGCCAGCGCCAGCGCCAGGGCGAACGCCTGGATCACCCGCTCCGACCCGTTGACCGCCGCGGGCACCGTGTGACCCGGGCGGCGGCCACAGCCAGACGGCGATGGCTAGCAGCATCGCTCCGATGGCGGGCAGGACCGTCATGACCCTCGACCGAGCCAGCCGCTCGAGGGGACGCCCACGACCGGGGCGGCGAGCGGCGGGAGGCAGGCACGGGCCACGATCCGAGCGGACCAACGGTGCCCCACCACGAGCAGCACGAGCCCGGCCCCCATCGATCCTGCGGCCAGAGCAAAGACACCGACCGGGACCGGGGCTCCGCTCCACACCAGGAGGACCCCGGCCGGCCCAAGCATCGGCAGGACCGTGAGCAGCCGGATCGTCGCGCGCGGACCCGCGGTTGCGACCGCGAGTCGACCGACGCGCTCGCTGTGCCCCCGAGCGGCCACCGCTGCTAATCGCAGCGCATCGGCCGTCGGCGAACCCGTCAACTCGCAGATACGCCAGACCTGCGCCACGCCGCGAACCACCTCCGCCGCGCCGGGGTCGCCCAGCATCGCCGCGAGGTCGTCCCAGACGGCAGGCTGGACGTCGCCGCGACGGCCCGCCTCGACGATCACGCCGGCCACCGAGCCAGGTCCTCGCACCTCGGCCACCTCGCCCGCACACTGCAGTGCGGCCCCGACCGGCAGGCCCGCGTCGAGCGCCGCGGCGATCGCGTCCAAGAGCGCGGCCACCTCGCGGCTCGTGGCGCCGCTAACGCCCGGCCGCCGCGGGCCGGTCACCCGAGCCGATGGCCGACCCGTCACCCAAGCCGATGGCCGACCGGTCACCCAAGCCCTTATCCGCCCGGGCGGGGCAGCCGACCCCCAGCGACGCATCCGGCCGCGGACCGGAACACGCCCACCCGAGGGACCCGGGGAAACACCCGCGGACGAGCCGTGCCTGCCCCCGGCCACGGGTGGAGGGATGCTCGGGATCAGCCCCACCCCCCGGTCGACGGTTCCCGTCGCACGACTGGGCCTCAGCAGGACCGCGCCGGCGAGCGCCACCGCAGCCAGCACGCCGACCCACGTCACGGCGGCCCCGCCGCGACACCCAACAGCTCGACGAGCCGCCCCCATCCGGGACCATGCCCCGCACGGTCCAGAGCCCGGACCACCCGTGCCCCGTTTCGACTGCCGGGCCCGTCGGTGCTGACCACGCCCCAGGAGTCGAGCTGCCGGGCCCGACCGTCCCGCCGCATGTGCAGCACGACCGACAAGCCCGAGGCGGACTGCAGGGCTACCGCGTCCGGCGACATCCCGGCGAGCGCGCCGAGCGCTGCCAGCCGGGCCAGGCAGTCCTCCGGGGAGTTCGCGTGGACTGTGCCGCAGCCACCCTCGTGACCGGTGTTCAGGGCCGTGAGCAGCTCGCGCACCTCGGCGCCGCGCACTTCCCCGACGACGAGTCGGTCCGGCCGCATCCGCAGCGCCTGCCGGACCAGGACGTCCATCGGCACGGCCCCGCGGCCCTCGACGTTCGGCGCCCGAGCGGTGAGCCCGACCACATGACGGCGCGGCACGACCAGCTCCGCGACGTCCTCGACGACGACGATCCGATCGCCCGGATCCGAGGCGCCCAGCAACGCCCCCAGCATCGTGGTCTTGCCCGATCCGGTGCCTCCGGTCACGAGGAACGCCACCCGCCGCCGCACGAGGGCGGCCACCAGCTCGGCCCAGCCCACCGGCACGCTGCCGTCGCGAATCAGGTCATCGAGACCCATCGGTTGTGCCGCGGGCACCCGCAAGGTGATGTGCGCACCGCCCCGGGACAGCGGCGGCAGCACAGCATGCAACCGGACGCCCGACGGCAGCAGCCCGTCGACATACGGCGCGGTGTCGTCCAACCGCCGGCCGGCCAAGCCGGCCAGCCGCACCGCCAAAGCGCGCACCACGCCCGGCCCGTCCAGCGCGACGGTATGACGAACCAGCCCCGCGCCCTCATCCACCCACACCGAACCGTCCGCGTTGACGGCGACGTCGGTCACCCCAGGGCGCACCACCGCCTCGAGCGGGCCGAGACCCAGCAGCCGCGAGGACAGCTCGCGGCGCCGCCGCTCCGCACCCTCGACGCCCAGCCGGGCCAGGTCGGCCCGCGCCAGCGCGGCCACCTCATGGTGGTCAGGGGCAGCGCCGGCGCGGACCCGTGCGGCGAGCGCCGCGGCCTCGCTCATGCGGCTCTCCCCCGGCGCCGCGTCCCCGCCCCGGCCCGGCGGTTCGGCCCGCGGTCCGTCCCACGCCCGGCGCCGCGCCCCGCCCCGGGCAGCGCCGGGACGACGACCTCTGCCCACGGGAACTCCGCCTCGGCGGCCGATCCGCCGGGGGCCGCCCCTCGCGGTGTCGCGGCGCTCTCCACCGCGGCCATCAGGCGATCCACCGAGCCGGCGAACCGACCGCGAGACAGCCCCGGCACCAGCCCACGGACGGCGTCATCCACCACCCGTCGGTCCTCGGGCACCAGCACCGACACCGGCACACCGACCACGTCTGCGAGGTCGGCGACGACATCATCGGGGTAACCCCTG
The DNA here is from genome assembly GCA_052034115.1 of Actinomycetota bacterium. GTDB lineage: Bacteria > Actinomycetota > Actinomycetes > Actinomycetales > Dermatophilaceae > Lutibacillus. The sequence goes on from JBPOIZ010000127.1 coordinate 8,815, forward strand.
CGCCCGCCCCGAAGGCAGCCCACCACCGACGGGCGGTCGCCGCTGTCCAGCGCGCCCAAGGACTGGGCGAGGTCGGCCGCCGCGGCCAGCTGGCGCACCCCTGCTCCATGGACGAGGACGGTGACGTCGCAGCACCCCACCGCGGCCAGCTCCATGCTTCGGCCCAACGACCGGGACACATCCACGACGACACACCCCACGGCGCCGAGGGCGTCCACGACCTCGACCAACGCCGGACCAGGTGGCCCTTCGCTCCAGGGCGCCGAGCCCTCGCGCCGCAGGCCGGCATAGGACAGGACGGCCAGCCCCCCGGAGGAAGGCAACGCCGAACGCAGCGCCGGGCCGTCCACAGCCCCCTGGACCGCGCTCAGGTCCTCCCATCGCACGCCAACGGTCGCCTCGAGACCGGCCACCACGTCGAGGCCGCCACCGCCGACGTCGGTGTCGATGCAGACGGCCCCGCCGCGGGCGTGCGCCAACCGGGCCGCCACCGCGACAGCAATCGTCGAGACCCCCAGACCTCCGGCCGAACCGGTCACCGCGACCTTCAGACCACCCATCCCCGAAGGGTGCCCGCCCCGCCTGGATCACCGCGACCGACGAGGGCGCCACGGTGGACAGACCCCCGACGAACTCGACCCCTGTGGACAGGCACACCGGGCAGGGCCGCACCGACGACATGCGACGGCCCCCGTCGGGGGGACAACGGGGGCCGTCAACGCGCTGGCTCCGGGGGGGAGGGGCCAGTGCGCGCGCTCAACCCAAACGGGGAGCGACACGTTCCATTGTCAAGGGTGCCGGACCCAAACGCAAACGCCGGCCCGCCCGAGATCGCACCTCGTGAGCGAATTGAGACACGGCCCGCCTGTCGGTTTCACGACACGATTCAGGCCAGGCGTCCGACGAGGACAGCATCGGCGACCTCGACCCCGGCCGAGACCCCCTCCCGGTATGCCACGGCGCAGTGCTCCAGCCACCGAGCCATGCCGGCGCGGGTCCCCGAGGTGTACGCACCGAGCGCCGCGCGATATGCCATGTCCCCGGACACCCGGCGATGGCCCAGCTCCATGACCGAGACCCCGGTCGGGTCCAACCCGCGCGCGCGGACGACCGCGCGCTCCAACGCCCGAGCGACCAGGCCGTTGCCCGACACGAACGGTCGCAGCGCCATGACCTCGCCGTGCGCGATGGCCGCCACGACATACGCCGGTATGTCGGCCGGCGCCCCGAGCACCCGCACCAGCCCGGCCAGCCGGTCGGAGACCTCCGACGCCCCCGGCACCGGGCCGAGGTCGCGACCCTCGTCGCACGCCTCGCCGGCCGCCCGGGGCCGGCCGACCTGGTCCGCGGGCAGCAGCTCGGAGGCGGCGGCAACATGCAGCCGAGCCAAGGCCTGCGCGGCCGCAGACCCGAGCAACGACTCGACCCGTTCACTCTCCGCGGTGGCTCGAATCGCTCCAGCAACGACCCGCTCGACCGGGTCAGGGTCCGGCCCGACGTCGCGAGCACCCACCACGCTGGCCCGGACGAGGTCCAGCGGCAGCTCGGCTCCCTCCAACGCCGCACTCGCCGCAGCGCCGCGGATGCGCGATTCGGCCGCTGCCTCGGGGATCCGACGCCGCAGCGCCTGATGCCACCGCAGCGAGGTGCACGCCTCCCGGACCGAGTCGGCATACCGCGTGACGTCGTCGAGCCCGGCCAAGGCCCGCAACGCGTCGTGGGCCGGGTCCGGGTGCACCGGTGGGCTGGGTTCGATCACCCCCGCAGCGTATGACGGCCGCCCCCGAGTGGGACGAGGACCCCACCCACGGCGGCACCCGTCGCCGTAGCATGACGCCGTGCGGCCCTCCGTGCCCCTCCTCGTCGTGGCGGCGATGGCCTTTGCCGTCCTGGCCACGTGGGCCGTCATGGTGCTCCTGCGTCGCCGCCGGTTCGTCTCGGACGCCGACGAGGCGACCTACCAGACCCTGCATACGGCTTCTCGGGCCGCATCGAGTCTGCGCGAGGGCCTGACCCCCGACGGGGTGGCCCGGGCCGCGCGCCATCTGCGCAGCCTGCTCGGCGCCCCGGCCATCGCCGTGACCGACCCCACCGGAGTGCTCGCCTGGGACGGGGTCGCCGACCATCACCGCACCCGCGCCGCCGCGCACGCCGAGCAGGTCCTTGCCGGCGGGCGCACCGTCGTCCTGGGCGCCCGCACGGTCGCCTGCGCCGACCCCGACTGCCCGGTCCGATCCGTGGTCATCGCCCCGGTCATCACCGGCGAGCGGGTCGTCGCCGCGCTCGCGGCCTACGGGCCGACCACGTCGACCGGTCTGGTACGCGCGACCGAGGAGGTCGCGACCTGGCTGGCGCAGCAGACCGAGCTCGCCGAGCTGGGCCGCGAACGCACCCGGGCGATGGAGGCCGAGCTGCGGGCGCTGCGGGCCCAGATCAGCCCGCATTTCGTCTACAACTGCCTGGCGGCCATCGCGTCGTTCGTCCGCACCGACCCCGACCGGGCCCGCGAGCTGCTGCTGGAGTTCGCCGACTTCACCCGCTACTCGTTCCGCCGCGGCGGCGCCTACACCACCGTCGCCGACGAGCTGCGCAACATCGAGCGTTACCTGTCCCTCGAGCAGGCCCGCTTCGGTGCCCGGCTCGCCGTCACCTTGACGATCGCCCCGGAGGTGCTCCAGGTCTCCATCCCCTTCCTCGCCGTCCAGCCGCTGGTCGAGAACGCGGTGCGCCACGGCCTGCAGTCGCACACCGGCCAGGGGCAGGTCAGCATCAGTGCAGCGGATCTGGGGCAGGTCGCGGAGATCGTCATCGAGGACAACGGCGTCGGGAGCGACCCCGAGGTCATCCGCGCGGTCCTCGCCGGCCAACACGCCACCGACAGCGTGGGCCTGGGCAACGTCGATGCCCGCCTCCGCCAGGCGTTCGGGGATCAGTTCGGCCTGGTCGTCGAGACCGCCCCCGGCGCCGGCACCAAGGTCTCCTTCCGCGTCCCCAAGTTCGCCCCCGGGGTGCGGGCGACGACCTAAAGGCAGCGGCCCCATGTCTCCGGGCGGCCCGGCTCGCTACCCTGCCCACATGACATCGGTCCCCCCCACCGTTCCGGGACGGGCCCCCGATGCGCAGCCGGGCCCACGGCTGCGCGCGCTCCTCGTCGACGACGAGGCCCCGACCCTGTCGGAGCTGACCTACCTGCTCGAGCAGGATCCGCGGATCGGGAGCATCAGCACCGCGGGGTCGGCCACCGAGGCGCTGCGAGCACTCGACGACGACCACGTCGACGTCGTCTTCTCCGACATCTCCATGCCGGGGCTCGACGGCATGGACCTCGCCCGCGTCCTGGCCCGTTTCGCCGACCGCCCTCAGGTCGTCTTCGTCACGGCGTATGACGGATACGCCGTCGACGCCTTCGATCTGGACGCCACCGACTACGTCATGAAGCCGGTGCGGGCCGAGCGGCTCGCCGAGGCGGTGCGCCGAGTCGTCGAGCGACATACCGAGCGGGCCATCGGCTCCGCCGCCGCGGAGCAGGCCACGACACCGGCCGGAGCGCCAGGGCCGACAGACCGGCTGCCGGAGGGCACCGACGGAGCCACCTCGTCCGACGACACCGTCACCGCCCTCAACGGTCCTGGCCCGTTGGCCACGCCCCGCTCCGACGAGGTCATCCCTGTCGAGCTCGCCGGGGTCACCACCTTCGTCCAGCGCAGCCAGATCCGCTACGCCCAGGCCCACGGCGACTACGCCCGGCTGCACACCGCCACCGACTCCCACCTGGTGCGCATCTCGCTCAACGCCTTGGAGGAGCGCTGGGGGCCGCACGGGTTCGTCCGGATCCACCGCAGCACGCTGGCCTCCATGGCGCACATCACCGCGGTGACGATGGCCCACGGCCGGTGCACGGTCACCCTCGAGGACGTCGTCCTCCAGGTGAGCAGACGCCATACCCGACAGTTGCGTGACCGCCTCGCCCGGTTGACCCCCCGCTCGTGAGCCCCGCGCGACCCACCGGCCCAGGCACCGGCCCGCAGCCCGAGCCGGTGCCGCAGCGGGTGCGGGTCACCTCACCGCGGCGCGAGGCCCGGCGGATGGGGGAGCGCCGCCCGCGAGCCGCCGAGTTCACCGAGCAGACCGGGCTGGGTGAGGTCTACCTCCAGGCCCTGCTGCGCGCCCAGATGCGGGTGGCCGGTGCGACCTTGCTCGTCCTCGGGCTCGTCCTCGGCGCCCTACCGGCCCTGTTCTACGCCGTGCCGAGCCTGGCGCAGGTGCGCATCGGCCCGGCACCGCTGCCATGGCTCGTCATCGGGGTCGCGCTCTACCCGGCGTTGGCGATCGGGGCCCGCCTCTACGCGCGGATGTGCGACCGGGTGGAACGCGACTTCGTCGACTTCGTCGACGGTCAGTGAGCCGGCGGTGAACCAGCCGTATGCCGTCGCCGCCATCGCGCTGGTCTGCCTGGCCACCCTCGTCGTCGGCGCCGTGGGGCTGCGGGTCTCCCGCACGACGAGCGACTTCTTCGTCGCCGGCCGTGCGGTCACCCCGGGCTGGAACGCTTCGGCGATCGGCGGGGAGTACCTTTCGGCGGCCTCCTTCCTCGGGGTGGCCGGCCTGGTCTACGCGTATGGCGTGGACATGCTGTGGTTCCCCGTCGGCTACACCGCGGGCTACTTCGTGCTGCTCATCCTCATCGCCGCTCCGCTGCGCCGCTCGGGCGCCTACACCCTGCCGGACTTCGCCGAGGCCCGGCTCGAATCCCGGCGGCTGCGGCTGCTCGCCAGCCTGCTGGTCGTCGGGATCGGCTGGGTCTACCTGCTCCCGCAGTTCCAAGGGGCCGGTCTGGCCCTGGCCACGACGACCGGGGCACCGCCGTGGATCGGGAACACCATCGTGGCGCTCGTCGTGCTCCTCGCCGTGGGCGCCGGCGGGATGCGCTCGATCACCTTCGTCCAGGCGGTGCAGTACTGGATCAAGCTCACCGCCATCTCCATCCCCGCGGTGGTCCTGCTCGCCCTGTGGTCCACCCAGGGGCACTCGACGCCGTGGTCCGCCTCGGGCGGGGTCGACCTGACCGACTGGACCCGGCCACTTGGCGGCTTCGGCGGTCGCGAGCACTCGACCTACGCGACCTACTCCACCCTGCTCGCGCTGTGCTTCGGCACCATGGGGCTGCCGCACGTGCTGGTCCGGTTCTACACCAACCCTGACGGCCGGGCGGCGCGGCGGACAACCGTCTCGGTCATCGCCCTGCTCGGCCTGTTCTACCTGTTCACCCCGGTCTACGGGGTCCTCGGCCGGGTCTACCTGCCGACCCTGCCGCCCGATGTCCCGCCCGACTCGGTCACGCTGCTGCTGCCCCAGGCCGTGGACTCCGGCCGGCTCGGCGTGGTGCTCTCCGCGGTCCTGGCCGGAGGTGCCTTCGCCGCCTTCCTCTCCACGGCCTCGGGCTTGGCCATCTCGGTGGCAGGGGTCGTCGACCAGGACCTCATCGACCCCTGGCTCGCCGGACGCAGCGGTGGCGACACCTCGCGGGCCCAACAGTTCCGGGTCGCCTCGCTGCTGGCCATCCTCGTGCCGTATGCCGCCTCGCTCGTCACCCCGCGGGTCTCCCTGGCCGACACCGTCGGGCTGGCCTTCGCCGTCGCGGCCTCGACGTTCTGTCCGCTGCTCATCCTCGGGGTGTGGTGGCGGCGGCTGTCCGTCCCCGGCGCTGCGGCCGGGCTCATCAGCGGTGGCCTGCTTGCCCTGACGGCGACCATCTTGACCATGGCCGGAGTGGGGCGGGACGGCTCCGGCTGGCTCGCGACGCTGCTGGCTCAACCGGCGGCCTGGTCGGTGCCGCTCGCCTTCATCGTCGCAGTCGTTGTCTCGCTGGCCACCCCCGGGCGCATCCCGCCGGGCACGGCTCGGGTCATGGTCCGGCTGCACGCACCCGAGGCGTTGACCGCCCGGCGCGGCTGACCGTTCGGCGTCATACCCGACCGTTGGGCGCGTCCCGCTCAACCGGTCACAGACCGCACTTCCCGTATGGCGCGGCGTGTCTTGGCAGCGGCCGCGACCGGCGTCATGGTGGGCCGCGAAGCGTGACACAGGTCACGTTCCCTGCGCGGACCTCCCCCGGACCGCGCCGAGACCCCTTAGGAGGTGCGTCGATGGCCCAAGACATCGACGAGGCACGCGCCGCGAGGTATCTCGAGGTCCAACAGTCCAAGGAGTTCGGCGAGTTGCGGGCCAAGTTCCGCCGCTTCGTCTTCCCGATGACGGCACTGTTCCTCGCCTGGTACTTCCTCTACGTCGTGCTCGCGACATACGCCCCGAGCTTCATGGCGACCAAGGTCCTCGGCAACATCACCATCGGCCTGATCCTGGGGCTGCTGCAGTTCGCCTCCACCTTCGCCATCACGATGATCTACGCCCGCTGGGCCGACCGTGAGCTCGACCCGGCCGCCGCGCAGCTGGCCGCACACATGGAAGGGGGCTCGCTGCAGTGACCACCCTCGCGCCCATGGCGACCCAGGTCGGCAACACGACCCTCAACATCGTCATCTTCGGACTCTTCGTCCTGGTCACCTTGGCCATCGTCATCCGGGTCTCCCGGCAGAACCAGACCGCCGCCGACTACTACGCCGGTGGTCGCGCCTTCTCCGGACGCCAGAACGGCATCGCCATCACCGGTGACTACCTGTCGGCAGCGTCGTTCCTCGGCATCGCCGGCGCCATCGCGGTCAATGGGTATGACGGCTTCCTCTACTCCATCGGCTTCCTCGTCGCGTGGCTCGTCGCCCTGCTCCTCGTGGCCGAGCTGCTGCGGAACACCGGCCGGTTCACCATGGCCGACGTGCTGTCCTTCCGGCTGCGGCAGCGGCCGGTGCGCACCGCGGCCGCGGTCTCGACCCTGGCCGTCTCCGCGTTCTACCTGCTGGCCCAGATGGCCGGCGCCGGTGGTCTGGTGGCGCTGCTCCTCGGCATCACCGACCGCACCGGCCAGAGCCTGGTCATCGCCGTCGTCGGCGCCCTGATGATCGTCTACGTCCTCATCGGCGGCATGAAGGGCACCACCTGGGTGCAGATCATCAAGGC
>JBPOIZ010000118.1:0-7818 GCA_052034115.1 Actinomycetota bacterium
CCCGGCCGCGCCCGTCGCTCTTAGCTGATGGTGAGGAACACCGCGGTCGCGGGTCCCCAGTTGCCGGACGCGTCGCGCCCCTGGACCCACAGGGTGTGTCGCCCGCTCGTCCAACCGCTGGTGTTGACGGTGGCGCGGATGCCCTCGGAGGTGGCGTTGAAGTTGCCGTCGGTCGCGGTCATCGCCACGGCGCTCCCGCCGGCCCAGGGTGGGGTGTCGACGAAGTACTGCCCCGCGTTGATCTTCTGCGCTGCCGGCTTGCCGACGCCGCTGCTGCCGTACGCCGCGTCGTTCGTCGTGCCCTGCAGGGTCACCGAGGTGCCCGCCGCGACGGTCGCCGGGCTGACCGTGACTGCGCTGGTCGTCGGGCCGAGCGTCAACTGGTATGGCGCCCGCGCGGCCTTGGCGAGGTACATCAGGGCCGGCCGGTTGAGGTTCCAGAAGGTGCTCTGGCAGGAGTAGGCCGGGATGAAACCGCTGCAGGAGCCGGTCTGTGGCCCGACCTCCATGGTCGACGAGGCGATCCCACGTTCGCCATACAGCCAGTCGTCGGTCGTGCCGGTGACCGTGTAGAGGATCTGGCCGGGCTGACCGGCCTGGTAAGCGTTGTAGTAGTTGACCCGGAAGGCGGCCGAGCGCAGACCGGCGTCGTTGGGGCTCTTGGTGGTGGTGTCGCCCCAGGGGATGAGCACCATGTTCGCGTAGGAGTGCAGCGTCATCATGTAGCCGCTGGTGGTCAGCGGCGCCGGATCCGTGGCGTTCGGGCCGCGCTGGTCCGGGTAGAGGGTGCGCATGAGGTCGGCGATCGCTGCCGTCTCCGGCTCGCTGGCGGCGCTGATGCCTCGGTAGGTCTGGGTGCAGGCGCTGCTCGAGCTGCCCGTCCCGCCCCACTTCCAGTCGAAGTTGCGGTTGATGTCGACGCCGTGCTGGTTCGTCGCGGTGGGTGGGACCGAGCACGAACCCACCGTGTTGTTGGCGTTCTTGCGCTGCAGGTATGGCGACGTGGTGCCGCCTTCGGCGATCTCGCGGCCGTCGGGGTTGGCCAGCGGCAGGACCCAGACCTCGGTGTTGTCGAGTACGGAGGTGACCTCCGGGTCGATGCCGTACTGGCCGACGAGGTGATCGACGAACCGGCTCGCGAGTTCGGTGGCCGTCAGCTCGCGGGCGTGCACGGTGCCGAGCAGGAAGAACCGCGGCTTGGTCGAGGTCGGCGTGAGCTGGCAGTCGCCGGGGTTGAGAGTGCTCAGACAGATGGCGACCAGGTCGTTGCCGCCGGGTAGGCCCTGGACCTTGCGCCAGGAGTCGCCGACGTCGTAGGCCACGGCACGCGTCGGGTTGGTGGCGGCGACGTCATACAGATGGGCGACGTACTCGTCGGCGGTGTTGTAGCCACCGTAGAAGGTGTCGCCCGACTCAGGTGCGGCGAGGGAGACCTGGGGCAGGGCCTCGACGGTCACGGTGTAGCCGAGCGAGCGCAGCTTACGGACGGCGGCGCCATCGGCGACGACGAGCAGGCTGTGGGCGTCGCGTGCCTCGACCAGGTCGAACCCGCGAGCCTGCAAGGCCGCGGCGGTGGCGTTCGGCGTCGTCGTCTGCACTCTGGCGATCGACACCCCGGCATCCGGGATGCCGGCGGCGGTGCTGGCGGAGGTGGCGGGCAGGGCCGCGGCAGCGGCCAGGGCGGCGGTTGCGGCGATGGTGAGAAGACGCAGGGGGGGTCTCATGCCGCGAACATAGCGGACATATCAGACAAAGGGCAGTGCGGATTTCCGACATTCACCGGGCCGCGCAGCCGGGTCGAATTGCCGGGCCCACGCAGCTATGGCACGACCACCACCGGCACGGTCGCGTTGCGCAGGATCTTCGCGGCGCTGCTGCCGAGGAACACCTGGGCCAACTTGTGGGTCGACGACGAGCCGACGACGAGCACGTCGCCCTCGCGCCAGGGCAGGTCGTGCATCACCTCGCGCCACGACGACCCCTCGGCCACCACCGATTCCAACGACTCGGCGGTGAAACCGCTGCCCTCGAGGTGGTCAACCGCCTCGGCCTGGGCGGCCCGGGCCTGGCGCTTCCACTGCTCGAAGACCGGGTCGCGCATCGACGCGACCCGGGCGCTGACCATGGCACCTGGCTGGATCGCAAAGGTCACGATGCGCAGCGTGGCGCCGGTGCGACGACAGATCTCGGCGACCGCGTCGAGCAGCGTCCACGTCGCATCGTCATCGCGAAAGCCGACGGTGACCCGGGCCACGCGCGACTGCGGGCCAGCGGCATATCCGCTCGGGGCGATGGCCACCGGAACGCTCGAGGAGTGCAGCAGCCGGTCCGTCTTCGACGTCACGGCGACATAGCCGGGCGGCCCATTGACGCCGGAACCGACGACGACGATCGACGCCGCGCGCTCGTCCGCCTCGTCGAGCAGGACCGCCGGGACGGACCGGCCGCTACGCCATACCGACGTGGAGGCCACATCAGCGTGCCGGGCGAGGAGTCCAGCAGCCTCCTCGGCGCTGGCCTCACCTTCGGCAGCGGCCCAGTGGACGAAGTCGCGGTCGGTGTCGCCCGCCGTGGTGGTCGCCCAGCCTTGGGGCACCACCGTGAGCGCTCGGACGTCCTGGCCATCGGATCGGGCCAGTTGGCAGGCCAGCGCGATGGTGCTCTCGTCATCCTTGTGCGGGCTGTATCCGACCAGGACGGTCATTCGTCGTCATCCCCTCGCGGTTCGGCGATCTCGGCCAGCTCCTTGTAGTGGTTCAGGGTGGCGTGGCGCCGGCCGTAGAACAGGTAGAACGCGACGCAGACGCTGATCCAGATGAGGAAGATCAGCCAGGTGATCCCGGCCAGACCCCACATGATGTAGGCGCACACGAGCACCGTGAGCACGGGCGTGACCGGATAGCCGGGCACCTTGAAGGGGCGCTCGAGCTCCGGATGCGTGCGGCGCATGACGATGATGCCGATGGCGACCGCGGAGAAGGCCATGAGGGTGCCGATCGAGACGGTGTCCCACAGGTAGTCGGCCGGGACGAAGCCACCGATGAGGGCGATGATGATCGAGCACACGATGGTGTTGAAGGTCGGCGTCATCGTCTTGGGGTCCACCGAGAGGAACCGCCGCGGGATGAGCCCGTCGCGCCCGATGGCGAAGAGGATGCGGGTCTGCCCGTAGATCGTCACCAGGGTGACCGAGAAGATCGAGATGACAGCTCCTGCGGCCAGGATGGTGCTCCACACCTCGGTGCCGGTGATGTCCTTGAGGATCTGCGCCAGGCCGGCCTCCCCGGCCGCCTCGGACGCGAAGAAGTCGACCGGCTTCGCGGCGATCCCCGCCATGGCCACGAGAAGATAGATCGAGGTCACGATGACCAGCGCACCGACGATGGCACGGGGGAGGGCACGCTGCGGGTCCTTGACCTCCTCGCCGGCGGTCGCGACGGCATCGAGGCCGATGAAGGAGAAGAAGATCGTGCCGGCCGCCGCACTGACACCGGAGAACCCGGAGCCGAAGAAGTTGGCGAAATGGTCGGCGTTGAAGGCGCTGAACCCGATCACGGCGAACAGGACGAGCACGCTGAGCTTGATCATGACCATGATCGCGTTCACCTTGGCCGATTCCGAGGCGCCGCGAATGAGCAGGACCATGCACAGGAGCACCAGGATGACCGCCGGCAGGTTGATCAGGCCGCCGGTGGCGGCGCCGTCACTGCCGGGGATGGGGGAGACCGACAGCGCGTCGGGCAGCCGCCAGCCGAACAGCGAGTGCAGCAGCTCGTTGAAGTAGCCGCTCCAGCCGACCGCGACGGCGCCGGCCGCGACGCCGTACTCCAGGAGCACGCAGCCGGCGATGACGACGGCTGCGATTTCGCCGAGTGCGTGATAGGCGTACGAGTATGTCGAACCACTGACCGGTATGGCGGAGGCGAGCTCCGCGTAGCACAGGGCCGACAGACCCGCGGCGATGCCCGCGACGATGAACGAGACGATCACCGCCGGCCCGGCCTTGGGCACCGCCTCACTGAGAACGAAGAAGATGCCGGTGCCGACGGTGGCGCCGACCCCGAACATGGTCAGCTGGAAGGTGGTGATGTTCCGCGCGAGCTCCTCGCCCTCCCGATGGACGTTGAGGAACACGATCGGCTTGCGACGCTTGAGCTGCTCCCCGAGTGACAGTGACATCGCGGGCTCCCTTCCATCTGTGGGCGTCAACGCCTCGATAGGTCCGCACCGTAGGGTCTGGCGGCCCGGAGCGAAAGTGGAAACGACCCCGGCGGGCTCACGAACGTGGCGCGCGTCCCGTCATACGGACACTTCGGCCGGGCTCATGCTGCCAGCGGCCGGCCGGGACGTGCGCAGCCCGCGCGCGATCAGGTGGACGGCCAGGCAGACCTCCCACGCGAAGATCGGCAGGGCCGCCAACGGCTGGGTGGGAAGGACGCCGTACAGGACGGCGAGGTTGACCAGGCCGATGAGCGGGCCACCGACGAGGCCCAGGACCGGAATCCATCGGGACACCAGATCGGCGCGAAGCAGGAGCCAGGCCAGGACCACGGTGTTGATCGGACAGATGAGCCCAGGGCCCACCAGGAAGGTCCAGTCGTGCAGCGACCGAAGCCCGATGATCACCGATTCGGTCAGCGCCGGCGCGGTGGTGGTCGCCGGCTCGGTGACCACGGGGAGGAGGGCGACGACGCCGACGAGGATGACCGATGCCTCGAGGGTCCGCAGCGCGACATAGCCGGCGGCCAGGCCGTGCCCGTGACGCCGGACCAGCGGGTAGAGCGCCACCGAGGTCCCGACGACCGCGGCCGCGAGGATCACCTCGGCGAGCCCACCGGTGAGCACCGAGAGCCGGTCGGCGAGTGGCCGGGTGGGGTCGAAGCTCGACCCGCCATACAGCGCCACGGCGCCGATCGAGGTGACGTGGGTGATGAGGAACATGGCGCCCGCCCAGCGGGCGACAACACGATCGGACATGTGAATCTCCTGATCAGAGCAGGTGTACGGCGTACACCTTGGGGTGTTGGCGAGACTGTATGTGTACGCTGTACACCACGTCAACCCCGGGAGCATGATGCCGTCGACCTCACTCAACCGCCGCGAGTCGCTGAACCGGTCTCGCGTGCTGCGGGCCGCGGTCGAGCTGGCTGACTCCGAGGGCGCCGAGGCGGTGAGTATGCGCCGGCTGGCCGATCGGCTGGGTGTGGTCCCGATGGCGCTCTACAAACACGTCTCCGACAAGGAGGATCTGCTCGACGGGATGGTCGAGCAGGTCATCGGTGAGATCCCGAGCGCCGCGCTGCGCGCTGAGGTGGAGGACGGCGAGCTGTCCTGGGGGCAGGGCGTCAAGGCTGCCGTCTTTGCGGCACGGGACATGCTGCTCCGGCATCCGTGGGCCCGTCGCACCATCGAGACCCGCACCCGACGATCGCGGGCCGTGCTCGCCCACATGGACGCGGTGACCCGGATGCATCTGGCCGGCGGGCTGACCCCGGATCTGGCCCACCACTCGATGCATGCGCTGGGCAACCGGATCTGGGGGTTCAGCCCCGAGCTGTTCAACGACCCCGCCGGGGCGGCTGCGCCCGGGAGTCCTGGGGGCGCCCCCGCTCGGCCGCGGCCGCCCCGCGCCGCCGCGGCGTTCGACCCAGCGGACTTTCCGGGCATCCTGGCGGTCGCCGGCGACGCCGCGGCACGTCGCCCGGGCGCGGTCGGATGTGACGAGGACTTCGAGCTCGCCTTCGCCATCGACCTCATCGTGGACGCCGTCGCCAGACGGCATGCCGACGGGTGGGCCTCCGCCTCGGCGGCTGACCGCGAGGGGCTGCCGCCTCACTCAGCGTGACCGGGCCCCTGTGGATCGCTCGACTACCGTTGCGGGCATGCGCGCCGTTGTGCTGGGTGGTTCCGGGGCCATGGGCTCGCGCGTCGTCGAGCAACTGCGACGCGCCGGGCACGACGTCCTCGCGGCCTCCAGGACCCACGGCGTGGACGTGCTGACCGGCGCCGGGCTCGACGCTGCCCTCGCCGGCGCCGATGTCGTCCTCGACTGCCTCAACCGCAACGCTCTGAGTCGCCGGGCGGCTATGCCCTTCTTCGTCGGCACCGCCGATCGGGTGCTCGACGCGGCCCGTCGCTGGGGGGTGCCGCACCTCGTGCTCACCTCGATCTGCAACGTCACCGACGATGCCGCCCGGCGCGCGTTGGGCTACTACGCGGGAAAGGCGGCGCAGGAGGACCGCTACGTCGGATCTGGGCTCCCGGTCACCGTCGTTGCCACCACGGCCTGGTTCACGCTGGCGGCCACGGCCCTGGAGCAGGGCTCCATCGGGCGGTTGGCCTTCGTGCCGACGACATTGCTGCGCCCGGTGCACCCCGACGCGGCCGCATCCGCGCTGGTGTCTGCCGCCGAGGCGGGCCCGGGCGTCCGGCGGGTGGAGCTGGCCGGGCCGGAGGTGCTGCGCGCCGACCGCATGGTCCGTGACCTCGCGGCTGCTCGAGGAAGGCGGGTCCGGGTGATCGGCGTCCCGTTCCCGGGGTCGGCATTCCGCAACGGTGCGATGTTGCCGCGGCCGGAGGTGCCGGTCGACGGCCGCCGCTATTCCGAGTGGCTGGCCGAGCCCGGGGAGCCGACATACCCGTAGCGCGGGAGGTGCCTTTTGTCGCATTTCGCTCCACGGGTCCCGCGGACGTCCTAGCCTGACGCGGGCACCAACTGCACCGCGCAGACCACGTCCAGACCCCTGCCCAGGAGGCCCTCGTTGTCGGTCCGTCCCGTCGCCCTTGCCCTGATCACGTGCTGTGCGCTTGCCGCCGCCGGCTGCTCCTCCGGGTCAGGCTCCACCCCCGGGCCGAGCAGCCCGGCCCCCGGCTCGACTTCCGCGAGCGTCGAGCCGCCGGCGACGACCCAAGAACCGTCGACCTCTGCGGCGTCCTCGCCGTCGTCGAGCCAACCGGTCATCGCGGTCCAGAGCCACGGGCCGTCGTCCAAGGAGTGCGCCGCTGCTAGCCAGGTGCTGGCGAACGCCACCAAGGTCGGCGCTCTGGCCAGCCAGGGCAAGATGACGCAGGCCGAATTCGACGCCGCCTACGCGGGCACCGTCTCTGAGGGCCTTCCGACTGATGCGCTCGGGTTGTTTGCGGATCTGAAGACCGCCAGCTCCATGGTCATCGACAAGGACGTCGCGACGGCGGGCGAATTCCTCGGCCAGTTCAGTGGCGCACTCGAAGCCTTTGTGTCGGCAACCCAGACGATCTGCTCGTGACGACCGGGCCGTCGCCCCGCGCCGGGTGCGGGTGACGGTCAGGCGTCGGCGGCGGAGGTGGGGGAACCGCGCTCGGCAAACGCGTCGACATACTCCTGGCCGGTCAGCGACTGCAGCCGGGCCATGAGGGCGTCGGTGGCCTCCCGCCACGCGTCCGGGTCCTGCGAGCGCCCGGACCACGCGGACAGGTCGAACGGCTCCCCATAGGTGATCGAGATGCGCTGCGTGCCCGGCTTGCGGGAGAACCGCCGACGCGGGTTCGTCGTCCCGGTGACGGCGACTGGTATGACGGGCACGTCGAGCGGCAAGGCGACGCGCATGAGGCCGGTGCGCCCTCGATAGAGGCGTCCGTCCGGAGACCTGGTGCCCTCGGGGAAGACCGCCCATACCCCTCCGCTGGTGAGAAGGTCCCTGGCCGCGTCCAGTGCCGGTGCCGCGGTGTCGGCCGAGGCGGGGTCGACGGGCGTCTGTCCGATGGCGGTGAGGAACCACCCGGTGAGCCGGCCAGCCAGCCCCGAGCCTTCGTAGTACTTGCGCTTGGCGATGAAGATGA
>JBPOIZ010000065.1:0-10206 GCA_052034115.1 Actinomycetota bacterium
CCTCCGGGGCGTTCGTCGCAGCCGTGCAGCCTCAGGTGATGATCCGGCGACGGATCTCTCCAGCCATCCGCGAGGTGATCCTGGCGGCTTCGGTCGGCCAGCTCATCAGCGCCCAGCAGACCCGCCCCGAGGCCCGCTCGCAGACCGTCGTGCGAACCGTCCCGTTCGTCTTCGAGCCCTCGGAGGAGCAGAACGGACCGATCTACCGATCCCTGCACGGCGCGGCGAACCTGTCCGAGGCGTGGGAGCGCGGCGAGGCGGGGTGGCTGTGCGAGTCGGTCTTCCCCAACACGGTCAACCGGCTGCCCGACGCGATGCGCATCGCCTGGAACCCCGAGCTCGGTGGGCCGCACATGGTGCCGACGCTGCACCGCGACTCCTCCGGGACCCCGCGGGTGCGGCTGCTGCTGCGGCTGGCTCCCTATCACGACCCGCGGCAGCGTGTGCTCGCCCGCAAGGTCGTCGGTATGCCGGCTGCCACCGTCGTCATCGGCGAGGTCCAGGGCAGCACGTTGACGTTGGCCGGGTCCTTCCCCGAGGAGCTCTCGGTCGTCGGCAACGCCGGTGCGCCGGCGCCGCTGACCGGGGTCGATCTGACCTTGGACCTGTCGTTGTCCTACTACCAACTGTTCTGTCAGCAGATCGCCTCCCCGGTCGGGGTGCCGGGGCAGGTCAGTGTCGTGCTGGCCACCCCGCCGGCGGCCGAGGGAGAGACGCCGGTGCCGCAGACGACCCAGGTCGATGTCGCGCTGCGGATCGACCGGGTCGACGACCTCCCGTGCACGATCACCCTCCCGGACGACCCCTCGCCGACGACACTGACCGTCACCAATGTCTCCGGCGCCGACGTGACGATCGGGGGAGCGGAGATCACCTTGCTCCAGACCGACGAGGATTCCGCAGTGCCGGTCGACACCTTCCCGGGACGGTGCACCACGCCGTTCCCCGTGACGCTCGCAGCCGGCGCCAGCGTCGACCTGACCGTCGAGGCCGAGGCCGACCCGGCGGACGAGTCGGCGGCCGGCTTCCTGTGGAACGCGATGCTCGTCGAGCTGCTCGACAAGAAGATGGCCGCGGCGCCTGACGTCATGCTCAAGCACGTCCATGAACTCGTCGGCGGATCGGAGGTCAGCCGGGACATCACGGTCAGTTCGCCGGTCTTCGCCACCGGAACGCTGCCCGAGAAGTGGGCCAACCTGGCCAACATCGAGGTCGAGGTCACCCCGCCCGGTGGGCGTCCGGTCTCTGTCGTGCTGAGCCCGGCGGCGGGCACCAAGACGGTCGCCGCCGCGGTGTCGCTGCTCGCGCTGGCCACCGGGGCTCCGGGGGGGATCACGACGGTCGACTACCGGGTGCGCAACAACTACCTCGACCACCAGGGACGATGGGGGGACAAGCAGCAGAGCTCCGGCACCGACCTGATCGCCTACCCCAACCCGGCCGAGGGCGACTAGGCCCGGCGGTGGGTCGAGCAGCGACCCGGCCGGTGCTGGACGACGATGCCCTCGGCCCGCCCGGTGGCGATGACGTCGCGGTGCTCTCGCGTTCGGCCCTACGGCAACTCGTGGCCCTTGCGGGACAAGGTGGGGGGTGGACCGACTTCTTCGTCCCGGCCGGTCCGTCGTCGTCCTGGGTGAGCGGGTATGCCGGACTGGCCCTGGCCCGAGCGGCCGCAACCCCCTGGCTGCCCGACGCCGACCGGGCGGCGGCGCGCGCCACCGCGCAACGGGCGGCGGACGCCCTCCAGGTCCAGCAGCGGGACGGCGGCTGGGGGTGGTCGCCCGTGACCCGGGTCGACGCCGACTCCACCGCCTGGGCGGTTCGGCTGCTCGCGGCCACCGGCCGGCCGATCCCCGCGCACACCTGGGCGGTCCTCGATCAGCACCGATGCGCCCAGGGTTACCGCACGTATCGGTCCATGGCCACCGGGTCGTGGACCGCGGCACCGCCGGAGGTCACCGCGGTGGTCCTGCTGGCCCGGCTCGAGGCCGGTCGGCTCGCCCCGGGCGAAGCCGGCGTCCTGTGGGACCAGTGGTGCGGTGGCGCGGCCTCGGCCGACCCGGCGGCGAGCCCGTTGTCCGAGCCGAATGGCAGCGCATCAGCCCCACGCGTCCCGTTGTGGGAGAGCCTGTGGTGGGCCGATGCGGCTCACCCCACGGCGCTGGTGCTCGCCGCTGCGGCCGAGGTCGGTCGAGGCGTCGTGCCGCCCCCAGAGCCGACGGCCGAGGAGGCGTCGCGCCGGTCGGTCGCGCACCTGGCCGCCGTGCTGTGGGCGAGGGCCTGCGGAGGTGCCAGGTCGGCGGTCATCTGGGCCGAACTCCTCCGCCGGGGCCACCCGGCTGGCGGGTGGGCCGGGGACACCGTCGTCCGGGTGCCGGCGCAGGACGGCGTGGGCGCCGGGGGATCGACCATCGATGCGCGAGGGGTGTTCACGACGGCCACCGTGCTGCACGCGGCGCTGGCGGCACCGCGCGTGAGGCGCCCCGTCATACGAGGCGTGTTGGGGGAGTCCGGGAGTGACCGTGAGGGGGAGCCCGCCGCCGTGCCGGTCCGGGCCGGGACACGGGGGCCGTCGTGGGTGCGGCGTGAGCGGCGGGATCGGCGCTGGGACGAGGCGGTGGCGGCCGTCGCGGGGGCGCAGGGAGTGGATGCGGACCTGGCCGTCTCGGCGTTCCGGGCCCTGACCGCCGAATCGCTCTGCGCGCCGTCGCCGTGGCCGTCCGCGCAGCTGTCGGTGCTTGCCGCAGGGCAGCCGGTGGAGTTCTCCGCGACCGGGCGACCGGGAGTGCGCTTCACCGCCGAGGTGGGCGACCCGCGGCTGCCCCCCGCAGCCCGGCTGCGATCCGGGCTGCATGCGGTGAGCCGGGCGGCCGACCTCTTGGGGACCGCGTGCGCGTGGTCGCAGGCCCAGGAGGTGGTGCGGGTTCTCGCCGATCCGAGTCTCCCCGTGCCGGACGGCTGCCGGTTCTGGCTGTGGGCCGGGGTCGATCTCGGGGTGGGCCAGGCGCCGGTGCTCAAGGTCTACCTGAGCCTGCACGCCGGCGATGTCGACGGCTGGCCCGCGCGACGGGACGAGGCGCTGCGTGTGGCTGGGGTGCCTAAGGGCAGTCCCGCGTGGGCGGTGCTGGACCGGATGCGGGCCGGCGGCTGGGGCCACGAGTTGGGCATCGGGTTGCGCCCGGACGGGCGGTGGGCGCTCAAGGCGTATGACGAACTCGACAGGTGGTGCCCCGACGTCGTGGGGGAGGTCCTGGCAGCGGCGTGCATCGCGACCCCGGTGGCCGAGTTGGCACCCGAGATCCCTGGGGTCCTGCGGGCTTCGACCCGGCGGGGTCGTCGAGCCGGGATCGCCGTGCGTATCGACCCCTCGACCGGTCGGGTGCCGGAGGTGACGACCGCCACCGCGTTGCCCGTGCCCTTGGTCGGCCGCGCCGAACTGGCCGAGCGGGTGGCGGGGTGGCTCGACTCCCGTGGCGAGGCGAGCGCGCCGCTGCGGGCGCTGGTCGGCGCCGTGGCGCCGTCCTGGCGCGGTGCTCCCGCCGCGGCCCGGATGCTCAGCCTGGTGACTCGGACGGCTCGGGCCGGTATGGCGACGTCGGCGACCACGACCTACGTGCGTCCAGGGGTGTGATGACAGGGGGCGCTAGTCTGACCGTCGATCAGGTGGACGGATGGTCGCTCGAAGCGACGGGATCGCGCAGCATCACCAGGGACCGAAGGGGTGGGTGGGACATGGCACGCTTTGAGGGGTGGCGACCGCGGTCGAGGGCCGGCTGGGTGGCGCTGTTGCTCGTCGTCGCCGTTGCCGTGGGGGCTTTGGGTTACCTCACCGGGACGCTCATCTACACGGTGACGCACTAACTGGTCCGTCGGCGGGCGCCTTGGACGTCATCCCTGGGCCGGGCTGGGTGATCCGTCTGGCGCGTCGCGGCGCTCGGCGATGCGCCGCGTACAGTGACACGGCATGACCCGTCAGACGATCACCGACGCCACTGGTGCGCCCACCCCCATCGGTCCGTACTCGCTCGCGGCGACCACCTCGGCCGGTGTGGTGTTCCTGTCCGGTCAGACCCCGATCGACCCGGCCACCGGCCGGCTGGTCGACGGCGATATCGGCGCGCAGACCCGCCAGGTCTTCGCGAACCTCTCGGCGGTGCTCGTGGCCGGGGGGCTGTCGTTGGACGACGTCGTGAAGGTCAACGTCTACCTGACCACCATGGCCGATTTCGCCGGGATGAACGAGGTGTACCGGTCGGTGTTCACAGCGCCCTACCCGGCGCGCACCACGGTCGCGGTGCACGAACTCCCCCTGGGCGCGCAGGTCGAGATCGAGGCGATCGCCGACGCCTCGACACGAGTCGACGGCTGAGCCCGAGCCGGAGCGCGACACCGCACTGCGCGGATCGCTGTCTGAGGTCCACAGCACTTGGCATGGCACCCCCGCTTCTGCCAGAGTGATTGAAGAGATAGTCAAGTTCATCATTCACTAACTGCGGGGGATGAGTCCGGTGTCGGTGCCGCTCTATGAAGCGAAGGCCGAGCTGTTCCGCACCCTGGGCCATCCGGTGCGGATCCGCGTGCTGGAGCTGCTCTCGCAGCGCGACCACGCCGTGCATGAACTGCTCGCGGCGCTCGACCTCGAGCCGAGCAGCCTGTCCCAGCAGCTCGCCGTGCTTCGGCGCACTGGGCTGGTCCGTCAGCAGCGCGTCGGTGGCGAGGTGGTGTATTCGATCGTCGTGCCGCAGACCCCTGAGCTGCTGCTGGCCGCCCGGCGGGTGCTGCGGCAGGTCCTCATGGACCAAGGGCAGCTCGCCCAGGAGTTGGAGCCACGTCCAGGCGGCGGGGAATGAACCCGGTCGAGGTCTGGCGTCTCATCCGTCGCACTGGGCGGATCGCCGAGGCTGCCGCGCCGCAGGTGGCTGCCGATGTGGACGGTTTCCAACCTCCCCGAGAGCTGGCCGGGAGCGTTCAGATTCGCCACGTCGACGCCGGGTCGTGCAACGGGTGCGAGATCGAGGTCGGCGCCGCCTTCGGGCCGGTGTACGACGCCGAGCGGTATGGCGCGCGGTTGGTCGCCTCGCCCCGCCATGCCGATGCCGTCCTGGTGACCGGCGTGGTGACCCACAACATGGCCGAGCCGTTACGGCGCACCGTGGCCGCGACTTCGAACCCGCGGATGGTCCTCGCCGTGGGTGACTGTGCCCGGGGCTGCAGCGTGTATGCCGACGGGTACGGCGTCGCAGGCAGCGTCGGCGATGTCGTCGACGTCGACCTGGCCGTGCCCGGCTGCCCTCCAGAGCCCGGCGAGATCGTCGCCGCCTTGCGCCGGGTCACCCGGAGGTGAGATCGGCGGAGGTCGGCCTGTTCATCGTGGCGCCGCTCACCGGGGTGGCGATCCTCGCGGCGCTCGTGACACCGTCCCGGTACCGCTCGGCGGTGGGGGGTTCGCTCTGTGCCCTGCTCGCTGCGGTCGCCGCGGGGGTCGGCCTCGCCGCGATGGCCGGGGTCCCGGTCCGAGTGGTTGTCGACACCGGTCTGCCGGAACGGATGGGCCTGCTGGTGCTGGCTCCGGACCGGCTGGGTGGGCTGTTCATGGCGCTGGCCGGCCTGGCGGGCGCGGTCTCGGCGATCTTCGCCATCGGCTATGCCACCGGCAGCGCGGCCAGCCGGACCGCGTGGACGGCATACCCGGTGTTCCTTCTCGGTCTGGTGATGGTCCCGGTCGCTGCCGACGTGGTCTCGTTCCTCCTCGCGTGGGAGCTCATGGCGATCGCCTCGACCGTGCTCGTGCTGACCGAGCACGCCCACCGTGCGCAGGTGCGTACCGCCGCCTTGTGGTATGCCGTGATGACCCATCTGAGCTTCGTGCTCCTCCTGGCCGGCTTCGGCGTGCTGGTCAGCCACGCAGGCACCACCGACCTGGACGGGATCGCCCGGTCCTCGATCGGTGGGGGCACAGGGAGCCTGGCGTTCTTGTTGCTCCTGGCCGGCTTCGCGACCAAGGCCGGGCTGGTTCCGGTGCACGTCTGGCTGCCCCGGGCGCACCCGGAGGCGCCGAGCCATGTCTCGGCGGTGATGAGCGCGGCCATGGTCAAGATGGGGGTGTACGGCATCTTGCTCGTCGTGCTGCGGCTGCTGCCGTCGGGGCCGAGCTGGTGGGGAGTCCTCGTTCTTGTCCTCGGTGGTAGTTCCGCGCTCTACGGAATCCTCCAGGCGTCGGTCACCTCGGACCTCAAGCGGCTGCTCGCCTACTCCACCACTGAGAACATCGGCCTCGTGGTGACCGCGGTGGGCGTCTCGATGATCCTGCGCGAGGACGGTCGCATGGCAGTGGCCGACACCGCCTTGCTCGCCGCCCTGCTGCTCGTCGTCAGCCATACCGCCTTCAAGACCGTCCTGTTCCTCGGCGCCGGGTCGGTGCTGGCCGCCACCGGTGAGCGCGACCTGGACCGGCTCGGCGGCCTGGGCCGGCTGATGCCGGTCACCGCCTGGTCGATGGGCGTCGGCGCCCTGGGTGCGGCAGCCCTGCCCGTCTCCTCCGGGTTCGTCGCCGAGTGGGTCCTCCTGCAGTCGCTGGTGCACGGGGCGGCCGACACCAACCGGCTCGTGGCGGTCGCGTTGCCGGTGACGATGGCGGTGGTCGCGCTGACTGCCGGCCTGGCCCTCCTCACGTTCGTCAAGGTCGTGGGGATCGCCTTCCTGGCTCGCCCCCGGTCAGTGGGCGCAGCCAGCGCCCGCGAAGGGTCCTGGACCATGCGGGTGGCATTGCTCCTCGGTGCTGCGACGGTGCTCGCGCTGGGGCTGTCGCCCGGCTGGCTCGCACCCGCCCTCGCGGCCACGATCGGGGTCGGTGCCGTCGAACCGGTCGGCCTCGGTGGGCTGCGGCTGCCCGCCTTGACCGCGCTGCTCGACCCGGTGGCACTCACCCTGCTCGCCGCGGGGATGGCAGCCCTGATCGGGGGTGTCGCCGTGCTGTCCGGACGCCGACGACCGCGACGCGGGACCGACCTGCCCTGGGGCTGCGGTGGTGCTCGCCTCGACCCGCGCATGCAATACACCGCAACCTCGTATGCCGAGCCCCTGGTGCGGGTCTTCGACGACGCCCTGCGGCCAGCCCGCGACGTCCAGGTCACCCCGATCGAGGAATCGCGATACCTCACCCAGGCCACCGAGTTCCGCCAGCGGGTGGCCGACCAGGTCGAGGTGACGGTCTATCGACCCGTGGTTGTCGCCCTGCGGCGAGTCGGTGACGTCGCCAGGTCGACCCAGAACGGCAGCATCCATCGATACCTCGGCTACTCCTTCGTCGCCCTGCTTGTCGTCCTGCTGGCGGTGACGTGGTGACCGCTGTCGCGCTGCTCTGGCAGGTGTTCCTTGCCGCGGCCATCTCGCCTGTCCTGCTGGGGGTCATGCGCCAGGTGCGTGCCCGGCTCGAGGGCCGCGTCGGCGCCGACGTGCTGCAACCGTGGCGCGACCTGCGCAAGCTACTGTCCAAGGAGCCGCTCACGGCAGCCGGGGCCGGACCGCTGTTCGTCGCAGTCCCGATCGTGCTCGTCGTGAGCAGCCTGGTGCTGTGCACCCTGGCCCCGCTGGTCAGCACCATGACACTGGCCTGGGTGCCCGACGACCTGTTCGTCGTCGTGTCGGTTCTGCTCGTCGGCACCGTGGCCCTGGCGCTGCTCGGCCTGGACTCCGGGACGGCCTTCGGGGGAATGGGTTCGAGCCGCCACATGACCATCGCGGCGCTGGTCGAGCCGACCGTTCTCGTCGCCGTCTACGCGCTGTCCGTCCCGGTGGGCACGACGGACCTGGCCACCATCGTCCGCGCCCGGATCGCCGCACCCGCGACCGTCGTCTCACGGGTGAGCCTGCTGGCCCTGGTCGCGCTCGTCCTCGTGGTGGTCGCCGAGACCGGCAGACTGCCGGTCGACAACCCGTCCACCCATCTCGAGCTGACGATGATCCACGAGGCCATGGTGCTCGAGAGCGCCGGGCGTGACCTGGCCTGGCTCGAGCTGGGCTCCTGGCTGCGGCTGACCGCCCTGCTCGGCCTGGTGGTCAATCTCGCCGTTCCTTGGGGCGTTGCCACCTCGGCCGGCGTCCCCGCGCTGTTGGTCGGCACGGGCGCGTTTGTCGTCAAGCTGCTCGCCGCGGGGGCCCTTATCGGCGCCGCCGAGGTGTTCTTGGCCAAGGTGCGGCTCTTCCGGGTCCCAGAGCTGCTCGCGGGCTCGTTCGTTCTCGCCTTCTTGTCCATCACCGCCTCCTACCTGGTGGCCTGAGGTGACGACGACCACTGGCACCGCGTTCGCCCAGGTCGTGGCGGCCACGACCGGCCTGCTCATGCTCACCGCCATCCTGCAGGTCTGGCGCAGGTCCACCGGTGCCTCCACCCGGCTGCTGGCGCTGCAGGGCGCCGCCCTTGCCGCTCTCGTGGCGGCCATCGGGGTCGCTGACCGTGCCCCCGAGGTCGTTTTCGTCGCTGCTCTCGTCCTGGCGCTCAAGGCGGTCATCCTGCCCTGGGCGCTGGCCCGAACGATCGCTCGCAGCGGTGTGGTCCGCGAGGACGCGGCGACCGTGAACCCGGTCAGCGGCCTCCTGGCGGCGGCCGCGCTCACCACCCTTGCGTATGTCGTCAGCCAGCCGGTCGTCGCGCTCGACGACGGTCCGGCGGCTCACGCCGTGCCCGCCGGGGTGACTCTGGTCCTGCTCGGCTTCCTCCTCCTGATCACCCGGCACCGAGCGGTCTCCCAGCTCATCGGCTTCCTCGTCATCGACAACGGCATCGCCACCGTCGCGTTCCTCACGGCCGGCGGGGTGCCACTCATCGTCGAGCTGGGGGTCTCCCTCGACGTGGTCCTCGTGATCCTCATCCTGCGCGTGCTGTCCGCACGGCTCCAGCTGGCGCACGGTCACCTCGACCTGGAGAACCTCAGGGAGTTGCACGACTGATGAGCGCCGTCGCGTGGGCCCCGCTGCTCCTGCCCCCTTCGCTGGGGGCCCTTGCCCTGATCACCCGTCGCCGCAGGCGGATCCGCGGCCTCGACCTGGCCGCGGCCGTCGTCATACTCGTCAGCGGTCTCATCCTGGTAGCCGCCGTGAACAGTTCGGGCCCATTGACGGCGGCCGCCGGCCTGCTCCGGGTCGACGAGCTGACGGCATACCTGCTGACCACCGTCGGCGCGGTGGCGACGACGGCGCTGTGGGCCGGGCTGTCGACGCCCAAACCGCCGGGGGGAGCGTTCACTGCTCTGGTGTGCCTGTTCCTGACCTCGATGAGCCTTGCCGTGCTCGCCGACAACCTCGGGGTGCTGTGGGTGGCCATCGAGGCCACGACCATCACCACCGCGTTCCTCGTGGGTTACCACCAGGGACGCCCCCCGTTGGAGGCGGCCTGGAAGTACGTCGTTCTCGGCTCGGTCGGGGTGGCGATCGCCTTCTTCGGAATCGTGCTGCTGTATGCCGCCGCCCGAGCCGGCGGCGACCCCACCTTGTCTTGGTACGGCCTCGTCGCGGGCGCCGGGCGGCTGGACCCCGCCGTGACCAAACTCGCGATCGCGTTGGCCACCCTCGGCTTCGCGACCAAGGCCGGGCTGGCGCCCATGCACTCCTGGCTGCCCGACGCACACGCCCAGGCCCCGGCGGCGGTCTCCGGTCTGATGTCCGGGGTCCTGCTGTCCGTCGCCCTCTATGCGATCTTGCGGATCAAGACCCTCGCCGATGCGGTCCTCGGCATCGGCTTCATGCGCGGGGTGCTGCTGACCCTGGGCCTGCTGTCGTTGGCCGTCGCGGCCGCGCTGGTGCTGACCCAGCGGGACTACAAGCGGCTGCTGGCCTACTCGAGCATCGAGCACATGGGCCTGATGGCCGTGGGAGCCGGGATCGGCGGGCGCCTGGCCACCGCGGCAGTCCTGGTCCACATCCTGGCCCACGGTCTGGTCAAGGCCGCGCTGTTCGTCCAGGCCGGACGAATCCTCACCGCCGAGGGCAGCACCCGGATTAGCGACGTGCGCGGTCTCATGGCGCGCCGGCCAGACCTCGCCGCTGCCTTCCTCGCCGGGACCGCGGCGCTGCTCGGCTTCCCGCCGTTCGTCCTGTTCTTCACCGAGGTCGCCATCGTCCTTGCCGGGTGGCAGGCCGGGCTCGGGTGGGCGATGGGTGTCGTCCTGGGCCTGCTCCTCCTGACCGCCGCGGGGATCGGACGACACG
>JBPOIZ010000117.1:0-7493 GCA_052034115.1 Actinomycetota bacterium
GTGGACGGTGTGCTCGACGGTGTTGGCGAGGTAGAAGCGGCGCTCGGTCTCGACCACGAACCGGAACGTGGGCGAGACGTCTCGGTACTCCTGGAAGAGCTGGTGCTCGATCTCGGCCTCGTACTGCTCCAGGTCGTCAGCGCTCATGGGTGCAGCCTTCGGACGCCCCGAGGGCGGCGGACGATGAGGTGGGGATCACGAAGCGCATCGTAGGCCCGGGCAGTGACAGCGGGACCGACGGACCGGCGGCGGGGCCACCGGCGCACGACTCAGAAGTCGCGCTTCTCCTTGACCTTGGCGGCCTTGCCGACGCGATCGCGCAGGTAGTACAGCTTCGCCCGGCGCACGTCGCCACGGGTGAAGACCTCGATCTTGTCGATGATCGGCGAGTGGACCGGGAAGGTCCGCTCGACGCCGACGCCGAAACTGACCTTGCGCACCGTGAAGGTCTCGCCGATGCCGCCGCCGTGACGGCGGATGACGACACCCTGGAAGACCTGGATCCGGGAGCGGTTGCCTTCCACGACCTTGACGTGGACCTTGAGGGTGTCACCGGCGCGGAACCCCGGGACGTCGTCCTTCATGGACGCCTTGTTAACGTCGTCGAGCTGGTGCATGGCGATATCGCTTTCTCGTGGTGCCACAGGTCACCGCGGGGTGTGATCAGCTGAGATGCTCCGGCGGGCCGCGCGACGAGTCGCTCCCCCTGTGGCAGGGGCCGCTGCAATGCCGGGTGCAACGGGACATTCTGCCAGAGTGGCGGTCGCGCCGAGAAATCGGCCAGCTTGGCGCTGGACGCTGCTATCGTCGCTGCGTCATCGGGCACCGCCCCGTCCCGTCCCGGCCCCGTGGTGAGCACCGCCTCACTCGGACTGCGCGCCGGTCGCGCCTCAGGGCGAAAGGACTCCCGTCATGCCCGATCAGTTCGCACCGCCGCTGCCCCGCTTCGGGCGCGCTGCCCCCGGCATCCTCGTGTCCGACATCGACGCCGCCGTCCACTTCTACACCGAGGTGCTCGGCATGACCTGCACCTTCACCAACGGCGACCCGGTCGGGTTCGCCATCGTCGAGCGAGACGCAGCGGAACTGCACCTGTCGCGTTCGCCCGGGCACCGTGGCGGCACCATCAACGTCGCCCACCTCATGGTCGATGACGCGACGGCGCTCTACGACCGGCTGGTGGCCCGCGGGGTGCGCATCGTCAAGGGGTTGCGGGACCAGGAATATGGTCTGCGCGCCTTTGTCTTCGCCGACCCCGACGGCAACCGGATCGACGTCGGCGAACCGCTCTGAGCCGGCCCGACGCGTCATCCGGCCTACGGCGCAGTCGCCTCGGCTTCGGTCACCTCGCGCAGCCCGGTCGGCTCCAGCACAAGCCATCGGGTCAGCCCGATCTCGGCCAGGAAGGCACTGTCGTGGCTGACGACGATCAGCGAACCCCGGTATGCCGTCAGCGCCTCGCGCAGGCGGGCCGCGGAGGACAGGTCGAGGTTGTTCGTCGGCTCGTCGAGGAGCAGCAACTGCGGCGGCGGCTCGCCGAGCAGCAGCGCGGCCAGGGTGGCCCGGAGGCGCTCGCCGCCGGACAGGGTGCCCACGAGCTGCTCGGCGCGCGGGCCACGCAGACCCAACCGCGCCAGGTGGCTGCGGACCGCACCTGGGGGTGTCGTGGGGGCCACGGCCCGCAGGTTGTCCAGGACGCTGAGGGTGTCGTCGAGCAGGTCGGCGCCCTGGGGTAGATACCTGATCGGAACCGGCGTGCTGACCGCGCGGTCCGGCCCGAGCTCCACGATCGCCCTCAGCAACGTGGTCTTCCCGACTCCGTTGGGGCCCAGCAGCGCCACCCGGTCCGCCCCGCGCAGCTCCAGGTCGACGACCTGACCGGTCGCCAGCTGGAGTCGATGCAGCGACAGCGTGACCCGTTGGCTGGGCACCGCCGTCCCCGGCAGGTCCACGGCGATGGGGGTGTCGGAGCGCAGCGCACGCTCGGCCTCGTCGAGTCGCCCCCGGGCGTCGGCGAGCCGTTCCTCGTGGAGGTCGCCGAGCCGCCCTGCGCTCTCCTGCGCCCGACGGCGCCGGGCATCGGCGGCCAACTTCGGCATCCCTGAGCGGGCCGCGTCGTTCCTCCCGAAGCGGTCGTGGCGGGCCTGGCGGGTCCGTTGTGCCTGCAGGTCGGCCCGTTCCCGGCGCACGGTGGCCTGGGCGGACCGGACCCGCTGCTCGGCGCTGGCCTGCTCCGCCGCGACGACCGCCTCGAACGAGGTCAGGTCGCCACCCACACGCCGAATCGATCCATCCCTCAGCTCGGCGATCTGGTCGACGTTCCCGAGCAACTCCCGGTCGTGGCTGACGACCACCAGGCAGCCGGAGAAGCCGAGCACGGTGTCGAGCAACCGCTGCCGGGCCGCGCGGTCGAGGTTGTTCGTGGGCTCGTCGAGGAGCAGGACCGCCGGCCGGCGCAGCAGCCGGGCGGCCAGAGCGAGCAAGGTCACCTCGCCCCCGCTGAGGGTGACCGTCGGGCGCTCGAGCCCAAGGTGCCCGAGTCCGAGCCGATCGAGCACCCCCTGTGCGCGCTCGTCGACATCCCAGTCCTGCCCGATGACCTCGAAGTGACCCGGGGCGACCGATCCCCCCTCGACCGCGCGGATCGCGGCCCGCACGGGGGCCACCGCGAGCAGGTGCTCGACCCGCTCGCCGACGACGACCGGCCGCTGCGGGAGGTACTCGGGCCGATGGGACACCTCGACGACCCCGCGGGTCGGTCGCTCCAGCCCGGCGACGAGGCGGAGCAGCGTGGACTTGCCGGTCCCATTCGCACCGATCAGCCCGGTGCGTCCGGCGGAAAGGGTCAGATCGACGCCGTCGAGGACGGACGTGCCGTCGGGCCAGGCGAAGGCCAGGTCGGTGAGGCGGATGTGGGGCATGGGGGCGCTCCGTGCGGGCGAGGGTCGGTGGCGCGCGCCAGGTGGCGGGCACCGCGAAAACCGTCGTCAGCGGAACACCGGGCCTCCTCGGATCGGGGATACGTCTCGCCGAGGGTATGGCGCGGCCGACCGAGGGCGCCACCGAATTGGGCCGGCCGGGATGCGGCCGGGATGCAGCCCGGCCGCCCCCGAGCCGCCGCCGCCGCAACGGTCGCACGGCTCGATGCGGCGGTCGCTGCGACCCCCGCGCCACACGGACGCAGGTCAGCGCTCGGGCAGCAGCTTGACGAACCGTCGCGTGCCGGGGATCGGACTCGTCGGCTGGGCTCGGTAGCCCGCCCGTCGATAGAACCGCTGGTTGCGGGTGCTGTGGTCCCCGGTGACGAGCCAGACCCGATCCACCTCGCCCGGCGCCGCCGCTTCGGCGTGCGCCAGCAGCCATCGCCCCAGACCCCGGCCCTGCAGATCCGGTGCCACCATCAGCCGGCCGATCTCCCACCCGCCGTCCGGATCGACCCGTCCGCGCACCGACGCGACGAGGCGCCCACCGACCCGCACCACCCAGGTATGCCATGCGCCCAGTCCGGCCCGGACCTCGTCGAGTTCCTCGACGAGCGGCGGTATGTCGAACGCCTGGTTCGCCCGCCCCTCCGGCACCCAACAGCAGCGCTGCAGGACGAGCAGTTCCTCGGCGTCCGCGGGCCGGGCCAGGACGGCGCTCAGATCGCCGACGTCAGCAGCGGCGGATGCCGGGAGCAGATCCGGGCGGCGCGACACGGTGCGTCGGACCCGCTGCTCATGCCGCCACGCGGCGATCCGGCCGTGGTCGCCGCTGCGTAGCACCTCCGGGACGGCACGCCCACGCCATACCGGCGGTTTGGTGAAGACCGGATACTCCAGCAGGCCGCCCTCGTGCGACTCCTCCACGAGCGACTCGGCGTTGCCGACGACGCCCTCGACAAGACGGCCGACGGCCTCGATGATCGCGAGGGCAGCCACCTCGCCACCGTTGAGGACGTAGTCGCCGAGCGAGACCACACTGACCGGCCCGCGTTCGGCGGCCTCCTCGATCACCCGCTCGTCGATCCCCTCGTAGCGCCCGCAGGCCACCACGAGCCAGGGCTCCGCAGCCAACACCCTGGCCATGCTTTGGGTGAACGGCACGCCTGCCGGGCTGGGGACGATGAGGTGCGGGCGCACCCCGGCCGGCCCCACGGTGCCCACGTGGTCGAGCGCCTCACCCCACGGCTCGGGCTTCATCACCATGCCGGCTCCCCCGCCATAGGGGGTGTCGTCGACCGTGCGGTGACGGTCGTGGGTGTGGTCACGCAGGTCGTGGATCACGATGTCGAGCAGGCGCGCGTCGGTGGCCGAGCCGAGAAGGGACAGCCGCAGCGGAGCGAGATACTCCGGGAAGATCGTGACGATGTCGATCCTCATGCGTCGAGCTCCAGCAGGCCGGGCGGTGGGTCGATGAGGACCCGTCGCCCGGGCACGTCCACGGTCGGCACCAGGTGGGCGACGAACGGGATGTATGCCGTGCCGCCGTCGAGACGGCGCACGACGAGACGGTCCTGGGCGGCACCGAGTTCCAGCCCGGCCACGGTGCCGACGCGGTCACCGGACACCGAGAGCACGTCGAGCCCGACGAGTTCCTCCTCGTACCAGCCTTCGTCCGCGGCCGAGGCCCCGTCCGCGGCGCCGAGTCCGTCCGGATCCGAGCCCGCTGACGGGTCGGTGAGCAGCCGTGTCCCGCGCAGCCCCTCCGCACCGGTGCGGTCCGGCACTTCCTCGAAGGCGAGCAACCAGGTCCCGTTGTGGTCTCGCGCCGAGCGGAGGGTGAGCCGGTGGGGCACGCCGCTGCCCGGTCGGGCCTGCGTCGCATAGATCGCGCCGACCACGAATCGGCCCCGTGGGTCATCGGTGTGCACCTGCACCGTCACCTCGCCGCGAATGCCGTGCGGCTTGCCGACCCGGGCGACGACGTGGCTCATGGGGTCATCCTTCCAGGGGTCAACTCGCCGGCACGACGCGAGGCCCCGCCGCGGGATGCGGCGGGGCCTCGTATCGAGTGCGTCAGCGGCGGTCGGTGTCGACGATGTCGACTCGAACGTCTCCGCGGCCGGAGATAGCCCCGAGGACGGTGCGGATGGCACCTGCGGTGCGGCCGGAACGGCCGATCACCCGACCCAGGTCCTCCGGGTGGACGCGGACCTCGAGGACCGTGCCCCGGCGCAGGTCGCGACGCCGAACGGTGACATCGTCACTGTGGTCGACGATCCCCTTGACGAGGTGCTCCAGGGCCTCTTCGAGCACGGGGTCAGCCCTGCTCCGCGGCGTCGGCCGCAGCGGCCGGGGCCTCGTCCGCGGGCGCCTCGGCCTTGGCAGCCTTCTTGCGCGGCGTGGTCGCCGTGCCCTTGGTGTCCAGGCTCGTCCCGGCGGCCTTGACCGCGGCCTCGTAGAGGTCCTTCTTGGACGGCTTGGGGGCCTTGACCTGAAGCACAGCCGGGGCGTCCTCGCCCTTGAACGTCGCCCAGTCGCCGGTCACCTTCAGCAGGGCGAGCACCTGCTCGCTGGGCTGGGCGCCGACGCCGAGCCAGTACTGCGCCCGGGCCGAGTCGATGTCGATGACCGAAGGGTTCTCGGTCGGGTGGTACTTGCCGATCTCCTCGATGGCCTCACCGTCGCGCTTCGAGCGAGAGTCCATGACGACGACACGGTAGAACGGCGCATGGATCTTGCCCATGCGCTTCAAGCGGATCCTGACGGCCACGGTTGTGGTGTCTCCTGTTCGAGTTCGGTGCGACGCGCAGCGCTCATCTGGGGAAAACGGACGGGGCTGCGTGCTGCGAGTGGACACGCGTCGCGACGGAGAGAGGGGCCGCGCGGGCGGGTACAGCGCTCGATTATGCCATGTGCCGGCCTGGGACCGCGCCACGGGCCAGGTGCTTCGTGGCGCCTCGGACCGCGATCCCGCGGCGCGATGCCGTCAACGGTTGCGCCAGGCGCCGGGATCCTCGCTCAACGCCTGGACGTGCTCCGGCAGTTGACCGTCGCGTACCTGGGCCAGCGTGGTCTCGTCGAGCACGCGGCGCAGGCTCGCTCGCACGGCGACCCACACCGTTGGCAGATGGTCCGCCGGGGAGCGGTAGGCCATGTCGTGGGGGCGAAGTCCCCGGACCTCCGCCAGCGGACCATCGACGGCCCGAAAGACGTCACCCAGGCTGATCTGGTCCGCCGGCAAGGCGAGCGCGTACCCACCGTTGGACCCGCGCAAGCTCGACACGAGCCCGGCGCGGCGCAGGTCGGCGAGGATCGCCTCGAGGAACTTGCGCGGCAAGGCCTGCCGCTCGGCGATGTGCTCCGCAGCCACTCGACCGGCGCCGGCCCGTTGCGCCTGGGCCAAGGTGAGCATGCCCCGGACGGCGTAGTCGGTGCGAGCCGAGATATCCATGCGCCGATTGTGGCCTACTCGACACCCCTACCGGGGCACGTCGCACCGGTCAGCGGATCAGCGCACCGCGCAGCAGGATGTGCCGCGGTGAGCGCAGGGCGGTGATATCGGCGAACGGGTCCTCGGCCAACACGACGAGGTCCGCGTCGGCGCCCTCCTCGAGACCGGGTCTCCCGAGCCAAGCCCGAGCGGCCCAGGTGGTGGCGGCGATGGCCTCGGTGGTCGACATACCGGCTTGCACGAGCAGGGCTGCCTCCTGCGCCACGAGGCCGTGCGCGAGCACTCCCCCGGCGTCGGTCCCGTTGTAGATCGGGATCCCCGCATCGTGCGCGGCCCCGATCGTGGCGAACCGTCGCCGATGCAGGTCGAGCATGTGCGCGCCGTAGGTGGGGTACTTCCCCCCGGCCGCAGCAGCGATCGAGGGGAAGGTCTCGATGTTGATCAGCGTCGGGACGATGGCGATCTGCCGCTGCGCGAACGCCTCGATGGTGTCCTCCCGAAGACCGCTGGCGTGCTCGACGCAGTCGCTGCCCGCGGCGGCGAACTGGTGGAGGGACTCCTCCCCAAAGCAGTGCGCCGTGGTGCGGACGCCCTCCTCGTGGGCCGCTGCCACCGCGGCCGCGACGACCTCGTCCGGCCAACAGGGGGCCAGGTCGCCCCGGTCCCGGTCGATCCAGTCGCCGACGAGCTTGACCCAGCCGTCACCGCGGCGGGCCTCCGCCCGGACGTAGGCCACCACCTCGTCCGGCTCGACCTCGTGGGCGTAGTTGCGCACGTAGCGGCGGGTGCGGGCGATGTGGCGCCCGGCCCGGATGACCTTCGGCAGGTCGGCCCGCTCGTCCATCCATCGGGTGTCCCCGGGCACGGCGGCGTCCCGGATGAGCAGCGTGCCGGCATCGCGGTCTGCCAGCGCCTGCTGCTCGGCCACCTCGTCGGAGACCGCGCCCTGGCCGTCCAGGCCGACGTGGCAGTGCGCATCGACATACCCCGGCAGGACATGGCCGCGGATGGTGACCACCGAGGCATCGGAGAGCGGACGCTCGAAGGTGATGGACCCATCGACGATCCAGACCTCGCCGCGGACCTCCTCGGCGCCGACGTGGACCGGTCCGGTGATG
>JBPOIZ010000010.1:0-51825 GCA_052034115.1 Actinomycetota bacterium
TACGGTGGGGCATGGAAGACCTCTGTTTCGTGAAATGGGTTCTGTCGTAAGTCCCACACTTCACTCAGAGGTCTTCCCCTATGTCCAGCAGACCCGCCGCGCGTACTCAATCTCCGTGGTCAGTACACTTAGCCGCCGCAACAGCGGTAAGACCAGCCAACAGCAGAACTGCTGCACCGCCAGCAAGCCCCCACGGCAAGGTGCCACCAGTGGCCGGAAGGCCAGGAGTGGGCGGCTTCACAACAGGTGTTGCCGCGCAATCCTTGGAGGTGAGCTGCTTGGTCCAGGTCGCGGTGCCATCCTCATTGAGAGTCCAACCCTCACCGAGTGCCTCACCATCCAACACGTAACCCTCAGCAGGAGTAGCGGTCAGCGTTGCGACATGATCGCCATCGACGCTCACGTCACCGTAGGTGATGCCGTTACCGTTCTCCGGCTGCGCGACAGTCTCCCACACCGTGGAACCCTGATCCTCAACCGTGCACTCCGCCGGATTCACAACCGGTACAACCGGGACAACTGCGACGAGTTCACCAGAACCACCACCGCCGGCGTCGTACTTGCGGACTGTTGCACTCTCAGAAAACTCCTCACCATCTTTGGTGATCGTGGCAGTATCGGTCCAAGGACCGGAACCCGTGAAGGTCATACTGAGATTGAGCTGCAAGAACGCGTTCTCAAGGTCGGTGGAAAGTATCCAGCTATTGCCCGCATCACCGTCAGGTACAGCGGTTGCTGCAGCATAGTTCCCGGAAGCGCAGTTGTTACTCCCGTCAAGCAGGCCTTCGTCACCCCATGTGGTGACGCAATCATATGCGCGCACCCAGTTGACGCCGTTGATGGACTGCGAACTCGAGGTTAGCGTGTCCACGACCTTGATACCGGTCGCATTTTCGAATACGGGAGTCATGATAGTGACACTGCCTGTCCCATCACCGTTATCGCCACCCCATTTGCCTGCACCGGCGGGGACCGTTGGGCAAGGATCTTGACCTTCACCACCACACTCGAGCACCTCAACCTCACCGATTGGGGTTTCTACTCCGTCAATAGTGACCGTGATCGGCTGGGTTTCGCCCCGGTTAATAGAGCTTGTAATTTGCGCGGTGATGTACCCTTGAGCGTTCACGTTGGCATGGGTCGATGCATAGTCGGTCAGAGTGAACGTCATTGTTCCCGCTGATCCATTCACATCCATTTGCGCTACCGTGTCCGCTTGAGAAGCGGCGCTCGATGTTCCATCCGAATTCAGGAACAAGGTAGTGTTCTGCATACCCCCGAAGATAGTCGTGTCAATCCCGACGACAGTGGTGTCACCGGCGGGCAGACCATCAAGATTATTGAGATTGACCGTGTACTTGAACCAATCCCATGCCGCGGTCGGTCCACCGTCTGCACTTTCGTTCTCAAACGTGACCGAAACTTTGTCCGATGGGATCGGAGCAGCATTTGCTGGGGCTGTGATCCCCGCCATACCTATCAAAACGAGGAGAAAAGTCAGAGCCACGCTGAACACTTCACGTGCCCGACGCCCTCCCCCGAAAGTTTTGCGTCGTTGCGACTGCATGCCTTACCTACCTTTCTTGTGTGAGCAACCTCGCAGTGTGTGCGAGATGGTTTTTCCTGAACGTACGCTGAACGTACGCGAGTCAACCTTAGACACACGAACCCTACCAGAGTTCCCGAGTGTTGTTAGACAGTGGTCGACAGTAGTTGCCTGGGCGCCACGATTGGCAGCGCTGCGGAGGAAAGGACGCTGCTGTGGGAGGAGAGCTACCCTCCTGGTGAGTACGGATATGCGTTCGTTTCCCCAGTACCGACCTCTGCCGACGAGGTGCGGGAGTTCCTGAGCGCGGTTGTTGGCGCGGACACAAGCGCGAGCACAGCGATCCAAGCCATCACGATCCTCCTGGACGGAACAGGCGCTGGTCCCGACCCAGGAAGCAGCCCTCCTGGGCTACCTGGCGACCTTGACCGACATCGAGATGGTCGGGCAGACCACTGACAGGCTGGGCAGGTCCGCCTTTGTGCTTAGTACCCAGCGCGGTGACGGCGAGTACGCCGACAGCATCCTCATCTCTCCCGAGCAGGGCGTGATCCTTGCGGTCGAGACGATCTACACCGGAAACAGCCGGACCGACGTGCGGTCACCCGCTGTCGTGAGCTACTACGCATGGAACAGGAACTGACGTGAAAATCACCGCCCTCATCACCACCGCAATCATCGCTCTGTCCATCTTCGCGGCAGCTCCGGCGACCGCGAAGACCACCGACTCGATGGATGAGCGGATCGCTGCGGTGCTGGATGAGCGCCTAGGCGGCACTCGCACCGGCTGGAACGAGGTCACCTGGGACGGTGGTGACGTCGTGCTCACCCTCTCAGCGTTCACCGACGCCGCGGCGAAGGCGGTGGGAGGGTGAACTGGTGCGAACACGAACGCCACGATCACCAAGCTGGCCTGCTCCTGACCCCCGGGCGGAAACAGAACGCCCGCCCGCGAAATAGATAGGACAAGTGGGCGACACCTGTTGTCTCGCTCACGAGCCGCAGTCAGCGGCTCCGCCATTCGAGAAGGAGTAATGATGCCCCGCTCAATCATGATGCCACGATCTGAGTCGCGCCTGGCGGTGAACTCGCGTGTGCGAGTGTGTGCCACGGCGCTGGCGGGTCTCGCCGTCTTCGCAGCCCTGCTCGCCAGCCCCACGGGTGCATCCGCCGCGCCAGGCACGGGTCCGTCCAGCGAAGACATCGTCGCCGAGCTCAAAGAAGCCGAAGCGACCCCGACCGAGGAGGATGGGCTGCTCATTGACGCGGCCTCGTACGCTCGCGATTACGAGGTAGAGAGGCGAATCTTCGCAAGGCACGTGAGCTGAATGCCATCGTCGTCGAGGAGTTCGTCGACGCGGGTGAATCCGCCCGCAGGGCAGACCGTCCTGACCTGGTCCGGATGATCGAGTACGTCAAGGCCAACCAGATCGCCTACTGCATCGTTCACAAGGTCGATCGGCTCGCTCGTAACCGCGCTGATGACGTGTCGATCCATCTGGCTTTGAAAGAGGCCGGGGTCATGCTCGTCTCGGCGACGGAGAACATCGACGAGACACCTTCCGGGATGCTGCTGCACGGCATCATGTCCACGATCGCTGAGTTCTACAGCCGCAACCTCGCCAGTGAAGTCTCCAAAGGCATGAACCAAAAGGCCCGTACTGGCGGCACAAACGGCAAGGCATCCATCGGGTATCTCAACGTCACCAAGCGTGACGAGCTCGGACGCGAGATGCGCATCGTCGAACCCGACCCCGAACGGGCCGGTCTCGTCCGTTGGGCATTCGAGGCGTACGCGACCGGCAACTACTCGACCATCACCCTGCACGAGGAGCTGATCGGCAGGCACTCCAAACGCACTAACTGCGAACGCAAGGCCATGTTCGTCCCCGACATCGAAGCAGCCGTTGAGGAGTACTACCCCGAAATCCAGGACCGCGCTGTCCGCTACAAGGAACGGACAGCGGATCTGGACCTCAAACCGCTGTTGTCGGCGGTTTGAACAACGACCTTTGGGTGGTGTCAGGTGCGAGGCCATGCCGTCGAGCAAGCGGTGCAGCATGTCCGCGTCGGGGTCGTAGATGCCTTGTTCCAGCGCCGAAGTCGGTCGTGCGGGAATCCACGGCGGGTTGCACACGATCAGGTCGGCCCGTCCTCGTGGGTATAGGTC
The DNA here is from genome assembly GCA_052034115.1 of Actinomycetota bacterium. Classification (GTDB taxonomy): domain Bacteria; phylum Actinomycetota; class Actinomycetes; order Actinomycetales; family Dermatophilaceae; genus Lutibacillus. The sequence goes on from JBPOIZ010000010.1 coordinate 3,717, forward strand.
GGTCTCGATCACCCGGACGTGCTCGGCGTAGCCGAGGCGCGCGAGGTTCGCGCGCGCACATGCCACTGCGCGTGGGTTGATGTCGGTCGCCGTGACCTGCGGCACCCCCCGAAGAGCGAGCACCGCGGCGAGGACGCCAGTGCCGGTGCCGAGGTCGAACGCAGTCATCGTTCTCGCGGGGAGCGGTGCGCGAGCGAGGAGGTCGATGTACTCGCCGCGCACGGGTGAGAACACGCCGTAGCAGGGGTGAATGCGCGCATCCAGGGCAGGGATCGGCACGCCCCGCTCGTGCCATCCACGGGCGGAGAGCACGCCGTGCAGCTCGGTCAGGGAAACGCACATCGGCCCCTCGGGTTCGCCGTAGGCATCCCGGCACGCCTGCTGCACCTCCGGGGCGCGCCGCAGCCGCAGGGCGTGATCGGCATCCAGCTCCACGATGAGTCTGCTGAGCACGCGGGCGCGCTCGGCCTTGGCCGCCCGGTACGCGAAGAAGTCCGACGTGACACCGCTGCGCCGGGCAGCATGGCCGTCCACCCGCCGCGCCACCGCGCGAAGCAACTGGCGGGCGTTGTGGTAGTCGCCGCGCCACAACAGCCCAACGCCCTCGCGGGCGAGGCGGTAGGCCGTGTTCGCCGTGGTGTCATCGCCGACGATGACGATGCGGGAGGGCGCGGGGGCGTCGCTTTCCGAATGCCAGCGGGCCGCGCGGTCGTGGCCGTCTTCCGTCCATCGAATCGTGGACATGGGGGTACTCCTGAAGAATCGAAAGTGCAGGGGTCAGCAGCACTTCGATGCGGAGTACGAGGACGGCTACCTCACGACGAGGCGATCACCAGGGCACGGCTCCCGCGTCGAAGCGCAGGAGCCCAGGTCTCCCAAGACCATGCCCATGTTCACAATCGTCCCTCTCGTCAGATACCCCATTGTCGCATGCCCGCTCCACACGCCGCCGTGCTTCCGCATCCCGCCGCCTGCTCCGAGCAACCTCCACGCTTCTCGCCTCTTTCTCAGTGAATGAACGTATCCTAAGTGCCGTAGTTGCTGATACGCTAGTTGAGCGAAGCGGCGGATTGAAGGTGGTCGAGATGCATGGCGGCGTGATCCCGTTCCGGGGCACCGGGGCCGATGCGCTGCGCTATGTCGAGTCCGACCGTTCACGCGCTGACGACTACTACCTGGGCGCGGAGACGACCGTTTCGCAGTTCGCGGCGCTGGACGGGGCGGGCGCGGTGACTGCTGAGCTGGCCCTTGACCCTGTGGCGTATGCGGGGTGGGTGGACTGGACGAACCCGCTCACGGGCGAGTCGATGGGCAAGCCGCGCCGGGCGGGGTTGGATCGGCAGGCCTCGCCCCGGTTCATGGAGATGGTCATCAACACGCCCAAGTCGCTGTCGATCGCCGCTGCGCTGCACCCGGAGGTCTCCGAAGCCCTCGACGCGGCCCAGCAGGACGCGCTCTCGGAGATTCGGCGCTGGCTCGCCCAGCACTCCGTGACCCGCGTGGGGTCGCTGGGGGCGCAGGAGGTCGTACCCATGGAGCAGATGCACGTCGTCGGGATCACGCACCGCACGAGTCGGGCGGGTGATCCGCACCGGCACATTCACATGCAGATCGGCACCCGCGTGTTCGCGGCGGGGAAGTGGCGTGGTCTGTTCACCGCTGCGCTGTTCCGGCAGCAAGGCGCGATCCGTGCCCTCGGTACTGCCGTGATTGCTGCCAGCCCGGAGCTTGCCGATGTGCTCGACCGGCACGGCCTGACCCTCGACCCCGCAACCGGCGAAGTCACCGAATTGCAGCCCTACAACGGCGTGATGAGCAAGCGTGGCGTACAGGTGCGCCGGAACCTCGACCGCCTCGAAGCCGCATGGAACGAAGCGCACCCCGGCGAGAGCATCGGGCCAGTCGTCGCCTCGCGCCTGCGAGCCGAGGCGTGGGCGTATGAGCGGCCCGCGAAGAAGCCCACCACTCTGGGCGACGAAGCCGCATGGGTGACAGAGCTACGCGAGGCCGGATACGCCCCCGACACCTGGCAGCGGCCCGAGCCTATCGCCTCGGTGTCGCTCGATGATCTGTCCGTGCAGGAGGTTGCATCGCGCACGCTGGATCGTTGCGCCGCTGCCGAGTCCGCATGGTCGGCCCACACTGTGACCGAGCACGCGACCCGGATCATGACCGAGCACGGCGTGCAAGCGACACCCGCCGAGATACGCGACTTCATCACGGCCGCGTCGCGGTTGGCGTTGGAGGACTGCTTCACGATCCTGCCACCAGACGCACCGGCGCTTGAGCATGTGGCGCATCTGACGAGTGTGCGCGTCATGCAGGCCGAAACCGAGCTCCGCGACCTCATCGCCGCACGAGTACCCGAGACTGAGCCGGCGGTGCCGAATGTGCAGGGGGTGGTGCAGGCCGCCTGCCTCGACGCGGACCAGGCCGGGGCCGCCGCAGCCCTTGCCTCCACCGACCCGCTGGTAATCGTGGAGGGTGCAGCGGGCAGCGGGAAGACGACGATGCTGGGTGTTGCTATCGAGGCCGCGGCCGATCAGGGCAGGGCGTCGCGGGTGGTGACGCCGACGAAGAAAGCCGCTGATGTTGCGCAACAAGAACTCGGCACCCCCACCGCGAGCGTTGCGGCACTCGTCCACGCCCACGGCTGGCGCTGGAACCGCGACGGCGTATGGACGCGCCTCGCACCCGGCGACACCGACTCCGAGACCGGGCGCCCCTATGCCGGAGTGCCGAAAGCCTCGCAGCTCGCACCAGGTGAGCGGGTGATCGTGGACGAGGCGGGGATGCTTGACCAAGACACCGCGCTCGCCCTGTTCGCCGTCGCTGCCGAGCACGGCGCGACCCTCGCGCTCGTCGGCGACCGGGCGCAACTCCCCGCAGTCGGCAGGGGCGGGGGGCTCGACATGGCCGCAACGATCCGGGGCCGCACCATCGACATGGCAGAAGTCCACCGCTTCACCGACCCCGCCTACGCGGAACTATCGGTGCGGTTGCGCGACCGGGCCGATCCCGGCGCGATCTTCGATCAGCTCACGGCACTCGGACTGATCCGGCTGCACACCGATGCCGATGGTCTGCGCGAGCACATTGCCCAGCGCAGGGAGGAGGGGGAGACGGTCACAGTCGCCACCAACGACGAGGCCGCCCGCCTGAACGAGCGCATCCGCGACCACCGCACCCACACCGCAGCCGTAGACGATCAGGTGACCGCCACGGGATCGGATGGGCTTCCCATCGGGCGCGGTGACCTGATCCAAACGCGGAAGAACGACACCGGCCTGGGTGTGGCGAACCGGCAACTGTGGATCGTGCAACACGTTGCAGACGATGGGGCGATATGGGCGGTTGAGGCACGCAACGACCGGAAGCGCGAGCACACCGTCCACCTGCCTGCCGCCTACGTCATCGAGCACGCTCACCTTGCCTATGCCTCGACCGCTTACGGGGTGCAGGGCGTCACCGCCAAGGGGTCGCACACGATCCTCAGCGACGCGATGAGCGGCGCCGCCGTGTACGTCGGTATGACCCGAGGCAAGCAGGAGAACCAGTTACACGTCATCGCCGAGAATACGGCCGATGCGCGGCAGCAGTTCATCGACGCCGTAGAGCGCGACCGCGCCGATCGAGGCCTGGCCGACGCCACCCAGCGCGCAGCAGAAGCGGTGCGGGGTCTGGTCGACGATGGCCCCGTCAAGCTCGTCAGCACCGAGATAGCTGCCCGCACCCAGCAGGCCGAACGAGCGGAACGACGAGCGGCACTGTGGCGGCGGGCCGCCGATGCGCTCACCGACCTGGACGCGCAGCAGCGCGACGAACGCGGCCACGCACGCCAGGCCAGGGACACCGCAACCCAGCAGCTCGAACGGGTGCGCGCCGAAGTCGCCGCCCCGCTCACCAAGCAGGCATCGGCGGCGTTGGCCGAATGGCAGGAGGCCGACACCGCACAGCAGATCGCGCGCGATTGTCTGGGCACGGTCGGCAGGTTCGGCAAGCGCCGCGCCACCAGAGAACACCGCACCGCGCAGACCCTTGCCCGCCACGCCGAGCAGCGGCTGACAAGGGCGTGGGGTGAGCCGCCCCGCTGGAACGAGGACAGCGCATCGTGGGTCGAGCGCGTCACCCGACCCCGGATCGACACCGATCCCCGCGTGACTGAAGCCGCCGGGCAGCAGGAGACAGCGGCGAAAGCCGTGCGCAAGACGTTGGAACCGGACGACCTGCCGCGCTTGCGCATCTACGCCCGCATCTTCGGCACCGACACAGTGGTGAAGAACCGCGCCGCGTACCTCGACGCCCGACCCCGCACCAACGCTGAGAACCAGGCCCGCACCGCGCAGCAGGCCCGCGCCGAAATCGAGGCACTACGCGCCCTCACCCTCGCTGAGGCCGTCGCGCGGATCAAGCAGATCCGCGCCAACGAGCAAGCACAGCGTGAGGCCGCCGACTTTGCTCTGAAAGAGCGCCGACGACAGGTCGATGTCCACCGTCACACACTTGACAGTGGCCCGCGCTCTGACGGCCCGTCCCTGGGCTGGTGACCGCACCTACAGCCAGGCAGTGGGCCCGGCCGTCGGCGGCACACGTCTACTCGGCGTGGGTGGATACGGGGCAAAGCCATGAGGGGACTGTCCAACCTTATGGCGATAGTCGAATCTCAAACGCTTCGATGGCGGCGCGCGCCTCCTGCGCGTCGGTGCCCTCAGCAATAGCCGCCAGGGCAGCTCTCCAGGCGGCGGCGAGCACTCGCCCGAGCACAGGAGAGTCAGTGGCCGAGCCGAGCACTTCAGCGAGGCGATCGCCGTCTGATCCGGCCGGAGGCGCTCCCAGAATGCGTAGGAATCGCTCGCCGACGGCGAAGTCGAACCCGACCAGGAGCGCCGCCCGCACGGCGGTCGCGTGATCCGCCCCGCTGGCCGCGGCAGCGCCTTCCATTCGATCCAGCAATCGGCGCTCTACATCGGCTCGGACGAACTCGTACAGCCCGAGCTTGCTGCCGAAGTGGTGATAGAGCGCGCCAGTAGTCACCTCGGCCGCTGCCGACAGTTCGCCGACTGTGACCTCATCAAAGGCGCGTGCTCCGAAGGCAGTCACCGCCGCGAGGACGAGTCGGCCCTTCGGGGACGACGACACCGGAACCCACTCGCGCATGGCACCATAATACTGTTACGCTATAAAGAAATCTTGTTATGACACCGAAAGGCCCGCCATGAAACTCGAGTTCCTGTTCATCCCGACCTCGGACCTCAACGCCTCGCTTGCGCTCTACCGCGACGGACTCGGTTTCACCGAGCTATGGCGCGAGGGTGACGCCACCGTCGCGCTGACCCTGCCCGGGAGTGAGGTGCAGGTTATGCTCGACGCGAACGACCCCCAGGCGCCCGCTGGCCCGATCTTCGTAGTCGAGAGCGTCACCGACTTCCACGCGAAGCGGCCTGAGGCGCTGAGCGTGATCGAGGAGCCCGCGGACATCCCAGGTGGTGCAATGGCTACCTATCAGGAGCCGGGCGGTGCCGTTCTCTACATCCTCGACCAGTCCACGGACGCCGAAGCAGGCTGAGCGACACCGTCCACCTCTGCCGCTGCGAACGCGAGTGATGTTGTGTACGAGTTAGGGTCCACAATTTCAGACGTCGTCGAACTCCAGACGGGGTTCGACTTTGTCGTTTCGTAGGGCTCGGCGAGCCTTGGGTACTCATGCTTGCAGTCATGGTGGGTGGCACGTCCAGAGGGCAGGTTCACCATTGGTCTCTCCGTCTCGACGGGATTGCTGAGGGTTGATGCTCACAGTGCTTCCGTGGCCGGAGTCGCAGCGTCGGAGTTCTCGCGTCTCGCATGGCGGCGTGCCGCCCACGTCACTGCGCCGGCGAGGGAGACCAGGAGCCCTGCTGCGATTGCTGCGATGGTTGACTGCCCAGCGCTGAAAGCTCTTTTGAACGCGCTCTCGCGGAACGCCGTCTCCAACTCCACACCGAGCCACACACACACGACAGCGGCCCGCACCAAGATGGGCGAACCTTGGGCCGGTGATCAGGACACCAGCAGCCGGGCAGTCGATCATTCACTGGTGGCCTGTGCTCTGAGCAGGGTGGTGTCAGTTCGGTGCGACTATCCTCAAAGGTATGGCGAAGTTCACCACCGTAGAGTTGTACTCATCCGACGCGGCAGCCTCGGCTGCGTTCATGGCAGAGGTGTTCCAGTACGAGAACACGTTCTACGGGGACTCTTATGTGGACGTTCATGCCGGAGACGGCTTCACCATAGCGTTCGAGACAACTTCCACAGAAGCAGCACCGCCGCCGTTGGCGATTTTCCAGGTTACAGACCTTGATGACGCGCTTTCATCCGTCATTGCCGCTGGTGGAATCGTCACCGTGGAACCGTTCGATTTCCCCGGTGGCCGACGCTTCCAGTTCCGTGAGCCAGGCGGAAACGAGCTATCGGTCTGGGTGTCGGTCGAGGCATGATCGACAGGATCGATAGATTTCTCGCGGATCTTGAGGAACAGGCAGATGGGCATTACGAAATTGTTGCTCAGCTCCGCGAGCTAGTCACAAGCGGGTTCCCCGACGCTGACGAACTTTTCAAATACGGTGGCCTGCACTACACCTTCGGCTCAGCACCCTTTGCCGGGATATACGCCTACAAGAACCATGTCTCCGTCGAGATCAACGGCGGCGCGTATATCGAGGATATTTACGGGCATCTTGAGGGCAGGGGCGGCAAGTCAGGCCGTAAGCACGTTCGCCTGAGCAGCGTCGCCGAGATTGGATCAAAGCACGTTGCGGACTATCTCACCCTCGCGCGGGAGACCTTCTAGGCATCCCGCCAAGCAGCGCCCACTCAGAAGATGTGGCGGAGGGGTGGTCACCGCGTCTTCGCCCACACGGTGCCCCGGTGAACCCCGAACTGGCGTGCCAGCGCGTTCACGCTCACACCCTGCGCGCGGGCTGTTCGCATAGCGCCCACTTCCTTGTCCGTGAGCCGTGTTCGAGGTCGTTTACTTGGTTCCGACGCCGCGCCGATCAACGGGTCATCGGCTCCGTTCTCGGAATCGGTGCGGATGCCTTGATTCCATGCGGAAACGAGCTTCTGAACCCGTGGTCGTCTGTTCCCGCAACGCTCCATTGCGTCCACCACGCCAGTAGGGACCGGACATGTTCTTTGTCCGGTCCCTACTGGCGTTATTGGGTCTGGTGATTCGCGGAGCGGCCGGAGCGGAGCGAGAACCGTGGGGTCCCCTCAGCCCCACCACGCCGGATCGAGTCGGGAGTGTTCTTCTCGGCTCGATCCGGCGTTTCTGGGTGTTTGGGCGCCGGTGAGTGGTCGGTCAGAGATGGGTTTCCGACTTCTGACATCGCCGAGCGATGGGTTTCGGGCGCTGTGCGAGGGCCACAGCGCCGGATCGCCATACCTCGTGGTGGTCGAGTGACGGATCGCCATCGCTCGGGGGGTGTGCGGGGGCTTCGGCGCCGGTGAGTGGTCGGCCAGAGATGGGTTTCCGACTTCTGACATCGCCGAGCGATGGGTTTCGGGTGCTGTGCGAGGGCCACAGCGCCCGATCGCCATCGCTCGGGGGGTGTGCGGGGGCTTCGGCGCCGGATCGCCATACCTCGTGGTGGTCGAGTGACGGATCGCCATCGCTCGGGCGACCAGGGATGACCTATCGGCCCGTGCAACCCGCCGGGGACGACGCGGCGGGCAGCCGGTGACACCGCGGGCTGATCGGCCCTGTCGGCGATATGGCGCGAGTGACTCGATGGCGACGTGCGGCGAGCCGCGTCAGTCGACGAGACGCCGCAGCCGCGGGAACCGACGGGCCGCGGCCCCAAGCATCGCGGTGACCTCGCGCACCTGGAGCACGTAGACCAGAAGCACGTAGGCCAGACCGTAGAACACCGCCCCGAGCAGGACCACCACGAGGCTGCCGAACCGCGAGTCGGGCAGAATCCTCGTCGCGCCGATCGCCACCGGCCAGGCGACAACGGCGGCACCCAGGCTGGCACCGAGCAGCCGTCCCCAGGAGTCCCAGATCTCTGCGCCGCCGAGCGATCCGATGTGTCGGCGCACCATGATCGCGCCATACGTTGCGCTTGCCGTGTTGGACGCGACCAGGCCGGCAGCAACGATCGGGACCGTGAGCGCGGGTGGGAAGAGCAGGGAGAGCAGGTTGACCAGCAGCGCCGTGCCGGACAGGACGCACTGCACCCGGAAGGCGGTCCGCCCGTCCTCGAAGGCGTAGAGCACCCGCTGGTTCAGCACGTCGACGCCGAACGGCACCACGCCGAGCAGCATGATCGCGGCGGCCTGAGCGGTGGCCACCTGCCCTGCCTCGGAAACGTCGTAGAGGACCTTGGTCGCGGGCAATCCCACCACGAACCAGGCGGCCATCGACGGCAGCGTCAGGGCGGCCGGGACGACGGCGCCGCGGCCGTAGTCGGAGCGGACCGCGTCGATGTCGGCGTCACGGATGGCGGCCGAGATACGCGGATACATCGCGGTGATGATCGACAGCGCGGCCAGTGAGTGCGGCAGCATGAAGATGAGCATCGCGTTCGACTGGACCGTGATGGCCGGTTCTGCCGACGCCGTGGCGCGGGACAGGACGTTGGTCAGGACGAGATAGCCGGCCTGGGCCACGAGCAGCCCGGCGAAGGCCCACGCGGCAACCGTCGAGGTGGTCCGCAGACCCACCCCGCGCAGGCCGAACAGCGGGCGGAATCGGTACCCAGTTCGCCATACGGCAATGACGAGGACGATGGCCTGGACGATGACGCTGGCGGTGGTCCAGGCGCCGAGGAACCAGACCATGTCGCTGGTCCAGTCCTGCGGTGGGCGCTGCACGGCATACCGCAGCGGGAAGAGGATCAGTCCCGCGATGGCGACGAGGTTGGCGAACGCCGGCGCCCACCCGAACGCCAGCAGTCGGCCCCGAGCCGTGAGGACCTGACCCAGCAGGGCATAGACCCCGTAGAAGAAGATCTGCGGCAGACAGATCACCGCGAAGGCCACCGACAGCCGGTATTGCTCGGGGGTGAAGGCGCCGGCCGAGATGCGCACCAGCGCCGGGGCGAGCAACGTCGCGAACAGGGTGACGAGGAACATCATCGACAGCGCCATGGTCAACAGCCGGCTCGTGTACTCCTCGCCCCCGTCCGGCGACGCGGCGGCCTTGACCAGTTGTGGAACGAGCACCGAGTTCAGGACGCCACCGGCCATGACGATGTAGATGACGTTCGGCAGGGTGTTGGCGGTGGTGAAGGCGTCACCGGTGGCGGCCACCCCGATGACGCTGGCGAGCAGCGCGGCGCGGAACACCCCCAGCACCCGCGAAGCCACCGTGCCCGACGCCATGAACAGGCTGCCGCGGGCCACGCTCGCGCTCATGCGGTTCCTCCGTCGACGACCGCGCGGGCCAGGGCAGCCAGCGCCGCGGCCTCCCCACGCCGCGTCGCCCGCGACGCGCGGACCTCGATGACGTCGATCCCGTGCGCAGGGCGCCTCAGCATCTCACGGAGCGCCGCTCGCGAGGTTGCCCGACGGTATGACGCCCGCCGCGCGGTGCACAGCGTCTCGATGTCGATTCCGGTGGGCGTCCCGAAGACCCGCTCAAAGGCTTCGCGGTTGGTCTCGGCGCCCTGTTCGAGGATCTCGAAGATCGCTCCGCCGTCGTCGTTGACGACCACCATGGTCAGGTCGGGGCGCGGCTCGTCCGGCCCGATGAGGAGTCCGTTGCTGTCATGGAGGAAGGTCAGGTCGCCCAGGACCGCCAGCGTCCGACCGCCCGGGGGCAGCGCCGTCAGGCCCGCGCGGGGCTCGCGGTTGCCGCGCCCGAGGGCGACCCCGATCGCGGTCGACACCATCCCATCGATGCCGGCCAGCCCACGGTTTCCCACGACGAAGCGGCGCCCCAGCGGCTCGTATGGCGCCATCGCCACGTCGAGGTCTCGCACCACGCTGGAGGGCCCGACGACCAAGGTGGCGGCCCGATCGAGGGCCGCCCCGACCTCGGCGGCCACCGCGAGCGGGTGCAGCAGACCGGGCTCGAGCTCGCTGGACCAGGCGGCGATCTGTGTCCCCAGCCCCGCGCGGAGTTGCCGATCGGCGTGCCGCCACGTCTGGAGCCACCCGGCATCACCGGGGTCGGACCCGCCGTTGTCGTCCGCGGCCACCGTCGGGATGGTGTCCACGACGGTGGCGACCCGCCCGGGGTCGGTCGCGATCCCGGACGCGGCGCGCACCGCGACGATCTCCAGGCTCGGATCGCTGATCAGTGAGGTGACGGGGCGGGACAGGGTCGGGTGGCCGATGACGATGACCCTGTCGATCTGCTCGCGCAGTGACGTCTGCAGCAGCAGCCGGCCGGCCTGGATCGCGTGTTCGCCGGCCCGGGCGCCGGAGGTGGGCTCGGCCAGCAGCGGCCAGCCCGCCGTCTCGGCGAGCAACCGGGCGGCCGAACCGGCGTCGTCCCCGGCGATGACCAGGGTTCGCACGCCCCGGCGCAGGCGCAGCGGCGGGTCGGTGGTGCCCTGCGCTGATGGGAATCGGGCCGCCGAGCCCGCCCGGTCGGCGTCGGCGACCTCGGGGCGCACCCACCACGGCTCGCCGGCGTCCGGCACCAGCTGACCGTCGAACTGGACATTGACCTGGGCCGGCCCCCCGAGTCGGCAGGCGCGGCTGGCCGCCGCGGACGCCTGGTCGGCCGGGGTGTCGGTGGGCAGGTCGGTGCATGGGGCGAACCGACCGTAGAGGCCGTCCTGGTGAGTTGTCTGGTTGGCGCCGGTCCCGCGGAGGTGTTCCGGGCGGTCGGCGCTGATGACGACGATGCGTCGGCCGGTGTGATGGGCCTCCATGACCGCGGGCAGCAGGTTGCCCACCGCGGTGCCCGATGTCGTCAGGACCGCGACCGGGCGCCGAGATCCCGTCGCCAGGCCCAGCGCGAGAAAGCCGGCTGACCGCTCGTCGATCCGCACGTGCAGCGTCATGTCGCGGGCCTGGTCGGCGGCCCAGGCTGCCAGAGCCAACGGGGTCGAACGCGAGCCGGGGGACAAGACGAGGTCTCGGACGCCGCCGGCATACAGGCCGGCCAGGACGGCACGGGCGGTCGCCACGGCACTCACCCGTTGAGTATGAGGCCTGTGCTGCACCGCCTGGTGCCGAACACCTGCGCCGCGCCGGACCCTGCCGATCTGCCACACCTCGCGGCGCCTGTGTGGCCCGTGGAACCCACCACTCGACGCGGTCTGGGGGCCAGCTGGGGTGCGAGGCCTCGAGAGCCCCGCGGCTCAACTCCCGGACAGCGCGTCGCGCATGGGGACCAGCTTCGAGTCCGACTCGGCGACCTCGGCGTCGGGGTCCGAACCGGCCACGATCCCGCAGCCGGCAAAGAGCCGCATCGAGGTCGGATCGAGCACGTCATACCGGCCACAGCGCAAGGCGATGCCCCATTCACCGTCGCCGGAGGCATCGATCCAGCCGACCGGGCCGGCATACCGACCGCGGTCCATGTGTTCGAGCTCGGCGATCACCGCACCGGCCTCCTCGGTCGGGGTGCCGCAGACCGCTGCAGTGGGATGCAACGCGGCCACGAGCTCCAACGCGGACGAGTCGTCGAGCACGCGGCCGGCCACGTCGGAGGCCAGGTGCATGACGTTGGCCAAGTGCAGCACGAACGGGGTCTCCGGGACGTTCATCGACGAGCAGTGCGGGGCCAGTGCGTCGGCCACCGACCGCACGGCGTACTCGTGCTCCTCGAGGTCCTTGCTCGACCGGGCCAGCGACGCGGCGAGCGCGAGGTCCTTCTCGTCGTCACCGCTGCGCCGGATCGTGCCGGCGAGGACCCTGGAAGTCACGAGCCCCTTGTCGCGACGCAGCAGCAATTCGGGTGTGGCGCCGAGTAGCCCTTCGACGGTGAAGACCCACGTGGCGGGGTAACGGTCGGCGAGCCGATGGAGGAGCCAGCGCGGATCGATGGGGGCGATCGAGCGGGCCAGGAGGTCGCGGGCCAGCACGACCTTGTCGAGCCGGCCGGCGGTGATGTTCTGGACCGCGGCCTGCACGGCCAGCGCCCACCGGGTCGGCGGCAACGCCCCGTCCGCAAAGGCGACCTCACTGGGCGCCGCAGGAGCAACCGGCGACGCCACGGGTGGCTCGACCGGCGGCATGTGCGGCACCGCTCCATCGGCCATGGTCACCGTCGTCAGCCACGTGACGGCACCGCGTCGGCCGACGAGCACCTCCGGCACGACGAGCACCGAATCGTCGTCGGACTGGGCCGCGAAGGCGAACGAGCCGAAGGCGACCGGCCCGGTGCCCGGCACCTGAACCTCGTCGCGGACGATCGCCCGCGACGCCACCTTGTGCCACCACGCCTGAGCCTCGGCGAACCGTGCCGCGCCCCGCCCGCGGTATGACGCGACCGCCCCCCACCCGACCATGCCCTCGCCCCGGCGGACCCAGGTCAGCAGCTCGGCGGGGGGAAGGTCGGCCGGGAGCAGGTCGAGCAGGTCGGATGTCGCGGCGGGGACGGGGACTGTGCGCACGACCAGCGCCGGGGAAGAGTCGACCGGCGCGCCGCGTAGCCGGGACCCCGGCCCTGCGGCGTCCGTTGTGGACCGGTGTGCGCTCGGCATGGCGCCCACAGCCTACGCCTGAGCCGGTGGCGCAGGTGACCGCGCCGACGCGAGAGGATGGGCCCATGACCCGCGCCAGCCTCGACAAGCAGCCGACCGATGTCGCCTCGATGTTCGACGACGTCGCCGAGCGCTACGACCTGACCAACGACGTGCTGTCCTTTGGTCAGGACCGGCTGTGGCGGAAGGCGACGTTGGCGGCCGCCGCTGCGCTGCCCGGGGAGCGGGTCCTCGACATCGCTGCCGGCACAGGAACCTCGAGCGAGCCGTTCGCCGACGGCGGCGTCGAGGTCGTCCCGGCCGACTTCTCGCTCGGCATGCTGCGGGTCGGCAAGCGCCGCCGGCCGGACCTGTCGTTCACCGCGGCGGACGCCACCTGCCTGCCGTTCGCCGACCACTCCTTCGATGTCGTCACGATCTCCTTCGGGCTGCGCAACGTCGTCGACACCGCCGCAGCCCTGCGCGAGTTCCGTCGGGTCGCCACACCCGGCGGGCGGCTCGTCATCTGCGAGTTCAGCCAGTTGACCAACCCCACCCTCGGCCGCTTCTACCGGCGCTATCTCATGGGGTCCCTGCCGCGAATCGCCCGGCGCGTGTCGTCCAACCCCGACTCCTACGTCTACCTCGCCGAATCGATCCAGGCGTGGCCGGACCAGCGGTCCCTGGCCGAGCAGATCCGGGCCGCGGGCTGGTGCGAGCCGTCGTGGCTCAACCTCAGCGGTGGCATCGTCGCGCTGCACCGCGCCACCGCGCCGACCGAGGACTGAGCCGTCCCCGGAGCGCGCCGAGCGCGCCGAGCGCGCCGACATCGCGGGTATGTCGACGCCGTAGACTGTCCCGTCGGAGTTCGTGAAACCGTTCACAAGTGCAGGATGAGAGCCCCATGACCACCACGCCGGATGCTGCCCAGCGCGCCGACGTCATCGTCGTCGGAGCCGGCCCAGCAGGCTCCACCGCCGCCGCCTATCTGGCCAAGTCCGGGCTCGATGTCCTCCTCGTGGAGAAGTCCCGCTTCCCTCGCGAGAAGGTCTGTGGGGACGGTCTGACCCCACGGGCGGTGCGGGAGCTGATCCACCTGGGCATCCCGACGGCGCAGGAGGACGGCTGGATCCGCAACTACGGGTTGCGCATCATCGGCGGCGGCATGCGGCTGCAGCTGGACTGGCCGGAGAACTCGGCTTTTCCCGGCTATGGCCTGGTGCGGCCGCGGAAGGACTTTGACGCCATCCTGGCCCAGCACGCGCAGAAGAACGGTGCCCACCTGCTCGAAGGCGTCGCCGTCACGGGGCCGATCCGGGACGCGACCGGCCGGATCCTCGGCGTGACCGCTCGCGAGACCGACGACGCCGGCCGGGCGGTCGGCCCCGAGCGCAGCTTCTCGGCCCCGCTGGTCATCGCGGCCGACGGCAACTCCAGCCGGCTGTCCCTGGCCATGGGCCGGCCCAAGCGCGACGACCGGCCGATGGGCGTCGCGGTGCGCACCTATTACACGAGCCCGCGCACGAACGACGACTACCTCGAGTCCTGGCTCGAGCTGTGGGCCGACGACCCGCAGACCGGCAAGCGGGTGCTCCTGCCGGGCTACGGCTGGATCTTCGGGGTGGGCGACGGCACGTCGAACGTCGGGCTGGGCATCCTCAACACCAGCGCGGCCTTCGGCAACGTCGACTACAAGGACGTCATGCGGCGCTGGGTCGCGACGATGCCCGCGGAGTGGACCTACACCGACGAGACGATGACTCAGCCGATCCGCGGCGCCGCGCTGCCGATGGGCTTCAACCGCCAGCCGCACTACGCCGACGGGCTGCTCCTCGTCGGGGATGCCGGCGGCATGGTCAACCCGTTCAACGGGGAGGGCATCGCCTACGCCATGGAGTCCTCGCGGCTGGCCGCCGACGTGGTGACCAGCGCCTTCGCCCGTGAGGGCGATGCCGCCCGGGAGCGGGTCCTGCAGTCCTACCCCAAGGTCATGAAGGACGAGCTCGGTGGGTATTACACGCTGGGTCGCTACTTCGCCAAGGCGATCGGCAACCCCGAGGTCATGCGCCTGGCGACGAAGTACGGCCTGCCCCGCACGACTCTGATGAAGCTGCTCCTAAAGATCATGGCCAACCTCGCCGAACCACACGGCAAGGGTATGTCGGACCGCCTCATCAACACCCTGTCGAAGGCGACGCCCGCGGCATGAACGCCGGCCTGCACCGCCATACCTGCGGATGCCCTGGCACCGGTGGGTGCAGCGGCGACGCTGCGCAGGACGCCCCTAGGATGGGAGCGCCTGGCTCGGTCCGATCTCGAAAGGGGATCGACGCACGATGACCAACCCCTACGTGCCGATCGTCATCATGCTCGCGCTCGGGGGCGCTTTCGCCCTCGTGTCGGTGGGTCTTAGCCTCATCGTCGGTCCGAAGCGCTACAACCGGGCCAAGATGGAAGCCTACGAGTGCGGCATCCAGCCGACGCCGCACGCCGCCGGCGGCGGCCGGGTCCCGATCAAGTACTACTTGACGGCCATGCTCTTCATCATCTTCGACGTCGAGTCGGTTTTCCTCTACCCGTTCGCGGTCTCCTTCGACCAGCTCGGGCTGTTCGCCCTCGTCGAGATGGTTCTGTTCATCGCCACCGTGTTCGTCGCCTACGCCTATGTCTGGCGGCGCGGCGGCCTCGACTGGGACTACTGAGAGGAGGCGCCCCATGGGTCTGGAGGAGAAACTTCCCGCCGGGTTCCTGCTGTCCACCGTCGAGGGTCTGGCCGGCTACATGCGCAAGGCGTCGATGTGGCCGGCAACCTTCGGGTTGGCCTGCTGTGCCATCGAGATGATGGCCGTCGGCACACCGGACTACGACATCGCGCGGTTCGGCATGGAGCGGTTCTCGGCCACCCCGCGGCAGGCCGATCTGATGATCGTCGCCGGCCGGGTCAGCCAGAAGATGGCCCCGGTCGTGCGTCAGGTCTACGACCAGATGCCCAACCCTAAATGGGTCATCTCTATGGGGGTGTGCGCGAGCAGCGGCGGGATGTTCAACAACTACGCCATCGTCCAGGGCGTCGACCACATCGTCCCGGTCGACATCTACCTGCCCGGCTGCCCGCCGCGCCCGGAGATGCTGCTCAACGCCATCGTCACGCTGCACCAGCAGATCCAGAAGATGCCGCTCGGGGTCAACCGGGAGGCCGCGGCCCGCGCCGCCGAGGAGGCCGCGCTCGGTGCCACGCCGACGATCCTGCAAAGGGGGCTGCTCGCATGAGCGCCGACGACCTCCAGCTCCCCGCCGAGGAGTCGGCAGCCGGCGACCCGGTGGTCGTCGGCGTCCGCAGCGGGATGTTCGGAGCCCGAAGCGGTGCCGACACCAGCGGGTATGGCGGCCTGCGCACCGCCATCGCCTTCCCGGGAGCCAGCGAGCGTCCCTATGGCGCGCCGTTCGACCAGATCGCCGACGCGCTACAGGCGGCCCTCGGGGAGGACGGCTGGAGCGCCGCGGTCGAGAAGATCGTCGTCGACCGGGGCGAGATGACCGTCTTCGTCCGACGCGCCGAGCTGCCCACCGTCATGCAACACCTGCGCGACGACGCCGCGCTGCGCTTCGAGCTGTGCCTGGGTGTCAACGGGGTCCACTACCCCGGGGAGAGCGGCCGCGAGCTGCACGCCGTCTACCCGCTGCTGTCGATCACGCACGGCAGCCGCCGGGTGCGCATCGAGGTGACCTGCCCCGACGACGACCGGCACATCCCGTCCGTGGTGTCGGTCTACCCGGCCAACACCTGGCATGAGCGCGAGACCTGGGACATGTTCGGGATCGTCTTCGACGGGCACCCGGCGCTGACCCGGATCCTCATGCCCGACGACTGGCCGGGCCACCCCCAGCGCAAGGACTACCCCCTCGGTGGCATCCCCGTCGAGTACAAGGGCGCCACCGTCCCACCGCCGGACCAGCGGAGGTCCTACTCCTGATGAGCAGCACGACGAGCACCGGTCCGATGACCGACCCGTACGCCACCGGCGCCGCCAGCGAGAGCGTCATCGACGGCACGACCGTCCTGTCCTCCTCGGGCGGTGACTGGGACGAGCTGGCCGACGAGGTCTCTGCCCTGCACGAAGAGCGCGTCGTCGTCAACATGGGCCCCCAGCACCCCTCGACGCATGGCGTGCTCCGGCTCATCCTCGAGCTGGACGGCGAGACGGTCACCGAGGCCCGCGCGGGCATCGGCTACCTGCACACCGGCATCGAGAAGAACATGGAGTTCCGCACCTGGACGCAGGGCGTGACGTTCTGCACCCGGATGGACTACCTCACCCCGATGTTCCAGGAGACCGCCTATTGCCTGGGCATCGAGAAGCTGCTCGGCATCACCGACGAGGTGCCCGAGCGGGCCTCGATCATCAGGGTGCTCATGATGGAGCTCACCCGCATCTCCTCGCACATGGTCTGCCTGGGCACCGGCGGGATGGAGATGGGCGCCACGACGGTCATGACGGTGGCCTTCCGCGAGCGCGAGCGCGTCTTCAAGGTCATCGAGGCGGTCACCGGCCTGCGGATGAACAACGCCTACATCCGCCCGGGCGGGGTCGCCCAGGACGTGCTGCCCGAACACGTGACGCTGTGCCGCGAGCAGATCCCGCTCATCGCCCGAGGGATCGGCGAGCTGGAGCGGCTCATCAACGAGAACCCCATCGTCAAGGGCCGCATGGTCGGCGTGGGCCACCTCGACCTGACCGGCTGTATGGCGTTGGGCATCACCGGGCCGGTGCTGCGGTCGACCGGCCTGCCGCACGACCTGCGGCGCGCCACGCCATACTGCGGGTACGAGACGTACGACTTCGATGTCGTCACCTGGGACACCGCCGATGCCTACGGCCGGCTGCGGATCCGGCTGGAGGAGATGCGCCAGTCGCTGCGCATCATCGAGCAGGCCTGCGACCGGTTGGACGCCACCGCCGGGCCGGTCATGGTCGCCGACCCCCGGATCGCCTGGCCGGCCCAGTTGTCGGTCGGCTCGGACGGCCAGGGCAACTCGCTGGAGCACATCCGCACCATCATGGGTGAGTCGATGGAGTCGCTCATCCACCACTTCAAGATCGTCACCGAGGGCTTCCGGGTGCCGGCCGGTCAGGCGTATGTCGCCGTCGAGTCGGCCAAGGGCGAGCTCGGCTGTCATGTCGTCTCCGACGGCGGCACGCGTCCCTACCGGGCCCATTTCCGGGACCCGAGCTTCAACAATCTGCAGGCCACCTCGCTGATGTGCGAGGGCGGCCAGGTGGCCGACGTCATCGTCGCCGTCGCCTCGATCGACCCCGTCATGGGAGGTGTGGACCGCTGATGGCCACCGCCAACGCCTCTGGCCACCTGCACGTGCCAGCGCAGAGCAAGGCGCCGTATGACGAGGAGACCCTCGCCAGCCTGCGCGCCGACGCCCAGCGGATCATCGACCGCTATCCGCAGAGCCGCTCGGCGCTGTTGCCGATGCTGCACCTCGTCCAAAGCGTCGACGGTTACGTCACCGGGCGGGGGATCGCCCTGTGCGCCGAGATGCTCGGGCTCTCCACGGCCGAGGTCAGTGGCGTCGCGACGTTCTACACGCAGTTCAAGCGGCACCCCAACGGCGACTACACCGTCGGGGTCTGCACCAACACGCTGTGCGCCATCATGGGCGGCGACCAGATCTGGGACCACATCAGCGACTACCTCGGCATCGGCCACGACGAGACGACCGGCGACGGCAAGATCACCTTGGAGAAGGTCGAGTGCAACGCGGCCTGTGACTATGCCCCGGTCGTCATGGTCAACTGGGAGTTCTACGACAACCAGACCCCGCAGTCGACCCAGCAGCTCGTCGACGACCTGCGCTCAGGTGCCGAGGTGCGCCCCTCGCGCGGCCCCAACCGACAGTGCACGTTCAAGGAGGTCTCCCGCGTCCTCGCCGGCTTCCACGACGGTCGCGCCGATGAGGGCGTGGGCGCAGGGGAAGCGTCCACGCTCGGGCTGCGGATCGCCAAGGAACGCGGTTGGACCGCGCCGGCCGGTCCGGCCCCGGCACCCATCGCCGAGCAGTTGACCCCCGTCGAGGCTCCCGTCCAGGCTCCGGTCGACGCGCCTGCCGAGGCGGCGCCCAGTGCGCCCGCAGCGAGTGCGGCGGCGGCCAGTGCGCCAGCAGCGAGTGCCGCGGCGGCCAGTGCTCCGGTGGCCGGCGCGCCGGCAGCGGCGGAGCCGGCGCAGTCGCCCGCCGCGCCCCAGGCCGTGCACGCGCACGGCCCCGGCGAGGAGCACTCCGGTGCCGACACCCCGACCGACTCGGCCGCCACGACGCCGCGCCGTCGCGTGGTCCGGCGGCGCAGTTCCGGCGTGCTGCCCGAGGGGGTCGTGACCGAGGCCGCCGCGGCCGCTCCGGCCTCCGAACCGGCCGCCGAGACTCCCGCCGAGACTCCCGCCGAGCCGGCCGCGGGGCCGGCGACACTGTTCGACGCCGCCGCTGGGGCAGGCTCGGCCGGTGCGCCCGCACGTGGCGCCGGCGTCGACGGGAACGACGCGGCCCCGTTCGGCCCCGGCACCGCTCGACCCGGACCGGACGGGCGCGGACCGGACGGTTGGGACATCAAGGGCAACGCCGACTCGATGCTCTTCCACACGCCGCAGTCGCCGTGGTACGGCCGCACCAAGGCCGAGGTGTGGTTCCGTGACGAGGAGTCGGCCCAGGCGGCCGGCTTCACCGATGCCCGGACCCGCCGTCGGCAGAGCAAGGACGCCGGGAAGGACCAGGCATGAGCACCGCCTTGACCCCGATCCTCACCGCGTTCTGGGACCACCCGCAGTCCTGGACGCTGGCGACCTACGAGGCGCACGACGGCTACCGCGCGTGGCGCAAAGCCCTTGGTATGGCGCCCGCCGACCTGATCACCGCCGTGAAGGACTCCAGCATCCGTGGTCGTGGCGGCGCCGGCTTCCCGACCGGCATGAAGTGGTCCTTCATGTCCCCGCCGGACGGCGGCGACCGCTACCTCGTGGTCAACGCCGACGAGTCGGAGCCGGGCACCTGCAAGGACATCCCGCTGATGATGGCCAACCCGCACGTGCTCATCGAGGGTGTGGCGATCTCGGCCTATGCCATCGGCTGCACCCAGGCGTTCATCTACCTGCGCGGCGAGGTCGTCCACGTCTACCGCCGCCTGTTGCGCGCCGTCGAGGAGGCCCGGGCGGCCGGACACCTCGGTAGCAACATCCACGGCACCGGCGTAACGGTCGACATCACCGTGCACGCGGGCGCCGGCGCCTACATCTGCGGCGAGGAGACGGCCCTGCTCGACTCGCTGGAGGGTCGCCGTGGACAACCCCGTCTCAAGCCCCCGTTCCCTGGTGCGGCGGGGCTCTACGCCCGGCCGACCTCGGTCAACAACGTCGAGTCCATCGCCTCGGTGCCCGGGATCGTCCTGCACGGGCCCGACTGGTTCAAGTCGATGGGCACCGAGAAGTCCACCGGGTTCGGCATCTTCAGCCTCTCCGGGCACGTGCGCAACCCCGGCCAGTTCGAGGCGCCGCTCGGCATCACCATGCGCGAGCTCATCGAGCTCGCCGGAGGCATGCGCGACCCGGACAAGAAGATCAAGTTCTGGACCCCGGGAGGGTCGTCGACCCCGTTGTTCACCGACCAGCACCTCGACGTGCCGCTCGACTTCGAGTCGGTCGGAGCGGCCGGCTCGATGCTGGGCACCCGGGCGCTGCAGGTCTTCGACGAGACGACCTGCGTGGTGCGCGCCGTCGACCGCTGGACCGACTTCTACAAGCACGAGTCGTGCGGCAAGTGCACGCCCTGCCGTGAAGGCACCTGGTGGCTCAAGCAGATCCTCGGGCGGCTCGAGAACGGCCAGGGCAGCGAAGCGGACCTCGACAAGCTCCTCGACATCTGCGACAACATCCTCGGCCGCTCGTTCTGCCCCCTCGGTGACGGCGCGACGTCGTGCATCACGAGCAGCATCCAGTACTTCCGCGAGGAGTACCTCGCCCACCTCACGCACGGCGGCTGCCCGTTCGATCGGGACGCCTCGGCGTTGTTCGCCAAGGAGGGTGCCTCCGTATGACCGCCACCGCCACCCCGCCGACGGCCGCCGCCACGCCGCCGGACCTGGTGACCCTGACCATCGACGGCACCCCCGTCAGCGTCCCCAAGGGCACCTTGGTCATTCGGGCCGCCGAGCAGATCGGCATCGCCATCCCGCGGTTCTGCGACCACCCCCTGCTCGACCCGGTCGGGGCCTGTCGGCAGTGCCTCGTCGAGGTCGCCATGCCCGGCCCGGACGGCACCCCGAGGCCGATGCCCAAGCCCCAGGCGTCGTGCACCATCACGGCCACCGAGGGGATGACGGTCACCACGCACCTCGCCTCGCCGGTGGTCGACAAGGCGCAGCGCGGCGTCATGGAGCTGCTGCTCATCAACCACCCGCTGGACTGCCCGGTCTGCGACAAGGGCGGTGAGTGCCCACTGCAGAACCAGGCGATGACGCACGGCCGCTCGCAGAGCCGCTTCGAGGACGTCAAGCGCACCTATCCCAAGCCGGTGCGGATCTCCTCGCAGGTGCTCCTCGACCGCGAGCGTTGCGTCCTGTGCGCCCGGTGCACCCGGTTCTCGGACCAGATCGCCGGCGACCCGTTCATCGCCCTCGTCGAGCGCGGCGCGTTGCAGCAGGTCGGCATCTACGAGGAGAAGCCGTTCGAGTCCTACTTCTCCGGCAACACCGTCCAGATTTGCCCGGTGGGGGCCCTGACCGGCGCACGCTACCGGTTCCGCTCCCGCCCGTTCGACCTGGTCTCGACCCCGAGCGTCTGCGAGCACTGCGCCAGCGGCTGCGCGCTGCGTGTCGACCACCGTCGCGGCGTCGTGCTGCGCCGCATGGCCGCTCTCGACATGGCGGTGAACGAGGAGTGGAACTGCGACAAGGGCCGGTGGGCGTTCACCTACGCCACCGCGCCGGACCGGCTGAGCACCCCGCTCGTGCGGGGGCAGGACGGTGTCCTGCGCCCGGCGGGCTGGCCCGAGGCGTTGGCGGCCGCGGCCGCCGGGATTCGGTCGGCCCGCAGCGCCGCCGTGCTCACCGGCGGACGGATCACCGCTGAGGACGCCTACGCCTACGGCAAGTTCGCCCGGGTGGTCCTGCGCACCAACGACGTCGACTTCCGGTCCCGGCCGCACTCGGCCGAAGAAGCCGACTTCCTCGCCGCGCATGTCGTCACCACCGAACCGGAGTCCGGCTCGGTCACGTATGACGTCCTGGCCGCCGCGCCGGCGGTGGTGCTGGTGGGGTTCGAGCCCGAGGAAGAGTCGCCGATCGTCTTCGTGCGGATGCGCCGCTCGGTGCGCAAGCGCGGCCAGCGCGTGTATGCCGTCGCGCCGTTCGCATCCCGCGGCCTGGCCAAGCTCGCCGGGAAACTCGTCGCCGCAGCGCCGGGCACCGAGGCCGAGGTGCTCGGTGCCCTGACCCGAGGCGATGGCGGCATACCGGTCCTCAGTGACGTCGCCGCCGCTTTGCGTGAGCCCGGCGCCGTCCTGCTCGTCGGGGAGCGCATGGCCACTGTGCCGGGTGCTCTCAGCGCTGCCGCCGCCCTGGCGGCCGAGACCGGTGCCCGGCTGGCCTGGGTGCCGCGCCGGGCCGGTGAGCGAGGCGCCCTCGAAGCCGGCGCCCTGCCGACCTTGCTTCCCGGTGGCCGCCCGGTCGCCGACGCCGCGGCGCGCGCCGAGACCGCTGCGGTGTGGGGCGTCTCGTCGCTGCCGTCGACCGCAGGCCGCGACACCGCAGCCATCCTGGCCGGGCTGGCTGCCGGCGCCATCGATGCCCTCGTCGTCGGCGGCGTGGACCCGGCCGACCTCGGTCTGGACGCCGACCTGCTCGAACGCGCCTTCGTGGTCTCCCTCGAGATCCGCGAGAGCGCCCTGACCGCGGTCGCCGATGTGGTCCTGCCCGTCGCGCCGCACCAGGAGAAGGCCGGCACCTTCGTCTCCTGGGAAGGCCGGCTCCGGCCCTTCTCGCTGGCCCTGTCCACCCAGGCGGTCAGTGACCACCGGGCCTTGCACATGCTGGCCGACGAGTTGGGCACCCGGCTGGGCACGCGGACGCTGGCCGAGATCCACGCCGAATGGGAAGACCTCGGCCCGTGGACCGGTGCCCGCGCCGAATCCCCGTCGGTCGTGCCCGCCGACGTCCCGAGCCCGGGGCCAGGAGAAGCCGTCCTGGCCACGTGGCACCAGCTGCTCGACGCCGGCCGCCTGCAGGATGGCGAACCGTTCCTCGCCGGGACGGCCCGTCCGGTGCTCGCCCACGTGTCGGCCGCCACCGCCGCCTCGGCGGGCCTCGCCGACGGGGACACGGTGACCGTCGCGACCGCGTCGGGTGCGATCACCGCGCCGGTTGCGGTCACCGCCGGCATGGTCGACCACGTCGTCTGGCTGCCGACCGCCTCGGCTGGCTGCCAGGTGCGGACCCAGCTGCGGGCCGGGTCCGGCACCGTCGTCACGCTGAGCAAGGGTGGTGCAGCATGAGCTCGGTCCTGACCGGCTTGATCCTGAGCAACGAGAATCCCGTCGCGGACTTCTCCGACACCCCGTTCTGGCTCTCGATCGTCAAGGGCCTACTCATCTTCGTCTACTTGCTCGTCTCCACCCTGCTCGTCATCTGGTTCGAGCGGCGGGTCATCGGTCGGATGCAGCAGCGCCCCGGCCCGAACCGCAACGGCCCGTTCGGTCTGCTCCAGACCCTGGCCGACGGTATGAAGTCGATGTTCAAGGAGGACGTCCGGCCGGCGAACGCCGACAAGGTCGTCTTCACCTTGGCCCCGCTGGTGGCGGCGACGATGTGCTTCGTCTCGTTCTCGATCATCCCGCTCGGCTCCGAGGTGTGGCTCTTCGGTCACCGCACCCCGCTGCAGCTCACCGACGCGCCGGTCGCCGTGCTCCTCGTGCTGGCCGTCGCCAGCGTCGGCGCCTACGGCATCATCATGGCCGGCTGGTCCTCCGGATCAACCTACCCGCTGCTCGGCGGGCTGCGCTCGACCGCACAGGTCATCTCCTACGAGATCGCCATGGGGCTCTCGCTGGTCGCCGTCTTCCTCTTCAGCGGCTCGATGTCCACCTCGGCCATCGTCGCCGGGCAGACCTCGCTGTGGTACGTCATACCGGCGTTCTTCTCGTTCCTCGTCTACCTGGTGACCATGGTCGGCGAGACGAACCGGTTGCCGTTCGACCTGGCCGAAGGTGAAGGCGAGATCGTCGGCGGCTTCCACACCGAGTACGGCTCGATGCGCTTCGCGATGTTCTTCCTGGCCGAGTACATCAACATGTTCACCGTCTCGGCGCTGGCCACGACGGTGTTCCTCGGCGGGTGGCAGGCGCCGCCGCTGATCGCGGCGATCAACGAAGGCATGTTCAACACCGGGTGGTGGGGACTGCTCTGGTTCACCGTCAAGCTGTGGCTGTTCATGTTCCTGTTCGTCTGGCTGCGCGGCACGCTGCCCCGGGTGCGCTACGACCAGTTCATGCACTTCGGCTGGAAGTTCCTCATCCCGGTGACGATCGCCTGGGTGGTCGCGGTGGCGTTCATCCGGGGCGCCCAGCTCGGTTTCCTCGGCGACGGGGCACTGACCATCGGCGGGCGGTCCATCTCGACCAGCCTGCTGGTCATCATCAGCGTCATCGCTGTCCTCGCCCTGGCTGCGGCCTGGGTGTGGGACGAGCGCGCCGCCGCGTCCGAGGCCGCAGTGCACGCGGTGCCGCAGGAGGAGGTCGACCCGTTCGAGGGGGGCTTCCCGGTGCCGCCGCTACCTGGCCAGCGGCTGCGCGAACCGCAACCGGCGACGGCTTCGGCCGCGCTGGAGTCGAAGGAGGACGAGCGTGGCTGACGACACCACCCGTGACGTCGCGGTCCCCGACGAGGGCAGCTCCACCGAGGTGGCCTGGCCCACGACGACTGCGCAGAGCATGCGGGAGCAGGCTCAGCCGGACTTCGTCGAGTCGCTGCTGGCGCCGGTGGCCGGGTTCGGGGTCTCCTTCGGCACGATGTTCCGCAAGGTCGAGACCGAGGAATACCCCGAGGAGAAGCGGCCGACGGCGCGCCGGTTCCACGGGCGGCACCAGCTCAACCGCCACCCGGACGGCCTGGAGAAGTGCGTCGGCTGCGAGCTGTGTGCCTGGGCCTGCCCCGCAGACGCGATCCTCGTCGAGGGGGCCGACAACGACGACACTCCCGCCGACGAGGGCGGCACCGGCCGGTTCTCGCCCGGTGAGCGCTACGGTCGCGTCTAACAGATAAACTACCTGCGGTGCATCTTCTGCGGCCTGTGCATCGAGGCCTGCCCGACCCGGGCGCTGACGATGACCAACGAGTACGAGCTGGCGGACAACCGCCGGGACAAGCTCATCTTCACCAAGGAGCAACTCCTCGCCCCGCTGCAAGAGGGGATGGTCTCCCCGCCGCACGCGATGGCCGAGCAAATGGAGGAGCGCGACTACTACCTCGGCACGGTCACCTCGGCCAGGGCCGCGCTGCGCGTCGAGGTCGCGGCTCGCCAGGCCCAGGCCGCGGCCGACGAGGCCGACGCCGACATGATCTCCGAAGGAGGTGCGGCCTGATGACGAGCACTTCCGAGGCCGTCCTGTTCTGGATCCTCGCCCCGATCAGCGTCCTGGCTGCGCTGGGCCTGCTCTTCGCCCGCAAGGCCGTCTACGCCGCGCTGACGATGGCCGTGGTCATGGTCAACCTCGGCGTGCTCTACCTCGCCTTGAGCGCACCGTTCCTCGGCATCATCCAGGTGTTCGTCTACACCGGCGCGGTGATGATGCTCTTCCTCTTCGTCCTGATGCTCATCGGCGTCGACTCCTCCGACTCGCTCGTGGAGACGTTGCGCGGCCAACGGGTCGTCGCGCTGCTCCTCAGCCTCGGCCTCGCCGCGCTGCTCATCCCCGTCATCGGGCGCGTGACGGTAGCCGACCAGCTGCCCGGCGACCCGGCATCGGTGACCGAGAGCGGCCACGTCAACGCGATGGCCGAGCTCATCTTCGGCAAGTACGTCTGGGTCTTCGAGGTCACCTCGGCGCTGCTCATCACCGCGGCCCTGGGCGCGATGATCCTCGCTCACCGGGAGCGGCTCGGTCAGCGGCCCAGCCAGCGCGCCTGGGCGGCCCGCCGGGTCCGCGAGGGCATCCACGTCGCCGGTCTGCCGGCACCGGGTGTCTACGCCCGGCACAACGCGGTCGACACCCCGGCGCTGCTGCCCGACGGGTCGGTCGCCGACCTGTCGGTGTCCCGGGTGCTCGCCGCCCGCGACCAGATCACCGCTCCGGCCGGGTATGCCGAGATCGAAGCCGGCATCCGCCAGGAGATCGAGGAGGGGAGCCAGCGATGACGCTGCTCAACTACGTCTACCTGGCGGCGATCTTGTTCGCGATCGGCGCGGCGACGGTGCTCACCCGCCGCAACGCCATCGTCGTGTTCATGGGCGTCGAACTCATGCTCAACGCGGCGAACCTCGCCTTCGTCGCCTTCGCGCGGATGTACGGCTCGCTGGACGGGCAGGTCATCGCGCTCTTCGTCATGGTCGTGGCCGCCGCCGAGGTCGTCGTCGGTCTGGCCATCATCATGGCGATCTTCCGTGCCCGCCGGTCGGCCTCGGTCGACGACGCCAACCTGCTGAAGCTCTAAGGGGAGATCGAGTTGAGCTCTGTCACTCACGCGGTGGGCGCCGTCATCGGTAGCCCGAGCGCGGACACCCCCGAGATGCTGCACCAGGCGACCGGCGTGACCTCCGTCGCGTGGCTCCTGGTGGCCCTGCCGCTGTTGGGCGCGGCCGTCCTGCTCCTCGGCGGTCGGCGCACCGACCGCTGGGGTCCGCTGTTCGCCGTCGGTATGTCGTGGTCCGCGTTCGTCGTGGGCGCCGCGATCTTCGTCCAGATGCTCGGCATCGAGCCGGACCAGCGGGCCCAGCAGGTGCACCTGTTCTCCTGGGTGCCGGCGGGCCAGTTCCAGCTCGAGGCGGGGATGCTCGTCGATCAGCTATCGCTGGCGTTCGTCCTGCTGGTGACGTTCGTCGGCTCGCTCATCCACGTCTATTCGCTCGGCTACATGGAGCACGACCCGGACAAGCGTCGGTTCTTCGCCTACCTCAACCTCTTCGTCGCCGCGATGCTCCTGCTCGTCCTCGCCGACAGCTACCTGCTGCTCTATGTCGGCTGGGAGGGAGTGGGCCTGGCGTCATACCTGCTCATCGGGTTCTGGAACTGGAACCCGGCCTACGCCAGCGCCGCGAACAAGGCCTTCATCGCCAACCGGGTCGGCGACTTCGGGCTGGGGGTGGCGATCATGCTCATGTTCGCCACCTTCGGGCGGGTCGACTACGCCGGGGTGGCCGCCGGGGTGGCCGGCGCCAACCAGGGTGTCCTGACCGCCATGGGGCTGTTCCTGTTGCTGGGCGCCTGCGGCAAGTCGGCCCAGTTCCCACTGCAGAGCTGGCTCGGCGACGCGATGGCCGGCCCGACCCCGGTGTCGGCCCTGATCCACGCGGCGACGATGGTCACCGCAGGCGTCTACCTCGTCGTGCGCAGCCACCCGATCTTCGACGCCGCCCCCAACGCCCAGCTCGCCGTTGTCATCGTCGGTGCCATCACGCTGCTCTTCGGGGCGATCGTCGGCTGCGCCAAGGACGACATCAAGAAGGCCCTCGCGGCCTCGACGATGAGCCAGATCGGCTACATGATGCTCGCCGCGGGTCTCGGCCCGGTCGGCTACGCCTTCGCCATCTTCCACCTGCTCACCCACGGCTTCTTCAAGGCCGGGATGTTCCTCGGTGCCGGGTCGGTCATGCACGCGATGGACGACAAGGTCGACATGCGCGGCTTCGGAGCCCTCAGCGGGGTCATGAAGACGACGTGGATCACCTTCGGGCTGGGCTGGCTGGCCATCCTCGGGGTCCCCCCGTTCTCCGGCTTCTGGAGCAAGGACAAGATCATCGAGGCGGCCTTCGTCGGAGAGGGCTGGCGCCCCTGGGTCGTCGGGCTGGTGACGATGATCGGCGCGGCCATCACCGCGTTCTACATGTCCCGGTTGTTCTTCATGACCTTCCATGGCACCAAGCGCTGGCCCAAGAAGGCGCACCCGCACGAGTCGCCCAAACTCATGACCGTGCCGATGATCGTCCTGGCCGTCGGGTCGGCCTTCCTCGGCCTCGCCCTGGGGGTCACCGGCGCGTTCACGCATTGGCTGGAGCCGGTCGTCGGTGCGCACGCCGAGGGCCACGAGCCGGTCCTGCCGGTCCCGGTCATCACGTGGGGCACGCTGGCGCTGGTCCTGGCGGGCGCCTACTACGCGTGGACCCGGTATGGCGCCCGGCACGTGCCGGTCACCGCCCCGGCGGGCAGCCTGCTCACCCGGGCCGCGCGCAACGACCTCTACCAGGACGCCGTCAACGAGGGCGTCTTCATGAGGCCAGGCATCCATGTCATGCGCTCGCTCGTCTTCGCCGACAACAAGGGAGTCGACGGCGCGGTGCGCGGTCTGGCTGCCCTCGTCGGCGGCAGCTCCTCTCGGCTGCGCAAGATCCAGAACGGCTACGCCCGTTCCTACGCCCTGACGATGCTCGTGGGTGTCGTCGCCATCCTCGGTGCCGTGTGGGTGATGCAGTGATGTCGTCGGTTCCCTGGCTGACCCTCCTTGCGGTGATCCCGCTGCTCGGGGCGTTCGTCGTCGTGCTGCTGCCGAACCGGCCGAGCGTGCCGACCAAACAGGTCGCGCTCGGCGTCTCGCTGCTCACCTTGCTCATCGGGGTGCTCGCCGCGACCCGCTTCGATGCGTCGGCCATCACCCAGTTCCAGCTCGTCGAGAAGCACTCCTGGATCCCGCAGATCGGCGCGTCATACGCGCTCGGCGTCGACGGTATGGCGCTGGCGCTGATCGTCATGTCGCTGATCCTCACGCCGATCTGCCTGCTGGCCGCCTGGCACGACGTGCCCGACGAGGAGCCGCAGCGCCAGCAGAACTACCTCGCGCTGATCCTCGTCCTCGAGTCGTTCATGGTCCTGGTCTTCGCGGCCACCGACGTGCTGCTGTTCTACGTCGTCTTCGAGGCGATGCTCATCCCGGTCTACTTCCTCATCGGCAACTACGGCGGCCCCCGCCGGCAGTACGCCGCGACGAAGTTCCTGCTCTTCTCCCTGCTCGGCGGCCTGATCATGCTGGTGGCCGTCATCGCGGTCTACGCCCAGGGGCCCGGCGGGGCCGACGGCTTCCTCGTCGAGCGGCTCACCGGGCTGGAGATGGACCCGATGACCGAGCGGCTGATCTTCCTCGGCTTCTTCTTCGCGTTCGCGGTCAAGGCCCCGATGTGGCCGGTGCACACCTGGCTGCCGGACGCCGCCACCGAGGCCACCCCGGCCACCGCGACCCTGCTCGTCGGCGTGCTGGACAAGGTGGGCACGTACGGGATGCTGCGCTTCTGCCTGCAGATGTTCCCCGAGGCCAGCCAGTGGGCCACCCCGGCGGTGGTCGTCCTCGCGCTCGTCTCGGTCCTGTATGGCGCGTTCGTCGCCATCGGGCAGAACGACATGATGCGGTTGGTCGCCTACACCTCGGTGAGCCACTTCGGGTTCATCGTGCTGGGCATCTTCGCCTTCACGACGACCGCCGGGACCGGCTCGGTGCTCTACATGATCAACCACGGCTTCTCGACCGCTGCGCTGTTCCTCGTCGCCGCGATGCTGGTCCGCCGACACGGCAGCAAACGGATCTCCGACTACGGCGGCTGGCAGCGGGTCACCCCCGCACTCGCCGGGGTGTTCCTCGTCGCAGGCCTGTCCGGGCTGGCCCTGCCCGGGCTCGGGTCGTTCCTCTCCGAATTCCTCGTGCTCGCCGGCACCTTCCAGCGGATGCCCGTGGCCGCGGTCGTCGGCACCCTGGGGATCATCCTGGCCGCGTTGTACATCCTGTGGATGTACAAGCGGGTCATGACCGGGGCGCGCCCGGAGGAGATCAACGGGGTCTACGACCTGACCACTCGGGAGAAGCTCGTGGTCGCGCCACTGATCCTGGCCTTCCTCCTGCTGGGCTTCTACCCCAAGCCGACCCTTGACGTCATCACCCCCTCGGTCCAGTCGACGTTGGGGCATGTCGGCGCCACCGATCCCACCCCGACCGTGTCCGAAGGGAGCCTGAAGTGAGCACCGTCGTCACCGCCGCACCGGCAGCGACCTTCACCCCTGCATCGGTCGACTACGCCGCCCTGGCCCCGATGCTCATCGTCTTCGGCGTCGCGTTGCTGCAGGTGCTGGTGTCCGCGTTCGCCGCCAAGCAGCGCCGTCATACCCTGCAGGTCGGGCTGTCCCTGCTGGGGATCGTCGCGGCGCTGGGCGTGCTCATCGGCGTCTCACGGCACCACACCGGGGCCACCACATCGGTGGCCGGCGCGCGCGGCACCGTGCTCGGCGCGGTCGTCATCGACGGGCCGGCGCTGTATCTGCAGGGCGCGCTGCTCGTCTTGACCCTGGTGGCGCTGATCATCCTCAGCGACCGGCTCGAGGGCGCCGGCGGCGACGCCTTCACCCCGATGGGTGCGGCCAACCCCGGCTCGGCCCACGAGCTCGCCGCCACCCGCGCGGGCCTGGCGACCACCGAGGTCTTCCCGCTGGCGATGTTCTCCCTCGGCGGCATGATGCTCTTCGTCGCCGCGGGGGACCTGCTGACGATGTTCGTCGCCCTCGAGGCGCTCTCGCTGCCGCTCTACGTCCTGACCGGTCTGGCCCGGCGTCGCCGACTGCTCTCCCAGGAGGCGGCGCTGAAGTACTTCCTCCTCGGGGCGTTCTCCTCGGCGTTCTTCCTCTTCGGTGCCGCCCTGCTCTTCGGGTATGCCGGGTCGGTCTACTTGATCGACCTGCGCGCCGCCATCGCCGAGCCGGTCGCCGGCCGCGAGGTGCTCCTCATCCCGGGCATCCTGCTCGTCCTCGTCGGGCTGCTCTTCAAGGTCGGCGCGGTGCCGTTCCACATGTGGACCCCGGACGTCTACCAGGGCGCTCCGACGCCGGTCACCGGTTTCATGGCGGCGTGCACCAAGTTGGCAGCCTTCGGGGCGATGCTTCGCTTCGTGTATGTCGGTGTCGACGCGGTCCGGTGGGACTGGGGTGCCGTCGTCGCCGTCGTCGCGGCGCTGACGATGCTCGTGGGTGCGGTGCTGTCGGTGACGCAGACGGACATCAAGCGGTTGCTCGCCTACTCCTCGATCGCGCACGCCGGGTTCATTCTCGTCGGCGTGCTCGCCTTCGACGTCTCGGCGGTCAGCGCGGTGTTCTTCTACCTGTTGACGTACGGCCTGGCGACGATCGCTGCGTTCGGGATCATCTACTTGGTCCGGGACACCGAGAGCGGGTCAGAGGCGACGACGATCACCCAGTGGGCCGGCCTTGGGCGGCGTCACCCGATCGCTGCGACGACCTTCGCGTTCCTCATGCTCGCCTTCGCCGGCATACCGCTGACGTCCGGGTTCATCGCGAAGCTGTCCGCCTTCGCGGCGGCTGTCGGGCACGGTGGGGCAACCGGCACGGTGCTGGCCGTCATCGGCGTGCTTGCCAGCGCGATCACCGTCTTCGTCTACGCCAAGCTCATCGTGCTGACCTGCTTCTCGGAACGTCCGGAGGGCTCGACCGTGGAGGTCGTCAGTCCGTCGATCCTCACCAAGTCGGCCATCGGCCTGGCCGCTGCCCTCACCCTGGTGCTCGGTCTGGCCCCGGCGTCGTTGATGACCCTGGCGCAGAACGCGGCGCAGTACATCCCGTGAACGCTGCCGACAGCGCACTCGTGAGCCGACCACGCCCGGTCGACTCCCGAGTCCTGTCGTTGCCTGGAGCCAGCGTGGACCTCGCCGGCCGGCTGGCGCAGGGTCTGGCGTTGGTCGAGGCGCGGTTGCGCTCGGTGGTCGACCACGACGACCCGTTCATCGCCGAGGCATCCGGGCATCTCGCGGCGGCCGGCGGGAAGCGGTTCCGGCCGATGCTGACCCTGCTGGCGGCTGAGCTCGGTGAGGGCCGCAACGACGCGGTCATCACCTCGGCGGTCGGCGTCGAGCTGACGCACCTGGCTTCGCTGTACCACGACGACGTCATGGACGAGGCATTGGTGCGCCGAGGGGTGCCCAGCGCGAACGCCACCTACGACAACGCCACCGCCATACTGGTCGGCGATCTGCTCTTCGGTCAGGCGTCGTCGCTGATCGCCGACCTCGGCTCGGAGGCGGTGAAGATCCAGGCGCAGACCTTCATCCGGTTGTGCGCCGGGCAGATCCGCGACGATCGGCCCTGCCCGGACGGCGAAGACCCCATTGCGTATTACCGCTCGGTGCTCGAGGGCAAGACCGGCTCGCTCATCGCCACCGCGGCGCGGTATGGCGCGATGTTCGGCGGGTGCGACGCCGCGACCGTTGAGCTGATGTCGACCTACGGGGAGAAGCTCGGGGTGGTCTTCCAGTTGGTCGACGACCTCATCGACATCTCCTCGGACGGCAGCGAGACCGGTAAGACACCGGGCACCGACCTACGCGAGGGGGTCGACACCCTCGCCGTGCTCCACGCCAAGGCCTCGAGCGACCCGGCCGATGCCCGGCTGCGCGAGTTGTTGGCGCGCGACCTGCACGATGACGACGCTGGGGTTGCCGAGGCGTTGGGATTACTGCGGGGGAGTGGGGCGTTGGCGCGGGCCAGGCGGGACACCGTCGACCTGGCCGACGAGGCGCGGGCGTTGCTCGCACCGCTGCCCGACTCGGACGCCAAGGCCGCACTCGACGCTCTGGTGACCTCCGTGGTCGACCGGGTCGGGTAGCCCCAGGCCCCCGTCGACCAGGTCGCAACCCCGGTCAGGTCGCAACCCTCAGCCAGGTCGCAACCCCCAGCCAGGTCGCAAGCCGCGGTCCGCGGGCGCCCTGGTTCCCCTGGACCCTTACCCCCGCGGAACCTTCCTCTCGAAGCGATCTGGGGCCGCGCGTGCGCGATCGCCCCCGCGGAACCCTCGACTCGAAGCGATCTGGGGCCGCGCGTGCGCGACCCCCCCGCGGAACCCTCCTCTCGACGCGATCTTGGGCCGCCCCTGTCCCTACCCGGGCATGCGAGCACACCAACTCGCCGGCGGCGCTGTCGTCTGCGGTCCGGGCGACGCCCTTATCGCGGAGTTGGTGTGTCGGTGTGCTCGGGGGGCGCCGTCCCCGGGCGTCACATCGTGGATCATGACCGGCGCCGCGGGCGCCCTGGTTCCCCTGGACCCGTACCCCCGCCCAGGAACCCTCCACTCGACGCGATCTGGGGCCGCGAGTGCGCGACTACCCCCGCGGAACCCTCCTCTCGACGCGATCTCGGGGCCGTCCCTCTCCCCGCTCGGGCATGCGAGCACACCAACTCGCCAGCGGCGCTGGTGCCTGCGCTCCGGGCGAAGCCCTTATCGCGGAGTTGGTGTGTCGGTGTGCTCGGGGGGCGCCGTCCCCGGGCGTCACACCGTGGATCATGACCGGCGCCGCGGGCCCCCTGGTTCCCCTGGACCCTTACCCCCGCGGAACCCTCCACTCGACGCGATCTGGGGCCGCGAGCCCGCGATTACTCCCGCGGAACCCTCCTCTCGAAGCGATCGGGGGCCGCGACTGCGACCCTCACCCCCGCGGAACCCTCCTGTCGACGCGATCTCGGGCCGCCCCTGTCCCCGCCCGGGCATGCGAGCACACCAACTCGCCGGCGGCGCTGTCGTTTGCGGTCCGGCATAGGCCCCTATCGCGGAGTGGTGTGTCGGTGTGCTCGGGGGGCGCCGTCCCCGGGCGTGACGCCGTGGATCATGACCGGCGCCGCGGGCCCCCGGGTTCCCCTGGACCCTTACCCCCGCGGAACCCTCCTCTCGACGCGATCGGGGGCCGCGCGTGCGCGATCCCCCCCGCGGAACCCTCCTGTCGACGCGATCTGGGGCCGCCCCTGTCCCCACCCGGGCATTCGAGCACACCAACTCGCCGGCCGCGCTGTCGTCTGCGGTCCGGGCGACGCCCTTCTCGCGGAGTTGGTGTGTCGGTGTGCTCGGGAGGCGCCGTCCCCGGGCGTGACGCCGTGGATCATGACCGTCGCCGGGCGGCGCGCACCGCGTCCACGGTGAGCACCGCCAGCGCCACCCACACCACGGCGAACCCGATCCAGCGCACCGGCGTCATCTCCTCGTGCAGCACGACGACCCCGATGAGCAGCTGCACCCCCGGCGCGAGGAACTGCAGCAGCCCCATCGTCACCAGCGGCACCCGCCGCGCTGCGGCCGCGAAGAACAGCAGCGGAATCGCCGTCGCGATCCCCGCCGCGGTCAACAGGACGGTGTGCCACAGGCCCTGCCCGACATACGTCGACCGGCCGGTGACCCCGAGCCAGACGAGCAGCCCGGCCGCCACTGGCAGCAGGAACGCGGTCTCCATCGTCAGCCCGTGCACCGCCGGCAGCGACGCGCCGAGCCGCTTCTTGATCAACCCGTAGAGGGCGAACGACACGGCCAGGGTCAGCGCAATGACCGGCACCGCCCGCCCGGCGATCGTCAGGTATGCCGCACCCGTCCCGGCGATGGCGACCGCCAGCCACTGCAACGGACGCAGTGACTCCCGCAGCAGCACGACTCCGAGCCCCACGGTGACCAGCGGGTTGAGGAAGTAGCCCAGCGCCGTGTCCGTGACATGTCCGGCGGTGACGGCGGCGACATACACCAACCAGTTCACCGCGATGAACGTCGACGCGGCGCCGATCCCGAGCACCAGCCGGCGCCGCCGCAGCAGCGGCCGCACCCATCCGGTGTCGTGCGAGACATAGACCAGGAGCAGGCAGAACCCCACGGTCCAGGCGATGCGGTGGGCGAGGATCTCCAGGGCGCTGGACGAGCGCAGGGCATGGAAGTAGAGCGGGAAGGCACCCCAGAGCAGATAGCTCGCTGCGCCGTAGGCGACCCCCCGACGCTCGTCAGGCAGGGCCGAGTCCGGCGCCACGTCGGGCGGGTCAGTCATCCCTCGAACTCCGTTGGTCAGGCAGTGGTCGCGCAGTGGTCCGACAGGCGGTCGCTGCAGTCAGGCAGTAGTCACGCAGTGGTCCGGTAGAGGGTCGCAGCAGTCAGGCAGTGGTCGCGTAGCGGTTCACGTAGCGGTCGTGCTCAGCACCGCTCAGCACCAGCACCGCTCAGCACCGGCGCCGGTCAGCACCTTTCAGCACCGGCGGCACCGCGCGGCAAGCACGCTGCGGCGCGGGAAGCAGCAGGCTCCCGGGCCGCAGCGGTGCAGCTGATGTCGTGGCCGGACGGCGCCGTGTCAGTCGATCGTCCAGGTGTCCGACCCGGCGATGAGCCGCTCCATGTCCGCGTCGGTCACCTCAGCGTCACCTCGCGCCGCGGCCACCTGGCCGCGAACGCCGTCGTCGTATGCCGGCCGGCTCACCGAGCGGAACACGCCCATGGCGACATGCGACAGCGCCGGGTCGTCGAGCCGGGACAGCGCGAAGGCCTGCGACGGGTCCTCGGCAGCCGGGTCGTGATGGATGATCAGCGCCGGGTCGGCCTCGGCCCGGGGGATCAGGTTGATCCCCGAGCCGCCGCTCCACACCGCGACGATCTCCTTCTCGGCCCCGACGGTGACCTCCTCACCCTGCTCGAGCCACAGGATCCGCGACGACGCGGACGTGCGGTCCTTGATGACGTCGAAGGCGCCGTCGTTGAAGATCGGGCAGTTCTGCATGATCTCGATGACGGCCGTGCCGCGGTGCGCCGCCGCCGCCCGGAGCACTTCGGTGAAGTGCTTGCGCTCGGAGTCCATCGTCCGTGCGACGAAGGTCGCCTCGGCACCCAGGGCCAGCGAGACCGGGTTGAACGGGCGGTCCACCGAACCGGTCGGCGTCGACTTGGTCACCGTGCCGGTCGGGGAGGTCGGCGAGTACTGCCCCTTCGTCAGACCGTAGATCTCGTTGTTGAAGAGCAGGATCTTGAGGTTGACGTTGCGCCGCATCGCGTGGATGAGGTGGTTGCCGCCGATGGACAGCGAGTCGCCGTCACCGGTGGCCACCCACACCGACAGGTCCGGCCGGGCCACCGCGACACCGGTCGCGATCGCCGGGGCGCGCCCGTGGATCGAGTGCATCCCATAGGTGTCGACGTAGTACGGGAACCGCGACGAGCAGCCGATGCCGGAGACGAAGACGACGTTCTCTCGCGGCACGCCCATCTCGGGCAGGAACGACTGCACGGCCGAGAGGATCGCGTAGTCGCCGCAGCCCGGGCACCAGCGGACCTCCTGGTCGGAGGTGAAGTCGCGTTTGGCCAGCGGTCCGGCACCGTCGGGCAGCCGGGGCACTAGCTGCAGGCCGTGCGGGACGCTGGCGACGTCGATGGTGGTCACTTCGAGACCTCCTCGATGGTGGCGGTGATGACCTCGGCGAGTTCACCGGATCGGAACGGCAGACCGCGCACCGCATTGTGGGACTGGATGTCGACGAGGTACTTCGCGCGCAGCAGCAGCGCCAGTTGCCCCAGGTTCATCTCGGGCACGACGACCCGCCGGTAGGACCGCAGCACCTCGCCGGTGTTCGCGGGGAACGGGTTGAGGTGTCGCAGATGCGCGCGGGCGACCTTGCCGCCCTGCTCGCGCACCAGCTCCACCGCGGCGCCGATCGGTCCGTAGGTCGATCCCCACCCGAGGATCAGGACATCGGCGTCCCCGCTGGGGTCGTCAACGGTCAACGGCGGGATGGTCTTCGCGATGCCGTCGATCTTGGCCTGACGCAGCCGGACCATCGTGTCGTGGTTCTCCGGGTCGTAGTTGATCTCCCCGGTGACGTCGGCCTTCTCGATCCCGCCGATACGGTGCATGAGCCCCGGCGTGCCAGGACGGACCCACGGCCGGGCCAGCGTTTCGGGGTCGCGCAGGTAGGGCGCGAAGACCGGCTTGCCGGCGGCGTCGGTGTGGTTCGGCTCGGTGGTGAACTCGAAGCGTAGGTCGGGCAGTTCGGCCATGGTCGGCAGCCGCCACGGCTCGGAGCCGTTGGCCAGGTAGCCGTCGGTGAGCAGCAGGACCGGCGTGCGGTAGGTGATGGCGATGCGGCAGGCCTCGACCGCCCCGTCGAAGCAGTCCGCGGGCGACTGCGG
This sequence comes from Actinomycetota bacterium, assembly GCA_052034115.1. Lineage (GTDB taxonomy): Bacteria > Actinomycetota > Actinomycetes > Actinomycetales > Dermatophilaceae > Lutibacillus. The sequence goes on from JBPOIZ010000010.1 coordinate 40,498, forward strand.
CGCGACGATCGCCACCGGTGACTCGCCATTGCGGCCGAACATCGCCTGGAGCAGGTCGGCCTGCTCGGTCTTCGTCGGCAGCCCCGTCGACGGGCCGCCGCGCTGGACGTCGACGATGACCAGAGGCAGCTCGAGGGAGACGGCCAGCCCGACTGCCTCGCTCTTCAGCGCCAGCCCTGGGCCGGAGGTCGTCGTCACACCGAGGACCCCGGCATACGAGGCGCCGAGGGCCACGCCGATACCGGCGATCTCGTCCTCGGCCTGCACCGTCGTCACGCCATACCGCTTGAGCGTGGAGAGCACGTGCAGGATCTCCGAGGCCGGGGTGATCGGGTAGGAGCCGAGCAGCAGCGGGATCTCGGCGCGGTGCGCGGCCACGGCCAGCCCGTATGCCGTTGCCGTGTTGCCGGTGATGTTGCGGTAGCTGCCCTTGGGCATCGGTGCCGCCGCGACCTCGTAGTGGACGGCGAAGTCCTCGCTCGTCTCGCCGTAGTTGTAGCCGGCCTTCAGCGCTGCGAGGTTGGCCGCGAGGATGTCCGGCTTCTTGGCGAACTTGGCGGTGAGGAACCGCTCGGTGGAGTCGATGGGCCGGCTGTAGAGCCACAGCAGCAGACCCAGGGCGAACATGTTCTTCGCCCGCTCCTTCTCCTTGCGGGTGATGTCGATGTCGGCCAGCGCCTCGACGGTCATCGACGTCAGGGCCAGGGAGTGGACGTGGAAGGACGCCAGGCTGCCGTCATCAAGCGGCGAGACGGCATACCCGACCTTGCCCAGGTTGCGCCCGGAGAACTCGTCCCGGTCGGCGATGATCGTCGCGCCACGGGGCAGGTCGCGCAGGTTGGCCTTCAGTGCGGCCGGGTTCATCGCGACCAGGACGTTGGGCTCGTCGCCCGGCGTCTGCACGTCGTGGTCGGCGAAGTGCAGTTGGAAGCTCGAGACGCCGAGGATCGTCCCTTGGGGCGCTCGGATCTCGGCCGGGTAGTTGGGCAGGGTCGCCAGGTCGTTGCCGAAGACGGCGGCGTCGGAGGTGAATCGGTCCCCGGTGAGCTGCATGCCGTCGCCGGAGTCCCCGGCGAATCGGATGACGACCCGGTCCAGCTGTTGCGTCGGTTTAGACATCGTTGTCTTCTGTCCGTGTCCGGTCGCCGGCTGCGTGCCGACGGCGTTGAGCCGGACGGGCTGGCCGCCCGACATACCAGAGGTCAGTCTAGGGAGCCAGCCTGCGCGGATGAGGGACGCCCATCTCACGAAGTGGTCACACTGTCCGTGACCGTCGTCGCACCTGCGCCAGGCGGTCGTCGTCCAGGAACGGACCAAGGCCCCAGTGGCAGGGGGTGCGTTCCTGGCTAGGGTGTCCTTCATGGCCGGTTATCTGGTCCTTGCTGGCGTGATCGCCGCAGGGATCCTCGTCTTCGTCGCGGCGGCGCTGGTGCGCTGGCTGCTCGCACCCAAAGCACCGACGAATGCCAAGCTGACGACCTACGAGTCGGGCATGGACCCGATCGGAGCCGGCTGGGCGCAGACCAACGTGCGCTACTTCGTCTACGCCTTTCTCTATGTCATCTTCGCCGTCGACGCGGTCTACCTCTTCCCGTGGGCGAACGTCATCCGCGACCAGAGCCTCGGCGTCCCGGCTCTGATCGAGATGGGCATCTTCATCGGCATCATCGTCCTGGGCCTGGCGCACGCCGCACGCCGTGGCCTGTTGAGGTGGGTGTGATGGGTCAGGTCACCGCGCTGCCGACGCCGACTCTGGGTGCGCTGAACGAACACGCGCCGATGCCCATCAAGCTGGTCCTCAACTGGGGCCGGCGCTATTCGCTGTGGTGCTTCAACTTCGGGCTGGCCTGCTGCGCCATCGAGTTCATCGCCGGCTCGATGGGCCGCAACGACTTCATGCGTCTGGGTGTCATCCCGTTCGCTCCGACCCCGCGCCAGGCCGACCTCATGGTCATCTCCGGCACGGTGACCGACAAGATGGCACCGGCGCTGCGTCGGCTCTACGACCAGATGCCCGAGCCGAAGTACGTCATCTCCTTCGGCGCCTGCGCCAACTCCGGCGGCCCCTACTGGGACTCCTACTGCGTCATGAAGGGCGTCGACCAGATGATGCCCGTCGACGTCTACGTGCCCGGCTGCCCGCCCCGCCCCGAGGCGCTGCTCCAGGGCGTGGTCACCCTCCAGAAGAAGATCGCCGGCGAGACGCTCAGCGCGGCCGGGATCGCGGCCAAGCGCCGGTATGCCGGGCATCGCACGGCGAGTGCCGCCGAGGTGACCCGACCGGTCCTGCGGCCGGAAGGACAGGCCGACTGATGCGCACCGAAGGACACCTCGACGTCCCGCTCGCCGAGTGGGTCTCGGCCGTCTCGGCTGCCAAGGACGAGGGCTGGGACCACTTCGACTGGCTCACCGCGGTCGACCGCATGTATGCCGACCCGGCCGGCTTCGACCTCGTCGTGCACCTGCTGAAGGTTTCCGGTGAGCCTGGACCGGGCCACGTCGTCGGTCGATTGCTGCGCACCCGCGTCGCCGACGGGGCGCTCGCCCCCAGCCTGACCGGCGTCTTCGCCGGAGCGGCGTGGTACGAGCGGGAGACCTTCGAGATGTTCGGCGTGACCTTCGATGGCTACCACGACCGGGTCGGTGGAGTGCTCCGGCCGCTGCTGCTGCCGGAAGGTTTCGAGGGCAACCCGCTGCGCAAGTCGTTCCAGTTGACCGCCCGCGCCTCCAAGCCCTGGCCGGGCGCCAAGGAGCCGGGAGAGGGGCACGGCACTCCTGCCGGCGGCGGCCGCAAGAAGGTCCAGGCGCCTGGCGTGCCGGACGCCTCCTGGGGTCCGCGCGACCCGCGCGAGGTTCCTGAACCGCCGGTCGCCGAAGAGTCGACCGATCCGGATGCGACCCGGCCCAGTGCCGCGGAGGGTCAGGCATGAGCGTCCTTGAAGTGGTCATCCGCACCGTCGTCGTGCTGATCTGTTTCCTCGTCCTGCCGCTGCTCGTCGGGCAGACCGAGCACAAGTTCATGGCCCACATGCAGGGCCGCCTCGGCCCGATGTATGCCGGTGGCTGGCACGGCTGGGCCCAGCTGATCGCGGATGCGGCCAAGTTCGTCCAGAAGGAAGACATCATCCCGGCCGCGGCGGACCGGGGCGTTTTCCGGCTCGCTCCGGCCGTGGCACTGATCCCTTACCTCGCCGGGCTGGCCTTCATCCCGATCTCCCCGACCCTGGTCGGTGCCGACGTCGAAGCGGGCGCGTTGGCGGTCGTCGCGGCCCTCGGGGTGGGGATCCTCGGCCACCTCATGGGTGGTTGGGCGAGCAACAACAAGTACTCGATGCTCGGTGCGATGCGTGGCGCGGCGCAGCTCGTCGCCTACGAGTTGCCCCTGGTGCTCTCGGTGGCCTCGGTCGCCCTCGCCGCCGGCACGCTGTCCCTCGTCGGCATCGTCGAGCAGTGGCAGCCCTGGTGGCTCATCTGGCAGCTGCCCGGCGCGATCGTCTTCTTCCTCGCCGCACTGGCCGAGGTGAGCCGCACACCGTTCGACATGCCCATCGCCGACTCCGAGATCGTCTTCGGTCCGTTTACCGAATACACCGGTCTGCGGTTCGCCTTCTTCCTCCTCGCCGAGTATGCCGGCGTCGTCGTCATGTCCCTGCTCTTCACCGTGCTGTTCCTCGGTGGGTGGAACGGGCCGTTCGAGGCCAGCCTCGGCTGGGTGTGGACGCTGCTCAAGGCATGGCTCGTCGCCGTGGTCATCGTGTGGCTGCGGGTCTCCTGGCCGCGGTTGCGCGAGGATCAGCTCCACCGGTTGGCCTGGGTGTGGCTCATCCCCATTGCCCTGGTCCAGCTCGCCCTGACCGCCGTCGTCGTGGTGGTGACCCGATGAGCCGCAATCCCGCTTCCTTCGTTGCCGGTCTGGTCGGTGGTCTGAAGACGACCGCCAAGGCGATGACCCGCCCGGCGACGACGCAGGAATACCCCGACGTCCAGCCGTTGCTGCCCGCCCGCTCCCGTGGGGTCATCGCCCTCATCGAGGAGAACTGCACGGTCTGCATGCTGTGCGCTCGCGAGTGCCCCGACTGGTGCATCTACATCGACTCGCACAAGGAGACGATCCCGGCCACCACTCCGGGCGGGCGGGACCGGCAGCGCAATGTGCTCGACCGGTTCGCCATCGATTTCGCCTTGTGCATGTACTGCGGGATCTGCATCGAGGTCTGTCCCTTCGATGCGATCCACTGGAGCCCGGTGTTCGAGCTGGCCGAGTACGACATCCGGGACCTGCTCCACGAGAAGGACCGGCTGGCCAAGTGGGCCGAGACGATCCCGCCGCCGCCCGCCCTCGACCCCGCGGCCCCCGATCCGGCCGAGTTGACCGCCTCCCGCAAACCACCGCGCGTCGCTCGCCCTGCCGCCGGAGCCGCCGCCGCCGGTGCAGCCGGTGGCGCGGCGGGCGGGACGGCCACCGACCGTCCCGAGCGTGCGGCCCGAGCGCCACGTGCCGCGGGCGAACGGCCGGCCCGGGCGCCTCACGCGGCCGGCGAGCGTCCGGCCCGCGCGGCGGGTGAGCGCCAGGAGCGTCCACCCCGGGCGCCGCGGGTCGAACCGGCGGTCAGCCCGCCGGTGCCACCGGCGCCAACCGAGGCGCCAACCCCCTCGTCGACGGAGACGCCGGAATGACCACCCGCGACCTGATCTTCATCGCCCTCGGCGTCGTCGCCGCGGGCAGCGCGCTGCTCTCGGTCACGACCAAGCACGTCGTCCACGCGGCGCTGTGGCTTGTCGCGGCCCTGGGCACGCTCGCCGGGTGCTACCTGACGATGGGCGCCGAGCTGGTCGCCCTGGTCCAGCTGCTCATCTATGTCGGCGCGGTCGTCATCCTGGTCATCTTCGCCCTGATGCTCACTCGAGCGCCGATCGGGCGGCACGACGACCTGACGACCTCGCCACTGCAGCGGGCCGTGGCCGCCGTCGTCGGTGCCGCCCTGACCGCCCTCATCGCCGCACTCGTCCTGCCGATCGTCGCGGACACCGCGGTAGTGGTGCCGACCGCGACCTCTGGCCCGGTCAGCGCGGCCATCTTCGGCGCCTGGGTCTGGCCGTTCGAGTTGCTCTCCGTGCTGCTCCTCATGGCGCTCATCGGCGCCTTCACCGTCTCCAAGATCGTCGGCGCGACCGCCGCGGTGGGGGAGGAGTCGCGATGATGCACCTGACCGCCCCCGTCCTGCTCGCCGCCGTCTTCGCAGGTCTGGGCACGTATGGCGTCCTCGCTCGGCGTAACGCCGTCCTGGTGCTCATCGGGGTCGAGCTGCTCCTCAGCTCGGCCAACATCCTCCTGGTCACCCTCGGCACCCAAGATGCCTCGCCGTTGATGAGCGGGCAGGTGCTCACCTTGTTCGTCATCACCTTGGCTGCGGCAGAGATCGTCGTTGCGCTGGCCATCGTGCTGGCCATGTACCGCGTCGTCGGCCACATCGACGTCACCGAGCCGGCCCAGGCCGATGCGGGCGACGACCTGCCCGCCGAGGATCCCGCTGCGGCAGCGGAGGAGGTGAGCGCGGCATGAGCCTCAGCGCCCCGCTGCTCGCCCAACTGCTCCTCGGCATCCTCATCGGTGCCGCCGCCCTCGCACTGCTCCTGGTCCGTCGGCGCAGCCTGTCCCGCGGGATCAGCGCCGTCTCGTCGGTGCTGGCCTTCGGCGTCGCGCTCGGCCTCTACGCCGCTGCCCCTGCCGAGGGTCACGTCTCGGCCTCCACGGTCGGCCCGCTGAAGGTCGGCGAGCTGGCCGTGCCGCTGGAGCTGCTCGTCGACAAGCACTTCGCGGTCGTCGCCGTCGTCGTGTCCCTCGTCGGTATGGCGGTGCAGCTCTACAGCCTGTGGTACCTCGACACCGATCGCCGCGGGGCAACGTTCTCGGCCGTGGTGTCGATGTTCGTCGCCGCCATGCTCCTCGTCGTGCTCTCCGGTGACCTGCTCCTGACTCTCATCGGGTGGGAGGTCATGGGCTGGGGGTCCTACCTGCTCATCGGGCATCACACCTTCCGGCGGTCGGCCCGGCGCGCGGCGATGAAGGCCTTCCTGCTCACCCGGTTCGCCGATATCGGCTTCGTCCTGGGCATCATCAGCCTGGCGGCGCAGACCGGCACCACCGGCCTGGCCTCGATCTTCGAACACTTCGCCGCGACCGCTGCCCCCACCGCGGCCCTGGTGCTCATCCTCATCGGCGTCGCCGGGAAGTCGGGCCTGATCCCGTTCCACGACTGGCTCCCCGACGCCATGGAGGGTCCCACTCCCGCGTCGGCGCTCATCCACGGCGCGACGATGGTCGCTGCCGGCACCGTCGTCGTCAGCCGGCTCTTCCCGCTGTATGCCGACTCCGACGGGGCACGGCTGGTGCTGGCCGTCCTCGCCGCCGCGACCGCCGTCTACAGCGCGGTCCTGGCCTTCACCCAGGCGGACGTCAAGAAGCTCCTCGCCTACTCGACGATGAGCCAGGTGGCCTTGATGCTCGGCGCCCTCGCCGCGGCCCCGGTGGCCGACGAGGGCCGGGCGGGTCTGGAACACCTCACCGGTCACGCGGTCTTCAAGGCGCTGCTGTTCCTCGCCGCGGGCTGGCTCGCCGCCCTTGGCGGTGGCACCGCGTTCGCGATGCTGCGCGGCCGGCTGAAGGGTGCCGGCGTCCTGCCGGTCTCTTTCGGGCTGGGCCTCGCGGCCCTGGCCGGCATACCTCCGACCATCGGTTTTGTCAGCAAGGACGCCGTGGTGGCGGCCGCGTCCGAGGGCCGCGAGAGCGTCGGTGCGGGCGCGACCTTGGTCTACGTCGCCTCGCTGCTCACCGTGATCCTCACCGCCGTCTACGCCACCCGGGCCTGGATCGTCCTGACCCGGGGTGACGCTCCGCAGGTGCACCCGCACCACGAGGAGGGCCACGCGCTCCCGCCCACGGGCAGCAGCCACACCCTGATCAACGTCGTCATCGGCGGCCTCGGGGTGCTCAGCCTGCTCGGCGGGCTGATCCTGGTCGCCCTCGGGTCGCACATCGAGTGGTCGGTGGCGGCGCTCTCGGTGGGGCTGGCCCTCGTCGGGGTCGTCCTGGCCGTCCTGCTCTCGCGCCGGCCCGATGGCGATCCCGCGTCCGCGCTGCCCGCACGCTGGGCCGCGGCCACCCAGGTCAACCTCGGCACCGACACGCTCTACGCCGGCTTCGCGAACCTCGTGGTGGCCATCGGCCGACGCGTGGTCACGCTCGACCGGGCCGTCGTCGACGCGCTGCCTCGGGGCCTGGCCGCCGGCAGTCTGCGAGCGGGCCGCAGCGCGGATCGCTTCCACCGCGGAATCCCATCCACCGGCCTGCTCGGCGTGCTCACCGGCGGACTGGTCGTCCTCGTCCTGGGGGTGGCGCTGTGGCGCTGAGCCTGTTGCTGGTCCCGTCGCTGATCGGCGGGGTGCTCCTGCTCGCCGTGCTGCGCGGTGGCACCGCCACGTCGGCCAACAGGGTCGCCGTCCTCGCCAGCGTCCTGACGCTCGTCGGGGCCGTGCTGGCCGCGATCGGTCGGCCGTCGATCGACCGACCCTGGGTGCCTTCGCTCGGTCTGCGGTGGAGTTTCGCCGTCGACGGGATCGCCATACCGCTGATCCTGATGACGGCGGCGCTGACCCTGCTCGTCGTCCTCTTCTCGCGCGGCAGCGAACCCCCGGGAGGCCGCCCCGCGACGTTCTACGGCAGCATCCTGCTCGTCGAGCTGGGCGCGCTGGCCACCTTCACCGCGCGCGACGCGATCGGGTTCTTCATCGCCTTCGAGCTCGTCCTGTTGCCCATGTGGGTGCTCATCGGGCGCTTCGGCGACGAGCACGCCGCCGAGCGGGTCCGCAGCGATGCGGCGAACCGCTTCCTGCTGTTCACCGTCACCGGCTCGGCCCTGCTCCTGGTCGGCCTCATCCTGCTCGTCAACCGGACCGGGACGGCCAACCTCGACGAGCTCGCCGCGCAGGCCGGATCGATGCTCTCGGGCAGCGAGCAGACCCTCATCGCGGCGCTGCTCGTCGCCGGGCTGGCCGTCAAGGTGCCGATGTGGCCGGTGCACACCTGGTTGCCACCCGCGCACTCGACTGCCCCGACGGCAGGCTCGGTGCTCCTGGCGGCCGTGCTGCTCAAGATGGGCACCTACGGTCTGGTCCGGGTCGCCATCCCGACCGTGCCCGAGGGCTTCGCCCGAGTCGCCCCGGTCATGGCGGTCCTGGCCGTGATCGGCATCATCTGGGCCGGGCTCGCCTGTCTGGTCGAACGCGACCTCAAGCGCCTCGTCGCCTACTCCTCGGTGGCTCACATGGGCTTCGTCGTCCTCGGCCTGGCGTCCGGCACGCAGACCGGGATGCAAGCCGCGCTGTTCGGCAACATCGCCCACGGGTTGGTCTCGGGCCTGCTGTTCTTCGTCGTCGGCGGGCTCAAGTCGCAGTGGCATACGGCGGACCTGGAGTCGGTGCCCCGAGCCCTGCGCGACGCGTCACCGCACTACGGTTTCGCGCTCGTCGTCGGGTTCGCCGCCGCGCTCGGCCTGCCGGGCCTGGTCGGCTTCTGGGGAGAGGTCCTGTCGGTCTTCTCGTCATGGGCCCCGGCCGCCACTCGCCCGAGCGGGCTGTTCCAGGTCTGTGCGGTCGTGGCAGCCATCGGTATGGCGCTCGCCGCCGGGTACTCGTTGCGGGTCCTGCGCACGGTCTGGGCCGGTGAGACCGCGTCCCGGCCGACGCAGGACGCCGCCGGAGTGCAGTGGGCGGTCGTCGGGGCTGTCGTGGCCTCGATCGTCGTCGGTGGGCTCCTGCCCGGTGCGGTCTTCGCGACCACCGCCGACGATGTCGCGACCTTGCTCCCAGCCACGTCGACGGCTGCGGGAGGTATGCCGTGATCGTCTCCTTCAACGCCGCCGTCCTCGCTGGCGTCCTGGCCCCGCTCCTGGGGGCACTGCTCGTGCTGGTCCTGGACGTTCTGTGGCCCCGGCAGCGGGAGATCCACTACGTCGTCGGCTTCGTCGCCTTGGCAGTCGGCCTGTGGGGCCCGCTGTTGGCGCTCGGTGGTGGGCGCGGCGACACGTCGTCCACGCTGTGCCTGCCCGGGCAGCTCAGCGACTGCTTCTACTCGGTCAACGCGGCCTCGGCCCTGTTGCAGGTGGTCGCCCTGGCCGCTGCCGCAGTGGTGCTGCTCCTCATGTGGCCATCCGATGCCCGATTGCCCGCCGAACGCACCAGCGTCAGCGTCGCGCTCATCCTGGCCGCCACCGGCGGTGCGGTCGGCGTCGCCGGTGCCCGCGACCTCGGCTCGTGGATCGTCGCCCTGGAGATCGCGACCATCCCGGTCATCGTGCTCGTCGCGCTGCCCGGCACCAAGGCCGCCATCAACGGCGCGATGCAGCTGCTGACGACGAGCCTGATCTCGGTCGGCTTGCTCGCCATCGGCGCAGCATGTTGGTACGGCGCCACGGGCAGCCCGTTCATCTCGGTCGGCTCGGCCCTGCAGGCACCCACCGGTGCGCATCGCTCGCTGCTCACCTTGTCCGTGGTCCTGCTGCTCGCCGGGCTGGGCTTCAAGCTCTCGCTCGCGCCCTTCCACGCCTGGACGCCGACCGCGTATGTCGGCGCGCCCTTGCCCGTGGCGGCCTTCCTCTCCGGGGTCTCCAAGGTTGCCGCGCTCGCCGCTCTGGTCGTCGTCTTCCAGGCCTTGGCCAGCCTCGGCTCGGCCGGCGTCGTGGCCGTCGCCGTCCTGGCCTTGGCCAGCATGACCCTCGGCAACCTGGTTGCGCTGCGCCAGGACAACGTGGTCCGTCTGCTGGCTTGGTCCACCATCGCCCAGGCGGGATGGGTGGCGTTGCCGCTGGTCAGCCCGTCCAGCTCGGCCACCCGCGCCGCGATCGTTTACCTGTCGGCCTACGTCATCGCCACGGTGCTCGCCTTCGCGGTCGTCATCGCCGTCGCGGACCGGTATGGCGTGGTCCGCTCCGGAGCGGCCGCCGCAGTGGGTGTGGGCGCTTCCGGCGCTGCTGGCGCTGCTGGTGCCTCCGGTGCGGGAGCCAGCGGGCTCATCGGGGTGGCCGGCGGCTTCGCCGACCTGTCCGGCGGGGCCGCCTCGGGGCGCCTCCTGTCGTCCTACACAGGTCTGCTCCGCCGTTCGGCCCTGCTCGGCGGTGGGCTCGCCCTGGCTTTGACGTCGCTGGCCGGCATACCTCCGGGTCTGCTGGGTCTGGTCGCCAAGGTCGGTGCCTTGCGGCCCGTGCTGGCCGAGGGCTGGTGGCTGCTCGCCCTGGGCGTGGCGGTCAACGTGGTGCTGGGTGTCGCGGTCTACTTCCGGTGGTTCAAGGTGCTGCTCGCGGACGGAGCGCCGGCCGGGGCCCCGGCGGTGCCTGAGCGGGCCCATCCGAGCGTGACCTTGGCCATCGTCATCGGCAGCGTCGTCCTGCTCGTGCTGTCGGTGCTTCCCGACCTGCTCGGCGGTCGACTCGGCTGAGTCGCACGTCTGCCCTGCGCCCCGGGGGAGTATGACCCAGGCCGGAGGGGGTGCGGGGAACGCGCTGCCCGGTCGTGGCGTTGCTTGGGCATGCATCGGCACTTCAACGGCCTGAAGACCGGGCTCTTGCTCGGCGGCATCTTCGGCCTGCTCCTGTTCATCGGCTCGCTCATCGCCGCTTCGACGCGCAACAGCGCCTTCCTGTGGGGCTTCACCCTGCTCGGCCTGGGCATGACCGCCTACGGGTACTGGAACTCCGACAAGTTGGCCATCAAGGCCATGCGGGCCTACCCCGTCAGCGAGGTCGAGGCGCCGGCGATGTACCGCATCGTGCGGGAGCTGTCGACGTCGGCCGGCAAGCCGATGCCCCGGCTGTTCGTCTCACCCACCGAGGCGCCGAACGCCTTCGCGACCGGCCGCAACCCAGAGAATGCGGCCGTGTGCTGCACCCACGGCATCCTTCAACTGCTCGACGAAAGGGAGCTGCGCGGAGTCCTGGGTCACGAGCTGATGCACGTCTACAACCGCGACATCCTCACCGGCTCGGTCGCTGCCGCCGTGGCCGGCGTGATCACGTCGGTGGCGCAGATGCTCATGTTCGCCGGGATGTTCGGCGGCGGCGGGTCCGATGACGACCGGCCCAACCCGATCGCGCTGCTCGTGATGTCCCTCCTGGCCCCCTTCGCCGCCTCGGTCATCCAGATGGCTATCTCCCGGACCCGGGAGTATGACGCTGACGAGGACGGGGCCCGGCTGACGGGCGACCCGCTGGCCCTGGCCTCGGCCCTGCGCAAGCTGGAGGTGGGGGTGGCCCGAGCGCCACTGGCCCCGCAGCA
>JBPOIZ010000080.1:0-19826 GCA_052034115.1 Actinomycetota bacterium
GACGTGATGCAGGCACGAGCCAGGCCGAGGTTGGCCAGAGCGCGCCAGGACGGACGGGTGGTCCGATCAACCGTCGCGCTGCCACGCGCTGTGATCGCGAGCAGGAGGGCCGCCCCCGCCGAGGCACCGAAGGCCCAGCGGTAATCCACTCCGGCGGCGGCCCCGCCGATGAGCGGCGCGAACGCCTGCCCGGCCGCTGTCATCGAGGCATAGGTCCCCAGCGCCCGTCCCAGCCGCTCGCGGGGCACGAGGTCCGCGAGCATCGCCAGCAGCAGCGGAGTCGTGAACGCGTTAGCAGCCCCCTGAACCGCCCGCCCGACGAAGAACACCCCGGACGAGGAGGCCAGCACGCAGACCAGGCTGCCCACGGCATACAGGGTGAAGGCGGTCCGTACCACTCGAGCCAGCCCCCACCGTCCGCTGACCGTCCCGGAGATCAGCATGAGCCCCGAGAACGGCACCATGTACCACGTCAGCGACGCTGCGGCTCCCGCCACGGAGGTCCCGAGCCCAACGGCCAGCTCAGGCAGCATCGCGTTGACCATCGCCCCACCGAACGGGCCGATGAACCCCCCGGCATACAGCGGCCAGACACGCGGAGTGGACACCCCGCCAGCGTAGGGATGACGGCACGGGGTGGGACCAGGCGTTCCGGACTGGCAGGATGTCAACCTGCCCCGAAGGAGTGGACATGGGTATGACGACGGTGAGTCCGGGCTCGCAAGCCCTGACTCGACTGGCCGACGCGACCGCCTCGGACGCCGCGCTGCGGACCTTCCTGCACGGTCTGCCCGGCGTCGACGCGGTCGGGGCGCAGGGCCGGGCCGCGGCGCTGGCCAAGCGGTCCATCAAAGCCGCCTCCAAGGCCCAGGCCATCGACCTGGCCATCCAGATGGTCGACCTGACCACCCTCGAAGGGCAGGACACCCCGGGCAAAGTGCGGGCGCTGGCCACCAAGGCCCAGCACCCCGACCCCAGCGACCCGACCTGCCCGCAGGTGGCCGCCGTGTGCGTCTACCCGGACATGGTCGCGACCGCGAAGGAGGCGGTGCGCGGCAGCGGCATCCATGTCGCCTCGGTCGCCACGGCGTTCCCCTCCGGCCGGGCCTCTCGCGCGGTGAAGATCGCCGACGTCCGCGACGCGGTGGAGGCCGGCGCCGACGAGATCGACATGGTCATCGACCGCGGCGCGTTCCTCTCCGGGCGCTACCTCGCCGTCTATGACGAGATCGTCGCCGTCAAGGATGCCTGCGGCTCGGCGCACCTAAAGGTCATCTTCGAGACCGGCGAACTGGTCACCTACGACAACGTCCGCCGCGCGTCGTGGCTCGGCATGCTCGCCGGGGCCGACTTCATCAAGACCTCGACGGGCAAGGTCGCCCCCGCGGCCACCCTGCCCGTCACGTTGGTCATGCTCGAGGCGGTCCGCGACTTCCACGAGGCGACCGGGCGGATGATCGGGGTCAAACCGGCCGGCGGCATCCGCACGACCAAGGAGGCCATCTCCTACCTCGTCACTGTCAACGAGACCACCGGCCCGGCCTGGCTCACCCCCGAGCTGTTCCGCTTCGGGGCGTCCTCCTTGCTCAACGACCTGCTCATGCAGCGGATGCGGATGCGCACCGGCCGCTACAGCGGTCCCGACTACGTCACCTTGGACTGAGGCGATCAGGTATGCCGACCACGTCACCAGCCGTTCCGGGCTTCGACTACGCCCCGGCCCCTGAGTCCACCGCAGTGGTGCGGCTCGACCCGTCATACGGGCTGTTCATCGGGGGTGAGTTCGTCGAGGGCCGGGGCACTCCGTTCGCCAGCGTGAACCCAGCCACCGAGGAGCCCCTCGCCACCGTCGCCGAAGCGACGGCAGAGGACGTCGATGCGGCCGTGCGCGCCGCCCGCCGGGCCTACGACCGGGTGTGGTCGACGATGCCGGGCTCGGAGCGGGCGAAGTATCTCTTCCGCATCGCCCGGCTCATCCAGGAGCGCTCCCGCGAGCTGGCCGTGCTGGAGACGATGGACAACGGCAAGCCGATCACCGAGAGCCGCGACGTCGACATCCCGCTCGTCGCCGCCCACTTCTTCTACTACGCCGGCTGGGCCGACAAACTCGGGTATGCCGGCCTGGGCCCGACCCCGCGCGCCCTCGGCGTGGCCGCGCAGATCATCCCGTGGAACTTCCCGATGCTCATGCTCGCGTGGAAGATCGCCCCAGCGCTCGCGGCCGGCAACACCGTCGTGCTCAAGCCGGCCGAGACCACGCCACTGACCGCGCTGCTCTTCGCGGACATCTGCCGGCAGGCCGAACTGCCGCCGGGGGTCGTCAACATCGTCACGGGTGCCGGTGCCACCGGGGCGGCCCTGGTCGAGCACCCGGACGTCGACAAGGTGGCCTTCACCGGCTCCACCGACGTCGGCCGGGCCATCGCGCGGACTGTCGCGGGCACCTCGAAGCGGGTCACCCTCGAGCTCGGCGGCAAGGCGGCCAACATCATCTTCGAGGACGCGCCCGTCGACGAGGCGGTCGAGGGCATCGTCGGCGGGATCTTCTTCAACCAAGGACACGTCTGCTGCGCCGGGTCCCGACTGCTCGTCCAGGAGTCGGTCGCCGAGGAGATGGTCGCCCGGCTCAAGCGGCGGATGGCCACGCTGCGCGTGGGCGACCCGCTCGACAAGAACACCGATATCGGCGCGATCAACTCCGCGGGCCAGTTGGCCACGATCAGGTCCCTCGCTGACGCGGGGGAGCAGGAGGGTGCCGAGCGCTGGAGCCCGCCGTGCGACCTGCCGTCGCGAGGCTACTTCTTCCCACCGACGGTCTTCACCGATGTCGCCCAGTCGCACCGGATCGCTCGCGAGGAGATCTTCGGACCGGTGCTGTCGGTGCTGACCTTTCGCACCCCGGCCGAGGCGGTCGAGAAGGCGAACAACACCGCCTATGGCCTCTCGGCCGGCATCTGGACCGAGAAGGGCTCGCGCATCCTGTGGATGGCCGACCGGATGCGCGCCGGGGTGGTCTGGGCCAACACGTTCAACAAGTTCGACCCGACATCGCCGTTCGGTGGTTACAAGGAGTCGGGCTACGGCCGCGAGGGCGGCCGTCACGGTCTGGAGGCCTACCTTGCCCAGTGAGTCCCGCCCTCGCACGCGCCCGTCAGCCTCCTCCGATGCCCGGCTCGGCGTGCCGAAGACCTACAAGCTGTATGTCGGCGGGGCCTTCCCGCGCAGCGAGTCCGGACGCACCTACGAGGTGCTCGACACCCGCGGGCGCTTCCTGGCCAACGCCTCGATGGCCTCCCGCAAGGACGCCCGGCAGGCCGTCGTGGCCGCCCGCAAGGCGGTCCCCGGGTGGTCCGGCGCGACGGCATACAACCGCGGCCAGGTGATCTACCGGGTCGCCGAGATGCTCGACGGGCGCAGCGCCCAGCTCGCCGACGAGATCTCGCGGGCCGAGGGCGTCACCGCCACGCGCGCCGCCGCCCAGGTCGCGGCCAGTGTCGACCGTCTGGTCTGGTATGCCGGCTGGGCCGACAAGATCCCTCAGGTCCTCGGCGGAGCAAATCCGGTTGCCGGACCGTATTTCAACCTCTCAGTGCCCGAACCCACCGGTGTCGTGGCCCTCGTGGCCCCTCAGGACTCCTCGCTGCTGGGGCTGGTCTCCGTCATCTCACCGGCCATCGTGTCCGGCAACGCGGTCGTGGCCCTGACGTCATACCGGCGGCCGCTGCCGGCGATGACCTTCGCCGAGGTCCTGGCGACCTCCGACGTGCCCGGCGGCGTGGTCAACCTGCTGAGCGGGTCCGCCGCGGAGGTGGCCCCCTGGCTTGCGTCCCACCTGGACGTCAACGCGCTCGACCTGACCGGTGTCGAGGACGCGGCGCTCGCCAAGGACCTGGAGATCGCCGCCGCGGAGAACCTCAAGCGCGTCCTGCGGCCCTCGGTGCCGAACTGGGCGGCCGACCCGGGTCTGGGACGGATCAAGGCCTTCGTCGAGACCAAGACGGTCTGGCACCCGAAGGGCGTCTGAGGCGACCGAGAGGAGGACGCTGGTGGCCCACAGGCGGAGCCTGCCGCGCGGGCAGCTGGTTCTGATGTCGGTGGTTCTGAGCACCATCCTCGTCGTCCCGGCCCATGGCGCGGGTATGCCGTTGCCCGGCCAGCTCGGCGGGTGGCCGTCGATGCCCCAGGTCTACTACCCACCAGCACCCGGCACGCACGTCTACCCCGCCGACGCTCAGCAGGTCATGGTCGCTGATCGGACGTCCGGCACCTCGGGCACCTGGGCGAGGTACGAATGGCGACCGGCGACGGCGCAGTGGGTGCGCGTCGGTCGCAGTGCCCACGCAGCGTTCGGGATCGGTGGCATGAAGGTGGCGGCGCTGCGCGTCCACGGCGACCACAGCTCCCCGGTCGGTGTCTTCCCGATCCTCTACACCTTCGGGGAGAAGAACCCCGGCGCCACCCGCACGACCTACCGGACGATCAGCCGCTGCAGCTGGTGGATCGAGGACCAGAAGGCCGCCGACTACAACCGGTGGCGCGAATCCTGCTCGGTCAGTGGCCGCACGGCGGCGGAGAGCGAAAGCCTCTGGTCCTACGTCACCAACTCCAAGCGGCAATACCGGCAGGCGGCCGTCATCGGGTTCAACTATGTCAACCGGATCCGCTCGGGCTACGGGTCGGGAGCCGGGATCTTCCTGCACTACACCCCGTATGGCGATGCCACCTGGGGATGCGTCGGGCTCGACGATGCCGCCGAGTTGACGAGCACCATCGTCTGGCTCGACGCCGCCAAGCAGCCGGTCATCGTCATCAAGTCGTAGTCGGCCCTTGCACCGCAGTTCCCGCTGCGACGGAGCCGTCGGCCAGCGTCAGGCTGCGGTGAACACGGTGGTCAGCCCGTCGTACTGGCGCGCCCCTTCGAAAGCCGGCAGGCCGGCGGCCAGCTCGGGATCGAAACTGGCCAGGCAACGCACCGCTGCCGCGTGGTCCTCGAAATGCGCCACGGTGGGCACGTCGCGGCGGCCCACCGAGCCGAAGTGGCGTTCGAGCGTTGCGGTGCCGTTCTCCGAGGTGAACTGTGTGACCAGCGGTGCGCCGCCGGCTTCGACGAGCAGGGCGGCGAGGTGAGCCTGGCCGTTGGTCACCGCGACCAGGGTGCCACCCGGGCGAAGGACGCGGCCCACCTCGCGCAGGGCGGCGTCGAGATCTGGCACGTGGTAGAGCATCCAGGCCGCGACCACCACATCCGCCGCGTCGTCCGCGACCGGCAGCACGGCGGCGTCGGCCACCACCGAGCCAACTCCGTGGGCCGCGGTGGCAGCGACCATCGCCGGTGACCGGTCGGTTGCGAGGTAGTCGCACCCCGGCAGTCGGGCGAGCACCTCGGCCGCCAGCTCACCGGTGCCACAGCCGATCTCGAGGACCCGCCTGGGGCGAAGGGACACCACGGCGTCGACCGCGACCTCGCGGGGACTGATGCCGTCCGGACCTGGCCGCCAGACCGCCATCCGGGTGCGCAGGTTGTCCGGACTGGCGTACTGCGCGACCACCGCCGCCGGGTCGCTCATCGACCCGCGGTCCACCTAGGCGTCGCCTCCGGAGTTGGCGCTGGTCCCGGCCGTCACGTCGAGGAGCTGGTACTTCTCGGCGGCCTTCCTGGCCAGTTTCTTGGGCACCTCCCCGCGCGCCGCGAGCGACTGCAGGGCTCGCACGGCGATGGAGGGACCGTCGATGTGGAAGAACCGGCGGGCCGCCGCCCGGGTGTCGGAGAAGCCGAACCCATCGGCCCCCAGCGAGACGTAGTCACCCGGGACCCACGGCCGGATCTGGTCCTGGACGGCCCGCATGAAGTCGGACACCGCGAGGACCGGACCGGTCGTGGCGGACAACCGCTCGGTGAGGTAAGGCACCCGAGCCGCCTCGTCGGGGTGGAGGAAGGCGTGCGTGTCACAGTCCAGGCCCTCGCGGCGCAGCTGCGTCCACGACGTCACCGACCACACGTCAGCGGCGACGCCGAAGTCGTCCGCGAGCAACTGCTGCGCCTCCAACGCCCATGGGACACCGACCCCGCTGGCCAGCAATTGCACCCTGGCCGGCTGGTGCTGCCAGCCGGTGGTGTCGGCGGTCTTGAGCAGATACATCCCCTTGAGCAGGCCCTCGACGTCGAGTCCCTCCGGCTCGGCCGGCTGGACGATCGGCTCGTTGTAGACGGTCAGGTAGTAGATGACGTTGGGGTCCTCGCCGGGGCGGCCCTCGCCATACATGCGCCGCAGGCCGTCCTTCATGATGTGCGCGATCTCGTAGGCGTACGCCGGGTCGTAGGTGACCACCGCCGGGTTGGTGGCGGCCAGCAGCGGGGAGTGCCCGTCCGCGTGCTGCAGCCCTTCGCCGGTCAGCGTGGTGCGCCCCGCCGTGGCGCCGATGAGGAAGCCGCGGGCCATCTGGTCGGCGGCCGCCCACATGGAGTCGCCGGTGCGCTGGAACCCGAACATCGAGTAGAAGACGTACATCGGCACCATCGGCTGGCCATGGGTCGCGTATGACGATCCCGCCGCGGCGAAGGCGGCCATCGAGCCGGCCTCGTTGATGCCGGTGTGCAGGATCTGCCCCTCGGGCGACTCCTTGTAGGCGAGCATGAGCTCGGCGTCGACAGAGGTGTAGTTCTGCCCATTGGGGTTGTAGATCTTGATGGTCGGGAAGAACGAGTCCATCCCGAACGTGCGCGCCTCGTCGGGGATGATCGGCACGACCCGCTCGGCGAACTCCGGCGTGCGCATAAGGTCCTTGAGCAGCCGGACCCACGCCATCGTCGTCGCCACCTGCTGCTTGCCCGATCCCTTGGCGACGCTCTCGTACGCCTCGTCCGGCGGCAGCGCCAGCGGCGCATGGGTGGTGCGCCGGGAGGGCAGCCCGCCGCCGAGTTGGTGGCGCCGCTCGACCATGTAGGCGATGCGGTCGTCCTCCATGCCCGGGTGGTAGAAGGGCGGCGCGTAGGGGTCGGCCTCGAGCTGCTCGTCGGTGATGGGCAGGTGGAGGGAGTCGCGCAGGCTCTTGAGGTTGTCGACGGTCAGCTTCTTCATCTGGTGGGTCGCGTTGCGGCCCTCGAAGGAGCTGCCGAGCATGTAGCCCTTGATCGTCTTGGCCAGGATGACCGTCGGCTGGCCGGTGTGCTCGGTGGCGGCCTTGTAGGCGGCATACACCTTGCGGTAGTCGTGGCCGCCCCGGCCGAGCTTCCACCAGATGTCCTCGTCGGACCAGTTCGCCACGAGCCCGCGGGTGCGGGGGTCGCGGCCGAAGAAGTGCTCACGGACATAGCCGCCGTCGTTGGCCCGGTACGTCTGGTAGTCGCCGTCGTTCGTGGCGTTCATCAGGGCCACCAAGGCGCCGTCGCGGTCGGCCGCGATGAGCGGATCCCACCCGCGACCCCAGATGACCTTGATGACGTTCCAGCCGGCCCCGCGGAAGAAGGCCTCGAGCTCTTGGATGATCTTGCCGTTGCCGCGCACCGGGCCGTCGAGGCGCTGCAGGTTGCAGTTGACCACGAAGGTGAGGTTGTCCAGCTCCTCGTTGGCGGCCAGTTGCAGCGCTCCGCGGGACTCGACCTCGTCCATCTCACCGTCGCCGAGGAAGGCCCACACCCGTTGCTGCGAGGTGTCCTTGATGCCGCGGTTGTGCAGGTAGCGGTTGAACTGGGCTTGGTAGATCGCGTTGAGCGGCCCGAGCCCCATCGAGACCGTCGGGAACTCCCAGAACTGCGGGGCGAGCCGCGGGTGCGGGTATGACGGCAGCGAGAGCCGGCGGCTCTTCTCCTGGCGGAAGCCGTCGAGGTGTTCCTCGCCGAGGCGGCCCTCGAGGAACGCGCGGGCATACATGCCGGGGGAGGCGTGGCCCTGGAAGAAGATCTGGTCGCCGCCGCCGGGGTGGTCCTTGCCGCGCCAGAAGTGGTTGAAGCCGATCTCGTAGAGGGAGGCGGCCGATGCGTAGGTCGAGATGTGGCCGCCCACACCGATCCCCGGGCGCTGGGCTCGGTGGACCATCACGGCCGCGTTCCACCGGATGAGTCGGCGGTAGCCCCGCTCGAGGTCCTCGTCACCGGGGAACCAGGGCTCGCGCTCCGGCGGGATGGTGTTGATGTAGTCGGTGGCGGTCAGGGATGGGACGCCGACCTGCCGGGCCCGGGCCCGCTCGATGAGCTTGAGGATGATGTAGCGCGCCCGCGTGCGGCCCTTCTCGTCCATGACGTCGTCGAAGGACTCCAGCCACTCGGCGGTCTCCTCCGGGTCGATGTCCGGCAGCTGGCTGGGGATGCCGTTGAGGATGGGCCCGGAGTAGCGGATCGCCACAGGGTGTCCTTTCGTCGGCCGCGGGGGTGGGCGGCGGGAAGCGTCTCCCCATCCTCCACCCAAGCGTGGCGTGGCTCACAACGAGGGCCCCGCTGGTGAGACGGTCACCCCTTCGGGGGCAGCGTCCGGACGAAGGCCACGCCGTGCTGGAGCCACCGGTGCAGGTCGTGATCCTGGGCCACGTCGGCGGGCCGGACGTCCAGCCAACCCGCCATCGCGCGACCTCGCATGACAAACGGCCGGGCGCCGCCGCCGGCGTCGACGAGGGTCTGGCTGGAGTGCGGGTCGACCCGCAGCATCAGGCCACCGCGGCTGTGCGCGGCAGCCACCATGTGGCCGGCGAGCATGAAGCCCAGCCCGCCGAACATCGCCCGCTCGGACAGGTCGGGTTCGTCCTGCAGCGCCGCACGGATCCGGTGCGCGAGCTCTTCGCTATACGCCATGTCCGGGAGTATGGCGGGTATCACCGACACGCCTGCTGCCTCTGGGTGTCATGACGGAGGTCACCCGGCTGTATGTGGCGGGCCCTGGCTACGGCAAGTCGGCGGCGCTCGAATCGGCGCTGCCCGCTGACGGCCTGCTCCTGCTGGCGGGGGACATCCTCAGCACCGGCGTGCCGCGCGTCAGCGCGCTGGCCGTGGACGACCTCCACCACCTCAACCCCCTCGACCAGCTCGACCTCGCCGTGGCGCTGGGCGCTGCCCGGCAGCTGCGCCAGCTGCATCTGGCCTCGCGCAGCCCACTGCACCCGGACGTGCGCCGGGCGTTGCCCGGACCGGTCACAGATCGTGGTCCGGCCGAGTTGGCGTTGACCCCGCATGCGGTGGCCGTGCTGCTCGCGCAGGAGCACGGCTGTCATGATCCGGAGTTGCCTGCCATCATCGCCCGGCTCACCGGGGGCTGGCCCGCGGCGGTTCGGCTCCTCGCCGACCGGGTGGTCGCCGGCGGATCGGCGGCGATGGACGGGTTGACACCCGAGCGGGTGGCCGGGGCCTGCGCGCAGTGGTTCGCCGACACCGTCGCGCCGTCCCTGTCGCGGGAAGCCGCCCGGCTCCTGCCGGTCGTCGTCGCGTTGGACGGGGCCGACGTCGACCTGCTCGCCGCACTCGGGTTCAGCCGCGCCACCGCCCAGTCCGTCCTTGTCGAGCTGACGTCGGCCGGCTTGGTGCGGCCGGCCGCCGCACCGTCGGTCGTCCTCTGGCAACCGGTGCCGTTACTCGCCGGCGTCGTCGAGGGGGCAGGCGGGCTCGATCGGGCGCTGGCGCTCACCGCGGGAGCCTGGCTGACCCAGCACGGGGATCCGTTCCGGGCCGCGCGCGTGCTGCGCCGAGCCGGGTCGCTGGGTGAGGTCACCCGGCTGCTCGAGTCGGCGGGGGCACGGATGCTCGCAGCGGGCCACGCCCGCGCCGTGCTCGACCTCATCGACGCCGTCGAGGGGGTCGATGGTGTCGACGCCGACGATGCAGTGGACGCCCATGGCCGAGGCGGTAGCCCCGGGTCGCGGTGGTCGGCGTTGAAGGGCGAGGCGCACCGGATGACGGGCGACCCCGAGCGCGCCGCCGCCGCCTTCGCCGTGGCCCGCTCGACCGGCTCCGGTGGCTCGGGCGCGATCCGGCTGGCCATCGGCGAGGCCGCCGTGGCGCACCTCGTCGGCGACTTCCCGGCGAGCTGGGAGCGGCTGTGCTCCGTCGAGCCTTCGGCGTCGGACGCCTCGCGGCCAGGCACCGAGGCGCAGGCGGGGGGAGCCGATGCGACGCCGGATCTGGTCGCCTGGCACGTGGCCGCAACGCACACCCTGGCCAGCCTGGGCCGCGGCGCCGAGGCTCGGGATCACGCCGCGCGGGGCGTCGCGCTGGCCGCCACGCTCGACGACTCGGGCTGGCAGGCCCAGGCCCAGGTGGCCGCCGCGCGGGTCGCTGAGGGCACCACCAAGGAGCGTCATCTCATGGCGGCCGAGCGCCTCGCCATGGCCGCCGCGGACGTGCCGACGCTGGTGCGAGCGCTGGTCAGCCTCGGCTTCCTCCTGCTGAGCCAGGGGCGCTACCGCGAGGCGGTCGGTCCGTGCCGTCGCGCCGTCGCGCTCTCCGACGGCTGCTGCGCGCCGGGCATCCGGATCTCGGCGCTGCATAACCTCGGCGAGGCGCTCGCCCGCACCGGTGAGGTCGCCGAGGCAGAGTGGTTGCTGCGCCGAGCCTTGGCGCTGAGCCGCCCGCTGGGCGACGGGCGCCGGGCGACCGCGCTGCTCGGCCTCGGCGACCTGCACCGGGACGCCGGACGCGACGAGTTGGCCCGTCAGGTCTACACCGAGGCCGTCGAGCTGGCCCAGCGCTCCCGGGAGGTGCAGATCGTCGTGCCCGCACTCGCGGGCCTGGCCCTAGTGGAACGACAGGGGGACGAGTCGACGGCAGGACTGCTGGTGGCGCAGGCCCGGGCAGCGGCCGGCGACATCCTGGGCCTGCGGGCATGGGCCGAGATCGGGGCCGGATCCCCGCAGGCCGTCGCGCTGGCCCGGCAGTGTGGTGCGGTCGACGTGCTGGCGCGCGCGCTCGAGGCCTGCGCCGAGACCGCGCGTCGCGACGGGGATGCCGCCGGCGCCCGGGCTCTGCTTGGGGAGGCGCTGACCCTGTGGGCCGACGGCGGGGCCGAGGCGGCCGTGGAGCGGATTCGGGTCCTCCTGGGTCGGCTGCCTGATGCCCGACCGGAGGAGTGCGCTCAGGGTCGAGTGGCCTCGGAGCGGTTGGTCCGACGAGGGGTGCTCCGGGTCGGTGGCCGTCCGCTGACCGACGATTCCGATAGCGCGCTGGTGGCGATCGAGGTCCTCGGCGGCTTCGCCGTGCGCGTCGATGGGCTCCCCGTCCCGATGACCGCGTGGCGCTCGCGTCAGGCTCGCACGCTGGTCAAGGTCCTGGCCGCCCGGCTCGGGCGACCGGTCAGTCGGGAGGCGCTGCGCGAGCTGCTGTGGCCCGATGACGATCCGAGCCGCACCGGCCATCGGCTGTCGGTGCTGCTCGCGACGGTCCGTCAGGCTCTGGACCCGCAGCGGCGACTCGCGCCGGACCACATCATCGCGGCGGACGGGCAAAGCCTGTGGCTCGACCCCGAACACGTGCGAGTCGATGCCGACGAGCTCGTCGAGGCCGTCGCCAGTGCCCTGCGTCTGGCCGACGACGGCGAGACGCGTCGAGCGGCCGCCCTGCTCGCCGATGTGAACCGGCGCTATCGCGGCGCAGCGTTCGAGGACGAGCCCGACGCCGAATGGGCAGAGTCCGCCCGCGAGCACAGCCGGGCCTGGTGGCTTCGTGGGATGCGTCGGTATGCCGAGCTGACCGTGCGGGACGGGCGTGCGGCCGATGCGGTGCCGGTGCTCGTGCGCATCCTCGAGCACGATCCGTATGACGACCGGATCCACCGCAGCCTGGTCTCGGTCCTCGTGCGTAGCGGTCGCCACGGCGAGGCCCGCCGGGCACTGCACCGATGGGCCTCGGCGATGCGGGCCATCGGCGCTCCCGAGCCGGACCCCGACCTGCTCGCCCTCCCCAGCGGCCGGCCGGCGCGGGTCCCCGTGTCCCACGCGGCAGGCCGACTCGCCGTTGTGACACCACGATGACGCCCCTCGCGCACGATCGACCTGGCCGCCATACCGGGCGGCCCAGACCGAAGGAGCACCTCATGACACGCATCACCTTCGCCCGGGCCGGGCTGGTGACCATCGTCGCGGCCGGCGCCACGCTGCTGGCGCAGACGCCCGGACAGGCGGCCGTGCCGGCCGTCTCCTGCGGTGCGCTGAGCCCGACGATCATCACCGGCACCTCGGGCGCGGACGTCCTCGTCGGCACCGAAGGACCCGACATCATCGACGGGCTCGGGGGCGATGACACCATCACCGGCCTCGGTGGCAACGACGTCATCCACGGGTCGGGCGGCAGCGACCACCTCGACGGCGGCGAGGGCAACGACTGCCTCTTCGGCGACAAGGGCGACGACGAGCTCTCCGGCGGCGGCGGCGAGGACTACCTCGACGGCGGCGCAGGGTTCGACTGGCGTTCGACCTTCGGCAGTTCCGACGCCCTCTACCGGGTGGAGTACTGACGTCCGCGCTAGGTCGCCTCGATCACGACGCGGTCGGCTCCGGCATACGCGACGAAGCGTGGGGGTCGTAGGAAGCCGACGAGCGTCATACCGACCTCGTCGGCGAGGTCGACGGCCAGGCTGGACGGCGCACCCACGGCAGCAAGCAACGGTATGCCGGCCAGGTAGGCCTTCTGGACCAGCTCGAAGCCGGCCCTCGCCGAGACGACGAGGGCGTGCCCACGCAGGGGTGGGGTGGCGCGGGCGTGCAGGAGGGCGCCGACGACCTTGTCGACGGCGTTATGACGGCCGACGTCCTCGTGCAGGGCCACCACCGTGCCGTCCGGAGCGACCACGGCCGCGGCATGGACGCCTCCCGTGCGGTCGAACACGCTCTGCCCGGCCCGCAGCGCCGCGGGCCACCCGAGCACCGTGCCGGCCGACCAGGTCGACGTGTCGAGGGCGAGGTCGTGGCGCCCGCGCTGGCGCACCGCATCGATGCTCGCCGTGCCGCAAAGGCCGCACCCGCTGGTGGAGATCAGCGAACGCATCGAACTGACCGGGGTGAGCAGGCCGGCGGCGGCCGCGACCGGGTCGCGCAGCGTGACGTCGACCACGTTGTAGGTCGGCTGGTCCCGCCCGTCTGGCCCCGGCCCGGTGTCGACGCAGTGCATCATCCCGGCCACGTCGTCGGCGGTGTTGATCAGGCCCTCGGCGTGGAGCAGCCCGAGCGCCAGGAGGAAGTCGTCCCCTGGAGTGCGCATCGTCACGGTGAGCACCTCACCGCAGACCCGGATCGCCAGGGGCTCCTCCACCGCGACGTGGTCCGGGCGCCGGGACGCGCGCGGGCCGGCCGGGCCGCCGGCGTCGACACGCATCGTCGGCGTGCGGCGTGTTACCCGTCCCATGCCGGCAGCCTAGGCGTCTGCACCTCGCCGGGCGCGGGCGACATACCTGGCAATGTGGGCTCGACCCCTTGGGCGAGACGGAATGCTCGGGCAGACTAGGCCCACCTGCCCTGAGCCGCGATCTGACGAGAGGAGCCAGCGCCCGGTGGACAGCACGACGTCCGGCACGCCGGCACTGGCCCGTCTGGGCTTCGACAACGGACAAGTCGTCCAGGAGTTCGGCTGGGACGGCGATGTCGACAACGACGTGCGCTTCGCCGTGGAGGACGTCGTCGGATCCGACCTGGAGGACGAGGACTATCTCGACGTCGCCGACGCGGCGCTGATCTGGTGGCGCGACGGCGACGGTGACCTCGTCGACACCCTCGTCGAGGCGCTGCCACACCTGGCCGAGACCGGTTTCGTCGTGCTCCTGACCCCCAAGGCCGGGCGGGACGGCGAGGTCGAGGCCAGCGAGATCGAGGAAGCGGCAGTCAGCGCCGGTCTGCACACCTCCGGCTCGGCCAACGTCAGTTCGGACTGGATGGCCACCCGGCTCGTCGCCCCCAAGTCGGCCCGTCGCTGACCGTGTGGGGCCGGGCTTTGCGTCCCCCGGCCGGGGCGGGCCGGTGTTCTCGGGGTGGCTGCTCGTGCGACGTCCCGCCCCGGCGTGCGGTGTCCGCGCGGGCTGAGAGACTGTCGGTATGACGACCTCGACCCCACCGGCCGTTGGCGACCGGGCGCCCGACTTCACCCTCAAGGACCAGCACGGGCAGGACGTGCGGTTGGCCGACGTGCTGGGGTCGAAGAATGTCGTGCTGGTGTTCTACCCGTTCGCCTACTCGGGCATTTGCACCGGTGAGCTGGGCGAGGTGCGCGACGGGTTGGAGGACTTCCAGGCCGACGACATTCAGGTGTTCGCCATTTCCTGCGACCCGATGTTTGCGCTGCGGGCGTGGGCCGACGTCGAGGGCTACTTCTTCCCGCTGCTGTCCGATTTCTGGCCGCACGGCCAGGTGGCCGACCGGTATGGCGTCTTCCGTGAGGCGATGGGGGCCGCGGTGCGCGGCACCTTCCTCATCGACCGGGAGGGCATCATCCGGTGGAGCCAGGTCAACGGGCCGGGGGAGCGGCGCGACTTCGCCGACTACCGCGCCGGGCTGGCCGCCGTGCGCGAGGCAGGCCGCTGAGCCGGCGCTGCGACGGCGACGAGGACAGGTCGGCGTAGGGTGCCGCCGATGGGCGCCTGGAGCGGGGTCAGCGGGCCAGTCGTCGACCGGGTGGCGGCCGCCATACGGGACACCCCTCGGGTGGGGTTCCTGCCCGACTGGCAGCGGCGCAACGCCGGCCTCGACCGGGCCCTGGCCATCGGGTATGGCGCGACCTGCTCGCAGCCGTCCACGGTCGTGGCGATGCTCGAGCTGCTGGACGTGGTGCCCGGGCATCGGGTGCTCGACGTCGGGAGCGGCTCGGGTTGGACGACGGCGATCCTCGCGCGCCTGGTGGTCCCGGGTGGCACGGTGGTCGGCGTCGACATCATCCCCGAGCTGGTCGAGTCCGCCGCAGAGCGGTTGCGCCAGGCCGACGTGACCTGGGCTCGGGTGGTCTGCGCGGCGCCTGGAGCCATGGGTGCTGCCGACGAGGGCCCCTTCGACCGGATCCTGCTCAGCGCAGACGGGGGCTCCGTCCCTGAGGCGCTGGTCGACCAGCTCGCCGTCGGGGGTCGACTCGTCGGGCCGGCCGACGGGCTGATGGCGATCGTCGATCGCAGCTCCGAAGGGCCGACGACCACCTACGGTCCGGGCCGCTACGCCTTCGTTCCCCTGCGGTAGCCCTCGTCGCCGTCACGCTCAGTCCTCCAGTCGACGCGACGTGGGGGCGGCACGTCAGCCTCGTCCTGCACCCAGCCGCCGCAGGGGCTGACACAATGTCACCGGCCCGGCGTCCGCCGAGTCCGAAGGGCTTGTAGCTCAGTTGGTAGAGCACCGCGTTTACACCGCGGCTGTCGTCGGTTCGAGTCCGGCCGGGCCCACATGGAGCGCACCGTCGCCGACGTCGTCGCAGAGCTCGAACGCTGGTGTCCGCCGACCACGGCCGATGAGTGGGATCGGGTCGGTCTCGTCGTCGGCGACCCGGCAGCACCGGTCCGGCACGTCCATCTCGCCGTCGACCCCACGCTCGGTGTCGTCGAGGAGGCCATCTCCCGCGGCGCCGAGCTGCTCATCACCCACCACCCGCTGCTGCTGCGCGGCGTCCACTCGGTGGCCACGACAAGTGCGAAGGGCGCCACCGTCACCGCGGCCATCCGGGGCAACCTGGCCCTCTATGCCATGCACACCAACGCCGACAAGGCGCCCGATGGTGTGGCCGAAGCACTCGCCGAAGCCTGCGGTCTGGTGGACGCCGTCCCCCTCGTGGTCGAGACCGCTCCGGACGGCGCCGCCATCGGTGCCGGTCGGCTCGGCCGGCTGCCCGCCCCGGGTATGCCGTTGCAGGCCCTGATCCAGCGACTCTCGGCAGCACTGCCCCCGACCGCCGGGGGCATCCGGGTCGCGGGGGATCCCGAGGCCGTCGTGCGCACCGTCGCGGTGCTCGGCGGCGCCGGGGACGGCTACATCGACACCGCCCGAGCCGCGGGGGCCGATGTCTACATCACCGCGGACCTGCGCCATCACCCGGTGCTCGAAGCCCGGGAGACGGATCGGTGGGGGACGCCATACCTGGTCGATGCCGGTCACTGGGCCACCGAGTGGCTGTGGCTGGCCCACGCGGAGCGACGCCTTCGGGCTACGCTGCGCCCGATGACCACCTCCGTGTCGACGCTGCGCACCGACCCGTGGACGTTCGTCGTCGACACCCAAGAACCCGGAGGAACCTCGTGATCGCCGACCCCGCCAAGCAGCTCACGCTGCTCCGGCTCCAGGACCTCGACACCCGGCTGGGACAGCTCGAGCACGCCCGCCGCACCCTGCCGGCGCTGGCCGAACTGGCTGCCTTGGAGGCACGTCGGGCTGAGGTGGACCGGCAGCTCGTCGGGGCGCGCACGGCCCTGCATGACGTGCAGAGCGAGGTGGCCCGCGCCGAGTCCGACGTCCAACTGGTGCGCGACCGCGCCGCACGCGACCGGGCGCGGCTCGACGCCGGCATCGGGACGGCGAAGGACATGCTCGCCCTCCAGCAGGAGTTGGACAACCTGGCCAAGCGGCAGGCCGTTCTCGAAGACGCCGAACTCGAGGTCATGGAGCGCGCCGAGGCCCTGGAGGCCGACCTCGCCGTCGTCGAGGGCCAGTCGGACGAGTTGGATGCATCCATCGCCCGGGCCCAGGCCACCCGCGACGAGGGGTTGGCCGGCATCGCCGCCGAGGAGGAGTCGGTCCGCGCCGACCGCGCCCCGGTTGAGGCCGAGCTGCCGGCCGATCTGGTCGGGCTCTACGACAAGATCCGCGCGGGTGCCGGTGGCATCGGAGCAGCCGAGCTGCGGGCCCGCCGGTGCGGTGGCTGCCGCCTCGAACTCAACCCTGTCGATGTCCGCCGGTTCGCCGCGGCGGCCCCAGACGAGGTGCTGCGCTGCGAAGAGTGCCGGCGCATCCTCGTGCGCACCGCCGAGTCCGGGCTGTGACCCGCCGCCTCATCGTCGAGGCGGACGGCGGGTCGCGGGGCAATCCCGGCGTCGCCGGGTATGGCGCCCTGGTTCGCGAGGCCACGACCGGCGAGGTGTTGGCTCGCCGGGCCGCCCCGCTGGGTATGGCGAGCAACAACGTCGCCGAGTACACCGGTCTCATCGTCGGGTTGGAAGCGGCCGCGGCGATCGACCCGGGCGCGGACATCGAAGCCCGCCTGGACTCCAAGCTCGTCGTCGAGCAGTTGAGCGGGCGCTGGAAGATCAAGCACGAGGACATGCGCCGCCTCGCCCTCCAGGCCCGCGACGTCATACGGGGCATTGAGGCCGCCGGCGGGCACGTGCGGATGACCTGGGTGCCGCGCGAGAAGAACCGCGACGCGGACGCCCTGTCCAACGACGCGATGGATGGCCGGACCATCCGGTGGGATGCGTCCACCGACGACACCTCGGGGGGGCCGGCAGCCGAGCCGGCGGGAGCCGACCCGGCAGCGGGGCCGGCGCCGATGTTGCGGCCGGCAGCCACCGACCCGGTCAGCGCCGCAGTCGGCAACGCCTTCGAGCCGGATCTCGGATCCCCCACTCGGATCGTCCTGGTCCGCCACGGCGTCACCGACTTCACCACCGCGGGTCGGTTGGACGGGCGTGGGGGAGCGGACCCGAGCCTGTCGCCGACCGGCCGGGCCCAGGCGCTCGCCGCAGCGCGGGCCGTCGCGGCACTCGTCGACCCGGCCGAGACCGTCGTCGTCAGTTCCGCGCTGGCCCGCGGCCGGGAGACCGGCCAGATCATCGCCGACGCGTTGGCCCTGACAGCGGTGGTCGATCCGGACTGGGACGAGCAGGGTTTCGGCGACTGGGACGGCTCGTCCATGGCCGAGCTCATGGCCGCCGAGCCGCAGAGCATGCGCCGGTTCCGCGACGACCCGCACTATGCGCGCCCCGGCGGCGAGTCGCACGTCCAGCTCCTGGAGCGGGTCGGCAGCGCCTTCCAGGCAGCCGTTGCCCGAGGGGGCACCGTCGTCGTCGCAAGCCACCGCAAACCGATCCTGGCCGTGCTGAGCACCGTCCTCGGGCTGCCGCACGCGTCGTTCTGGACGCTGGCGACCGCACCGGCCTCCCTCACCGCGATCCAGATGTGGGGCGACGGCAACGCGCAGATCGCGTTCGTCAACCGCACGGGCCACCTGGTCGGCTGAGCGCACGTAGGGTGGGGCAATGGTCAAGCCGTTGCTGACAGTGCCCGTTCCCGGCGCCCATCTGGCCGAGCGGTTCGCGGCGATCCGCAACGAGCTCGAGGTGCCCGACGCCTTCCCGCCGGCAGCACTGGACGAAGCATCGGCGGCTGCCGCCGGCTTCGCGGAGGGCTCGGAGCTGCCCGACTGGACCGACATACCGTTCGTCACGCTCGACCCGGTCGGGTCCATGGACCTGGACCAGGCGATGCACCTGTCCCGCGACGGCCAGGGCTGGCGGGTCCGCTACGCCATCGCCGACGTGCCCTCGGTCGTGATCCCCGGTGGTGCGCTCGACGCCGAGACCCACCGGCGCGGCGTCACGGTCTACTGTCCGGACACGCGAGTTCCGCTGCACCCGCCGATCCTCAGCGAGGACGCCGCCAGCCTGCTGCCTGGGCAGGTGCGCCGCGCCTTCGTCTGGGACCTGCGCCTCGACGACCGTGGTGAGGTCCGGGACCGGGCGTTGACGCGCGCCCTGGTGCGCAGCGCCGAACGTCTCGACTACGTCGGCGCGCAGGCCGACCTCGACGCCGGATCCCCGCACGAGCAGATCGCCGCGTTGCGCGAGGTCGGCACAGCCCGGATGGCCCTGGAGGCCGCCCGCGGCGGTGCGAGCCTGCCGATGCCGGAGCAGGAGGTCCACCACAGCAGTGACGGTGGCTACACCGTCGCCTTCCGTCCGCCCTTGGCCACCGAGGAGTGGAACGCCCCGGTCTCCCTCATGCCCGGGATGCCGGCCGCCGCCATCAAGCTCGACGGCACTGTCGGCATCCTGCGCACGATGCCCGAGCCGGGCCTCGATGTCCTCGAGCGGTTCCGGCGCCAGACCCGCTCGCTCGGCGCCCCGTGGGAGCGGGACCGCTCCTACGGCGCCTACCTGCGTGGTCTGGACCGGGCCAACCCGCGTCACCTGGCGGTCATCCACCAGGCGGCCCGGCTGTTCCGCGGCGCGGGGTATGCGGAGTTCGACGGTCATGTCCCCGCCGAGCGGGTCCACGCAGCCGTCGCAGCGCCGTACGCGCACGTCACGGCACCCTTGCGGCGGCTCGTCGACCGCTACGGCCTGGTCATCTGCCACGCCCTGGCCAACGACCTCCCGGTGCCCCAATGGGCCCGGGCCGCCCTGGCCGACCTGCCCTTCACCATGGCCAAAACCGATCGGGTGGCCAGCTCGGTGGACCGGCTGTGCATCGACGCGGTGGAGGCGGCCGTCCTGGCGCCTCGGGTCGGCAGCACCCTTCCGGCCACGGCCCTGGACCAGGTGCGGGCCGGGCTGCTCGTCCACATCGAGGACCCGGCCATCGTCACCGTCGCCGAAGGCAGCGCCCAGCCCGGCGATCGGGTCGAGGTCGAGGTGGTGTCGGTGTCGGTGGAGTCGAGCAGCGAACGACTCCGCGTCAAAGCCGCCCGCCCCGGCCCCGCGCCCTCACAGGTATGACGTCACCGCCCTGAGGGCCGACCCGGCATACCCGCCGCCGAAGAGCACCGCGTGCATGAGCAGCGGATGCACCTGGTGCAGGTCGACCCGCTCGCGCCAGCCGGTCGCGAGGGGACGGACGGCCTGGTAGCCGGCGAGCAGGTCCAGCCAGTGCGGCACCCCGAAGAGCTGGAGCATCGCCAGATCGGTCTCCCGGTGGCCGCCGTGGGCCGCCGGGTCGATGAGCACTCCGCCGCG
>JBPOIZ010000008.1:0-51639 GCA_052034115.1 Actinomycetota bacterium
GGGGTGGTGGCCAGGGGCGGGGTCGAACCGCCGACCTTCCGATTTTCAGTCGGACGCTCGTACCAACTGAGCTACCTGGCCCGGCGCTCCCTTGTGAGGAGCTGGCGACCCCGACGGGACTCGAACCCGCGACCTCCGCCGTGACAGGGCGGCGCGCTAACCAACTGCGCTACGGGGCCTTGAGGTGCCGAAGCACCCAAGACACTGCGTATCCCCAACGGGATTCGAACCCGTGCTGCCGCCGTGAAAGGGCGGAGTCCTAGGCCGCTAGACGATGGGGACCTGGGCTCTCAACCAGACCCTCGCCGCCTACGAGCCGCGCTCGGATCCGTTGAGGACCACGTAAGCATAGGGGACGCCTCGGCACCCTCCAAAATCCCCGCGTTGACTCATCCAAGATGCCCGCGTAGGTCGGTTCGTTGCCTCATCCGAAAGTGCCCGCGTTGGCGGCCCCTGCGGTCGACGCTGGAGACCCGGTCCGTGCCGCAACACGGGCCGGCCGGCCAGCAGCAGCACTTACCGCCCCCGCGCCGCACTTACCGACTCAAGCCGCGGAAATATCCGCGGCATGTGGGGGAAACCGCGGCCTCAGCGCCGCCGCACCCCGCCAGCAGCGCACCAGCGGTATGCCGCCCGGCCGCCCTACCCCGGCAGCAGCCCTCCGCCCAGCCGCCCCCGCGACCCCCTTACACCTCTGACATCGGATCGGATACCCAGCGCAGCAGCCGCTCGACCGGCCAGGTCGTCACGACCCGCTCGACCGGCACGCCGAGGTCCTCGACGCGCTGTGCGCCATACGCCTTCATGTCCAGCTGGCCAGGAGCGTGCGCGTCGGAGTCGACGGCGAACAGGCAGCCCAGCGAGACGGCGAGCCGCACCAGGTCGTCCGGCGGGTCGCACCGCTCGGGCCGTGAGTTGATCTCCACCGCCGTCCCCGTGGCAGCGCACGCCGCAAAGACAGCCTGGGCGTCAAAATCCGACTGCGGCCGAGTGCCGCGGCTGCCTTCGACGAGCCGCCCGGTGGCGTGGCCGAGCACGTTGACCCTCGGGTTCTCGACCGCCGCGATCATCCGCCGGGTCATCGGGGCCGACGCCATCCGTAGCCCGGAGTGCACCGAGGCGGTGACGATGTCCAACTCAGCGAGCAGCGCTGGCTCCTGGTCCAGCTCTCCGTCGTCGAGGATGTCCACCTCGATCCCGGTCAGCAGCCGGAACCGGCCACCGAGCGCGCCGTCGATCGCCCGCACCCGGGCGATCTGGGTCCGCAGCCTGGCCGCCGAGAGGCCGTTGGCGACCTTCAGCCGCGGGGAGTGGTCGGTGACGGCCAGCCACTGCTGACCCAACTCGATGGCGGTCAGCGCCATCTCCTCGATCGGCGATCCGCCGTCGGACCAGTCGGTGTGGCTGTGCAGGTCGCCGGTCAGCGCGGCATACGTCGCCTCGCCGCCCGACGCCAGTGGCACCCCGGTGCGGTCCTGCAGCTCGGCCAGGTATGCCGGTAGCCGTCCCGCGACGGCCTCGGCGATCACGCCGGCAGTGGTGTCCCCGATGCCGGGCAGGTCGGTCAGCGTCCCGGCCGCGACCCGGTCGGCGAGTTCGTCGGGATCCAGCCCCCGCGCGGCCTCGATGGCGGTGCGGAAGGCCTTGACCCGGTAGGTCCCGGCCCGCGAGCGCTCCAGCAGGTAGGCGATCCGGCGCAACGCGGCGACGGGCGCGATCGGGGCCTCCAGCGGGGCGACACCTAGCATCAGCGAAGGATGTCACATCTGCGACCGGCCCCCACGGTGCGGCCTGCGCCCACCCAATACGCTGGCGCCATGCTCACCAACACGTCCTGGGCCAACCCGCTCGATCTGGTCGATATCTCCTCGGTCCTGACTCCCGATGAGCGACAGGTCCGCGACTCGGTGCGTGCCGTCTGCGCCAAGAGCGTCGACCCCTACATCGCGGAGTGGTTCGAGACCGGCGAGTTGCCGGTGGCCCGTGAGCTGGCTCGCGAGCTGGGCGCCGTCGGACTGCTCGGCATGCACCTGCAGGGCTATGGCTGTACCGGGATGAGCGCCGTCGACTACGGGCTGGCCTGCCTCGAGTTGGAAGCCTCCGACTCCGGAATCCGTTCGCTCGTGTCGGTGCAGGGGTCGCTGGCGATGTTCGCCATCTGGCGGTTCGGCACCGAGGAGCAGAAGCAGGAATGGCTGCCCAAGATGGCGGCCGGCGAAGCGATCGGCTGCTTCGGCCTCACCGAGCCGGACGCCGGCTCCGACCCCGGGTCGATGCGCACCACGGCCCGCCTCGACGGCACCGACTGGGTCCTCAACGGCACGAAGATGTGGATCACCAACGGTTCGATCGCCGACGTCGCCGTCGTCTGGGCCCAGACCGACCAGGACGGCGGCGGCATCCGCGGCTTCGTCGTGCCCACCGACACCCCCGGCTTCTCGGCCCCGGTCATCAAGCACAAGATGTCGCTGCGCGCCTCGATCACCTCGGAGCTGGTCCTCGAGGACGTGCGCCTACCCGGATCGGCCATCCTGCCGCAGGTGCGCGGCCTCAAGGGCCCGCTGTCGTGCCTGTCGGAGGCTCGCTACGGCATCGTCTGGGGGGCGATGGGTGCCGCCCGCAGCGCCTTCCAGTCCGCCTTGGAGTATGCCGGGTCGCGGGTCCAGTTCGACCGGCCCATCGCCGGCTTCCAGCTGACCCAGAACAAACTCGCGTGGATGAACCAGGAGCTGACCAACGGGGTGCTCCTCGCCCTGCACCTGGGCCGCCTCAAGGACACCAAGGGCCTGCGCCCGGACCAGGTCAGCGTCGGCAAGCTCAACAACGTCGCCAAGGCCATCGAGATCTGCCGGGTCGCCCGCACCGTTCTCGGCGCAAACGGCATCTCGTTGGAATACCCGGTCATCCGGCACGCCAACAACCTCGAGTCGGTCCTCACCTACGAGGGCACCGTCGAGATGCACACGCTCATCGTCGGCGAGGCCCTGACCGGCATCCCGGCATACCGTTGAGGCGCTGACCCGGCCGGGCGCCTGACCCGGCCGGCGGCCGGGCGGAGCCCCACCTGGGCGGGCCTGCCAAGCACGTGATCGGTCGGGCTCAGGTGCCGCAGTAGGTGACGTGGCGTTCGGTGAACCCGGGCGGGGCAGGCGCGGCATACCGGTGCCAGTGCGGGCGCTCGACGAACGGGTGGCTGACGGCGTCCAGAAGGGTCTCGAACGGTCCCATGTCGCCCTCCGCCGCCGCAGCTAACGCCTCCTCGACGAGGTGGTTGCGGGGTACGTAGATCGGGTTGGTCGCGTCCATCGCGGCCGCAACCGTATGACGGCCAGCCACGCTCAGTCCGCCCCCGGCGTCGAGCCCGAGCGCCTCGCTGGCCCCGGGCGCCCCGGGCGCCCCGGCGAGCCGCGACGTCCACCGATCCCACCACCCCCTCGCCCGCACCGCGGCGATGATCGGGTGAGTCGAGGCTGCCTCGTCCGGCGCGCGCAGCGCCGCGGACAGGGCGCGCCAGGACGAGACGCCGTCGGGCCGCCCCTGGCCGTCGCCGTCGCCGAGCACGGCCACCAGGTCGTCGACCAGCTCCCGGTCCCCCGGCACCAGGTCGCCGGGGAGGGCGAGTTTGGCGGCATACCGGGCCAGTCGGTGCACCTCGTAGCGGGCCGGGAAAGTCTGCAGCACGTCGGTGGCCGCCGCGACGGCGCTCTCCAGGGCGTCAGAGATCAGCGGCAGGAGGCATTCGGCGAGCCGGGTGAGGTTCCACTGCAGGATCGCCGGCTGGTTCCCGAAGCGGTACCGCCCCTGGTGGTCGATGGAGGAGAAGACGGCGTCGGTGTCATACGTCTCGATCCACGCGCACGGGCCGTAGTCGAGGGTCTGACCGGACAACGCCGTGTTGTCGGTATTGAGCACGCCGTGGACGAAGCCGGCGCACATCCACTGCGCGACGAGCCCCGCCTGGGCCTCGACGACCGCCTCGAGGAACAGCAGCGGATCGGCATGGCCGGTCTCGTCGAGGGCAAGCCGGTGGTGCCGCTGCGCCGCGTGGTCGACGAGTCGTTGGATCAGGCCGGGTCGGTCCTCGGTGCGCAGCGAGTGCGCGGCCAGCTCCAGGGTGCCGACACGCAGGTGCGAGGCGGCCACCCGGGACAGGACCGCTCCGGGGGGCATCGTTCCGTCGCGCCAGACCCGGTCGCCGGTGGTGACGGCGGCCAGGGCTCGGGTCGTCGGGATGCCCTGGGCGTGCATGGCCTCGCCCATGAGGTATTCGCGCAGGACCGGCCCGATGACGGCGCGACCATCCCCGCCCCGGGCGAAGACGGTGCGGCCGGATCCCTTGAGCGCCAGATCGCGCAGCGTGCCCGTCGCTGGGTCGGTCAACTCGCCGAGCAGGACGGCGCGGCCGTCGCCGAGCAGGGGCGAGAAGCCGCCGAACTGGTGACCGGCATACGCCTGGGCGACCGGAGTGCTGCCGGCCAGGACGGCGCGAGCGCCGAGGACGTCGAGGGCCTCCGGGCCGCGGAGCCATTCGGGGTCGAGCCCGAGCTCGGCGGCGAGGGCGTCGTTGACCGCGACCATCGCCGGCGCCGGCCCGTCGGCCTGCGGCGGCAGCACCGGGCGCCACGGGTGCACGAGCTCGGGAAAGCTCGCCGCGTAGTGGGCCCTGAGGGCCGGCCTGGTCACCGGCCCATCGTCTCAGGTCGGCCTGGGCGGTTATCCTCGCCCGATGGCTGACTTCTCCATCACCCGTCGCACGTCCATCGCCGCCTCGCCGGATCGGGTGCGCTCCCTTGTCGAGGACTTCCGCGAATGGGTGCGCTGGTCGCCGTGGGAGGGGCTCGACCCGGACCTGCAGCGCACGTATGCCGGTTCCGAGCGTGGCGCTGGGTCGTCATACAGCTGGTCGGGCAACAAGAAGGCCGGTGCCGGGACGATGACGATGGCCGGTGCCGGGGCCGACGGCGTCGACATCGACCTGGAGTTCACCAAGCCGTTCCCGGCGAAGAACCACGTGCGGATCGACCTCACCGCGACCGGCGGCGGCACCGACGTGGCGTGGACGATGACCGGCAAGCAGAACCCGATCGGCAA
This sequence comes from Actinomycetota bacterium, assembly GCA_052034115.1. GTDB lineage: Bacteria > Actinomycetota > Actinomycetes > Actinomycetales > Dermatophilaceae > Lutibacillus. The sequence continues at coordinate 5,092 of JBPOIZ010000008.1, forward strand.
GCTCTTCTTCACCCTCATGGGCATGGAGAAGCGGCTCTCCGCCGACTTCGACAAGGGCCTGGCCCAGCTCAAGGCCGTCTCCGAGTCCGCCTGACACCGTCCACCTCGGCCTCGTGGCGTCAGGGCACCGCAGCCGCCGAGGTCGGTGTCTGGGTCGCACCGAACGGCCGGAGCATTGACGCGACGGTGACGGTGCCGGCGCCATACCGGTTGTCGAGGTCCTTCTGGACCGCGCCATCACGATCCACGACCACGGTCAGCTCCACGCGGCCCGCGGCCGTGGTGATGCTCAGGGTGTCCGCAGCCGGTTCGGTCAGGCTCTCGGCGATGGCGGCGAGCTCGGCCGCGGTGTGCTGAGCGGTCGTCACGCACAACGGGCCACCCCAGGTGCGGCGCAGCGTCGTCTCGGCTCCCGAGAGATCGGTGGTCACGGCGACAGTGAGCACCGAGTGTGGCTCGGCCACCCAGATCCCCCCGAACCCGTCGAGTGCCGCGGCGGCCTTGGCGGTCGCCTGCTGATCCGTCGCGGCCACCTTCGTCGGGTCCAGCACGCGCCATCCGCCGTCGGGCGCCGGGCAGGGCGCCGCTGGCGCCGGCCTCGGCTCGGGCGACCCCTCTGCCGCGGGCGTGGGTGTCTGACGCAGGGTGAACGCGGTGTCGTAGGTGCCGACGACGTTGTACTCACCCCACCGGGTGCTGCCTTGTGTCTCATGGGTCACCGCCGCCCAGTCCCAGCCGCGCAGGTCGATCCCCGATCCGCATTGCGGGGGCAGCGACTGACGAACGACGAAGCAGAGCCGAGGTAAGGCGTCGCCCTCCTGGATGACCATGCCGCGCGAGGACCAGAGCCGGTCGTCCGGCGTGCCGGGAGGCGGGGTCGTGACAGCCGTGCCCGTGGGCAGTGGGGTCGGGCTGGTGGCTCCGGGCGTGTTCGGCGCGCGACCGAGTGACCCCGTGGTGACGATGACACCTCCCACGACGACGACCGCCGCCGCAGCGGCCGCGACGGGGAGCCAGCGCCGCTGCGGGTCGGTGGGTGGGACTGCTCGGGCTCGCGGGTGGTCGGGCAGGGTGGCCGTGGCGTCGTAGGCGGAGCGGAGCAGCCGCTCGGCGTCCTCAGGGGTGCGGTTCATCGGGATGTTTCCTCGTCTATGAGGCGCGCCAGCGCAGTGAGGGCGCGCGATGCGGTCGACTTGACGGTGCCGTGGCTGATGCCAAGCGCGTCGGCGATCTCGGCCTCGGTGAGCTGGCCCCAGTAGCGCAACGCGACGACCTGCCGCTGACGCCGGGGGAGCCGGGCCACGAGGGCGACGACGCGACGTTGTTCCTCGAACTCCAGCACGTCCTCGTCGGCACCGGGCCGGGTGCTGGGTTGCTGCGGGGTCCGCGTGAGCTCGCGCACCGAGCGGCGGTATCTGCTCCTGGATCGGTTGACCATCGTCACTTTGACGTAGCCGAGGGCTCGGGAGGGGTCGGCCAGCCGGCCCCACCGGGGTTGCAGGGCAGCGAAGGCGTCGTGGACGAGGTCCTCCGCGGCATACTGGTCCCCGGTCAGCAGGTAGCCCAGCCGGACAAGGGCGTGATGCTCAGCCCGGTAGAGCTGCTCCAACGAGCTGGCCGCCACACCGGTCGGCGGGTCGGTTGCTTCGGTCATCACCACGACTGTGACACTCCCGCCGGCGCCAAAGGGTTGCTTCGGGGGTCCACCAACGCCGGGTATGCCGGCTGCCTGTGTCGGCGGGCCCATTGGTCGAGTCGTCGAACGCCGAGGTATGGCGATCAGGCGCTGTGGCCCCCGCGCAGCGCCCGATACCCATCGCTCGGCGAGGCGTGAGGACGGCACGAAGCCCGAACCTTGAGGGCTCGGGCGATGCCGACGTTCTGAGACATCACTGGGTGGGCCCCGTGGGGCTCGAACCCACAACCCGCGGATTAAAAGTCCGCTGCTCTGCCATTGAGCTAGAGGCCCGCGGCGACGTGCATCGCCGCGCTCCGGAAGTCTATGGCGCGTAGGGTGGGCGCCGTGACGACTCGGCAGCCACCACGACGCCCGGCCTTCGTCGGCCCGGACAAGTTGGAGGAGCACGGCGGCCTGGTCGACCCGATCCAAGAGATCGAGATCGCCCACGAGACCGCCCAGGTGCTCGTGCACGCCGGCCGGTCGACCGACGACCCCGACGTCACGGCTCGCCTCGTCGCTCTCGTCGAACAACTCGGCCTGGACACCCTCGCCGACCTGTGGTGCCACCGCCCGGCACGGACCCTTCCGGGTGCTCTCTGGCGGCTCTACGCCCTACGCGAGTGGGTGCGCCGCGACGGTCCCCAGGCCAGTGCGGAGTATGCCGCGGGCATGCTCTACACCGGCGTCGACCACGTGGTCGCCGGTGCAGCCGAGCCGGTCTCGCCTGAGGAACTCGAACGCACCGTCGATGCCATCCTCACCGGTGTGTTCGACGGCTCGCTCGACGTCGCCCTGCAGCGGGCCGCGGCGTTCTGTCGGGTCACCGCTTCGGGTCGCGCCGCGCTCACCGAGGGGGATTCCACTGCTGCCACTGCCGCCTCGCTCATGGAGACCGCCGGTGACCTCGACGCCGCCGCCGTCCTCTGGCGCAAGGGCCACCTCGACTAGACGGGGCCGCAGACCGCAGGGTTATGCTGTGGGACGCGTCGGGCCGCGGTAGCCCCGGGTCCCACTTTTAGCCGCTACGAGCGGCCATGCGCCGCGAGGCGCTCCCGGCCCGACGCAACTTCCGAGGTGTTCCACGCCAGCCCGCCACCTGCGGACCATCTGTCTGAATGGAGTCGAGCCGTGCGTCTCATGCCGCGGGAGGGGCAGGTCTTCGCCCTCCTGAGTGCTCAGGCCCGCATCGGTGTCGAGGCCGCCGACCACCTCGCCGTCCTCGTCGGTGCCGCTTCCGCTGATCGCCCGGCCCTCGCCTCGACCCTGGCCGACATCGAGCAGCGCGGCGACGAGGCGGCCCACCAGGTCTTCCACGAGTTGGCGCGCAGTTTCGTCACGCCTTTCGGCCGCGACGAGTTGCACGCCCTGGCCGAAGCCCTCGACGAGTGCACCGACCACCTCGACGATGCGGGACAGAGCTGCGCGCTCTACCGCATCGAGTGGCTCCCCGACGGCGTCGCCGAACTGCTCAACATCTTGGCCCGGATGGCCCGCGTCACCGCCGATGCGATGCCTGCGCTCGGCCGACCCACGGACCTGGCCGGCTTCTGGGTGGAGGTTAACGGCCTGGAGAACCGGGCGAACCAGGCCCGCCGCCGCGCCCTCCTGGAGTCTGCCTCACGCCAGGTCGCCACGACCCAGGAGCTGCTCGCCATACGCGATGTCATCGCCGCTCTCGACCGGGCCGCGGACGCCTTCGAGCGCGTCGCGCACGTCGTCCGTCGCATCGCCCTGCTGGCCGGCTGATCGTGGAGGCGGTCGCCCTCGTGGTCCTCGTGGCGGCCAGCTTGGTGTTCGCCTTCACCAATGGATTCCACGACGCGGCGAACGCGGTCGCCACCTCCGTGACCACTCGGGCGCTGACGCCCGTGGCCGCACTCGGTATGGCGGCCGTCGCCAACGTCGTGGGTGCCTTCTTTGGCGACAAGGTGGCCCGCACCATCGGGATCGACATCGTCTCGCTGCCGGCCGGCCCGGACTACTTCGTCGTCGTCCTCGTGGCGCTGGTCGCGGCAGCCACGTGGAACCTGCTCACCTGGTGGCGCGGGATGCCGTCCTCCTCGACGCACGCCCTGCTCGGTGGGCTGGTCGGCGGTGTCCTGGCTCTCGGTGGGACCGTCAACCTCGATGTGGTGACGTGGCGGATCCTCCTGCCGATGCTGCTCTCGCCGCTCGCGGGCTTCGTCCTCGGCTGGCTCGGCTACGTCCTGCTCACCCGGGTCTTCCACGACGTCGACCGTCGGCGGTCGAGATCGAGGTTTCGCTACGCCCAGACCGCCTCGGCCGCTGCCGTCGCCTTCGGGCACGGGATGCAGGACGCGGCCAAGGCGGCCGGTGCGCTCACGTTGGGCCTGACCGCGCTGGGCGCCCAGCGCGGGGACGGCATACCGTTGTGGGCGCTCGTGGCGGCCGCCCTGGCGATCGGCGCCGGGACGCTCGCTGGGGGCTGGCGCATCGTGCGCACTCTCGGCCAGGGGATCATCACCCTGGACCCGCCCCGCGGCCTGGTGGCCGAGTCGACGGCAGCCGGGGTGCTCTTTGTCGCCGGTGGCGCGGCCGGCGCCCCGGTGTCGACGACCTACACCATCGCGGCGGCGATCCTGGGAACCGGCGCCGCGAACGGGTGGCGTTCGATCCGCTGGCCCGTCGTGCGCACCATGATCATCACCTGGCTGGTCACCGTCCCGGCGACCGCGGCGATGGCCGCTCTCCTCGCGGCGATCGCGCTGATCGGACCGCTGTAGGCGAGCGACGCCGCGGACGCCGTGCCCGCTCGGTCAGCCGAACCGACCGCTGATGTAGTCCTCGGTCGCCTTCTGGGCGGGCGTGCTGAAGATCGTCGAGGTGAGGTCGAACTCGACCAGTCGCCCGGTGCGGTCCCCGTGACCCTCGGACGCCTCGGCGGTGAAGAACGCCGTTCGGTCAGCGACGCGGGCGGCCTGCTGCATGTTGTGGGTGACGATGACGATGGTGTAGTCGCGGCGCAGCTCCAGCATGAGGTCCTCGATGCGGGAGGTGGCGATCGGGTCCAGGGCGGAGCACGGCTCGTCCATGAGGATTACCTCGGGCTTGACCGCGATGGTGCGGGCGATGCAGAGCCGCTGCTGCTGGCCACCGGACAGCCCGAGACCGGACTGCTTGAGCTTGTCCTTGACCTCGTCCCACAACGCGGCACCCCGCAGCGCCTCTTCGACCAGCTCGTCCATGTCCGCGACCGGCATACCGGTCACCCGCGGGCCGTAGGCGACGTTGTCGTAGATGGACTTCGGGAACGGGTTGGGCTTCTGGAAGACCATCCCGATCCGGCGGCGGACCTCGATGGGGTCGACGTCCCGTCCGTAGATGTCCGTCCCGCGATAGGCGATCCGACCCTCCACGCGCGCTCCGGGAACGAGGTCGTTCATCCGGTTGAGCGAGCGCAGCACGGTGGACTTGCCACAGCCGGAGGGCCCGATGAGGGCGGTGATCTCGTGGATCCCGAAGCCCATCGACACATCCCGGACGGCCTTGAAGGTGCCGTAGTAGATCGAGACGTCCTCGCAGGTGATGACGTTCGCCGGGTCCGGGCCCGGCCCGGCCGGTGTATCCAGGCTGGCCTGGGGTGCGGTGATGCTGATGGCGGGCGTCATGGTCGCCTCGGTCATGGGAGAAGTCCTTGGTCGTGGGGTGGTGGCGGGACTGCTGGACGTGGTGGTCATGGCGTCCTCACCACCGTCGCTCGTAGCGGTTGCGTATGACGATGGCCACGGCGTTCATGGCCAGCAGCAGGACCAGCAGGACGATGATCCCGGCGGAGGCAGCCACTTGGAACGCCACCTGGGAGCGCCCGGACCAGTCATAGATCTGGATCGGCAACGTCGTGAACCCGCTGAGGAAGCCATTGGGGTCGTATTGGACGAAGGCGAGCCCGCCGATGAGCAGCAAGGGCGCCGCCTCGCCCATCGCACGGGACAGCGCCAGGATGATGCCGGTCGCGATACCCGGCACAGCGGTCGGCAGGGTCTGGCGGGCCATTGTCTGGATCGGTGTGGCACCGAGCGCCAGGGAGGCTTGGCGGATCTCCTGGGGCACGGCGCGCAACGCCTCACGTGTCGTCACGATGACGACCGGCAGGACGAGCAGGGCCAAGGCGATGCCACCGGCGAGGACGCTGTTGCGCTTGATGCCGACGGTCAGGACGAGCCCAGCGGTCAGCATGCCGTAGATGATCGCCGGGACCGCCGCGAGGTTCTGGACGTTCACCTCGACGAGGCGGGCGAACCGGCTGGTCTTCGAGGCGAACTCCTCGAGGTAGACCCCGGCACCGACGCCGATCGGCACGGCCAGCAGTGCGGTCGTCGTCAGGACGAAGGCGGAGCCGAGGATCGCGGCCCGGAAGCCGGCCCGCTGAGGGAAGGCCTGCGACGCGTACTGCGTCAGCAGGTTGCCGTCCAGGCGCGGCCGGGCGTCGAGGAAGGTGTCGATGAGCAGCACGGCGAGGACAGCGACCCCGAAGGCCAGGCAGAGCCACAGCCCGACGAGGAAGACCAGCGAGCGGGGGCTCTTGTCCCCGTGGCGTTGCGCCACCAGGGTCGGGGCCTCGGTCAGTGCGGCAGGTGCAGCGCTCATCAGTACGCCTCCCGGAACCGCTTGACGAGCCGAATGCTCACCAGGTTGATCCCCATCGTCAGGACGAACAGCGTCAGCCCCACAGCGAAGAGGGTGTTGTACTGCAAGGACCCCACGACGCTTTCCCCGGTGGCTGCCTGGGCGATGAATCCGGTCATCGTCTGGCCGTCTTCGAGCGGCCCACCGACCATCCGCGAGCGGGTGCCGGCGGCCAGGGCGACGATCATGGTCTCGCCGACCGCCCGGCTCAACGCCAGGACGATCGAGGCGGCGATCCCGGAGATGGCGGCCGGGAAGACGACCCGCAGCGTGGTCCGCATCCGGTTGGCGCCCAAGGCCAGCGACCCCTCCCGCAGCGAACGGGGGACCGCGGAGAGGGCATCCTCGGACAGGGTTGCGACGGTGGGGATGATCATGACCCCGAGCACCAGGCCCGCGGAGAGCACCGAGAACACCCCGATATCCAGTCCCAGCACGTCCTTGAGCAGCACCGGGGCAACGAAGGTCAAGGCGAAGTAGCCGTAGACGACCGACGGCACGCCGGCGAGCAGCTCCAGGGTCGGCTTGAACACCTTGCGCACCCTCGCCGAGGCGTACTCGGCGAGGAAGACGGCGGCGCCGAGCCCGATCGGTATGGCGACCGTCAAGGCGATCGCAGTGGTCCACAGGGTGCCGGTGATCAGCGGCAGCACGCCATACGAGGGGTCGGCGAACCGCGGCGTCCACCGGGTGCCGGTGAGGAACTCGACGACGCCCACCTCGCGGAAGAAGCTGACCGCCGGTCCGATGAGCGAGGCCACGATGCCCACGGTGGTCAGGATCGACACCCCCGCGCACACGACGAGCGAGAGCCGCACGATGGCCTCGCCCGGTCGGGTCCCGCGGCGGCTCAGATCAAGCGCTGGGGCCGGCGCCGACTGCGGCGCCGACCCCAGGGTGTAGGTGCTCATGGGTTGGTGTCCGATGAACTCGGTCAGCCCAGACTCGCGGCCGCGGCCTTCGCTTCGGCCTGTTGGGTGGCGTTCAGGCCGACGTACCGGGCTGCCTCGGCGATCGTCGCGTCGTTGCTGACGTAGTAGTCGACGAAGGCCTTCACGTGCGGCTTGGTGGCCGCGGACTTCGTGGCCACGTAGATGAACAGGGGGCGGGACAGGGGGGAGTAGGACCCATCCTGCGCGCTCGTCACGCTCGGGGCCACGCAGCCCTTGCCGCTGTCGATGGCCACCGCCTTGAGCTTGTCCTCGTTCTCCTCGAAGTAGGTGAACCCGAAGTAGCCCAACGCGTTGACGTCACCACTGACGCCCTGGACGGTGAGGTTGTCGTCCTCGGTCGGTGCGTAGTCGGTGCGCGAGGCGCCCTCCTCGCCGTTGATCGCATCGGTGAAGTAGTCGAACGTGCCGGAGTCGGTGCCGGCGCCGTAGAGCGAGAGCTTCGCCTTGGGGAACTTCGGGTCGACCTGGTCCCACGTGAGGATCTTGCCCTCGGCGGCCGGCTCCCAGAGGGTCTTCAGCTGCGCCGTCGTCAGGCAGGTGAGGAAGGTGTTGTCCTTGTTCGCGACGACGGTGAGCGCGTCATTCGCGACGACGATCTCGGTGTACTCGATGCCGGCCTTCGCGCACATCTGCTTCTCCTCGTCCTTGATAGGACGCGAGGCGTCGGAGATGTCGGTCTGCCCGGCGCAGAACTTCTTGAAGCCACCGCCGGTGCCGGACTGGCCGACGGACACGTTGACCCCTGGGTTGGCCTGCTTGAAGGCCTCACCAGCGGCGATGCTCAGCGGGCCGACGGTGCTGGAGCCATCGATGAGGACCTCGCCGGCGAGTGCCGAGCCGGTCCCCCCGGCATTGCCGGAGCCCGTGGCCGGCTCGTTCTGACCGCCGCACGCGGCGAGGGTGATGGCCGCCGGGATGGCGAGGGCAGCCAAGGTGGTGCGCTTCACGGATCGTCCTTCCGTCCGTTGTGTCCGGCCCCTGCCGGACTGTCCTTGATGTGTCATGGCAGTTCGGACGTTAGGCAGGGCGGATGACGCGGAATGGGGCGCGCGGTGAACCGGCGGCGAACCTTCGTCGGCGCTCGTATGGCGCAACGACGGGCTGTTTCTCAGATGAAAAACCGATAAAAAAGCGAGTTTCGCTGTGGCTTAGGACGGTTCGCTGTGATGGCGTTCGGCGGCCACGACACGCGCCGCCTCGCCGCGTCCGGCGACGTGGCAGACGATGATCTCGCCCTTGGCCATCCCCAGGTCCGCCGCCGTCACGAGAGTCTCCTGCGCGGCTGCGTGGCGCTCGCGGGTCACCTTGTCCGCACCCTCCGGCGCGGCCGCCGCGTCGTGGAGCCGCATGAGGAGGGCGGGCAGCACCGGCCCGTGGCTGCAGACGGCGGTTGGGACGCCACTGGCGAGCACTTTGGAGATGGCTTTCACGGCACGCGCGGGGTCGTCGGCATACGACTCCTCGGACAACGAGCGGCGCAGCCGCACCGTGGCGCCGATCGACTCGGCGTAGGGGGTCATCGTGTCGACACACCGCGTCGACGACGAGCTCACCACACGCTTCACCCCGAAGGCGCCCAGCAGCGGGACCAGACTGCGGGCCTGCTCCTGGCCGGCCTTGTCCAGGGGACGCAGCCAGTCTGCCCCATCCCAGTTCGAGCGCGCCTTGGCGCGCCCGTGCCGGACGACCACCAACGGCCAGGTGTCCAGCCGCCCGGCGGCATCGGCACGCACCAGGGCACGGAGCTGGTCGCGGTCGCGGGCGTAGTCCAGCCGGCTCGTGGCGGCGCTGACATCAAGCCACACCAGGTCGTCGATCTCGTTGCGCAGCTCACCATGACCGCCGACGACAGTCGCCGCCCAGTAGTGGACCACCTTGATGGCCAGGTGACCGGCTCGGTCGACGACGGTGTAGGTCGTGCTCGGCAGGGGATACCCGAGATGCACGTCGAGTCCGGTCTCCTCCTGGGTCTCCCGGACGGCGGCGACGGGCCAGTCCTCGCCCGGGTCGAGCTTGCCCTTCGTCCACGACCAGTCGCTGTACTTCGGTCGGTGGACGAGGGCGACCTCCAACGCACCGTCGTCTCGGCGACGCCAGGGCAAGGTGCCCGCCGCGGGGATGACTGCCATAAGGACTGAAGCGTATGGGTACTAGCGGCGCCGTGCCTTGCGGCGTCGACGGGCGTGCCACTCGATCATGTGCTGCTGGTAGTCGAGCAGGGGCTGGCCCTCTGCGTCGCGCGACACCCGAGCCCAGCGACCGTCACCTTGCAGCTCCCACCGGGCCACCTTGTCGGACAGCCCGATATCGAGCAGCTCGGTCAGCTGGGCGACGTGGCCGGGGTCGCCGATGCGCACCAGGGCCTCGACGCGACGATCGAGGTTGCGGTGCATCATGTCGGCGCTGCCGATGAACATCTGCGGGTCGCCGTCGTTGAGGAACCAGAAGACCCGGCTGTGCTCGAGGAACCGCCCGAGGATCGAGCGGACGTGCAGGTTCTCCGACAGGCCGGGCACGCCCGCCCGCAGGGCGCAGATGCCGCGGACCCAGACCTCGACCTGCACCCCGGCCTGCGAGGCGATGTAGAGCGCATCCATCAGGGCCTCGTCGACGATCGAGTTGACCTTGATGCGGATCCGGGCCGGCCGCCCCGCTAGGGCGTTCGCCGTCTCGTTCTCGACCTGTTCGATGAGGCCGGAGCGCACCGTCCGGGGTGCAACGAGCAACCGGCGGAACTTGCTACGAGGCGCATAGCCCGAGAGGAGATTGAACAGCCGGGTGAGGTCTTCGGCGATCTCCGGGTCGCAGGTCAGGACCCCGAGGTCCTCGTACATCCGGGCGGTCTTGGGGTTGTAGTTGCCGGTGCCGACGTGGCAGTAGCGCACCAGGCCCTCGGTCTCCTGACGCACCACGAGGCAGAGCTTGGCGTGCGTCTTCAGCCCGACGATGCCATAGACGACGTGGACACCGGCCTGCTCGAGCTTGCGGGCCCAGCTGATGTTGTTCTCCTCGTCGAAGCGGGCCTTGATCTCGACGACGGCCAGCACCTGTTTGCCCGACTGGGCGGCGTCGATCAGGGCGTCGATGATCGGAGAGTCGCCCGAGGTGCGGTAGAGGGTCTGCTTGATGGCCAGGACCCGCGGGTCGGCGGCCGCCTGCCCGATGAACGCCTGCACCGACGTGGAGAACGCGTCATACGGGTGGTGGAGCAGGACGTCCTTGGCGCGGATGGCCGAGAACAGGTCAGAAGCCTTGGCCCGCTCGGTCGGCGCGAGGTCGGGGTGGGTGCGCGCGACGAAGGCGGGGTACTTCAGGTCGGAGCGGTCGAGGTCGGCGATCTGGTGCAGGCCGCGCAGGTCCAGCGGGCCAGGCAGCGAGTAGACGTCGGCGTGGCTGATCCCGAGCTCCCGCATCAGCAGGTCGAGCACGTAGCCGTCGATGTCCTCCTCGACCTCGAGGCGCACCGGAGGACCGAACCGGCGGCGGGTCAGCTCCTTCTCCAGCGCGGTGAGCAGGTTTTCCGCGTCGTCCTCCTCGACCTCGAGGTCCTCGTTTCGCGTGACCCGGAAGGCGTAGTGCTCGCGCACCTCCATGCCCGGGAAGAGCTGGTCGAGGTGGGCCGCGATGAGGTCCTCCAGCGGGACGAACCGGGTGTGGTGCAGGTCCGCGTGAGCCGGGTCGTACTCGGAGTCGATCTTGAGGAATCGCGGCAGGATGTCCGGCACCTTGACACGCGCGAAGTGGGTTGTCTCGGTCTTCGGGTTCTCCAGGACGACAGCCAGGTTGAGTGAGAGCCCGGAGATGTAGGGGAACGGGTGCGCCGGGTCGACCGCCAGCGGGGTCAGGACCGGGAAGATCCGCTCGCGGAACAGCCCGTGCAGCGGGGTGCGCTCGGAGTCGGTGAGGTCGTCCCACCGCATGATGGTGATGCTCTCATCGACGAGGGCCGGCTGCACCTGAGTGGCGAAGGTGTAGGCGTTCAGCCGCATCAGCGCCTGCGCGCCGTGGGTGATCTGCTCCAACAGGTCGCGCGGTTCCAGGCCACTGGCGGACCGCACGGCCATGCCGGTCGCGATGCGACGCTTGAGGCCGGCGACCCGGACCATGAAGAACTCGTCGAGGTTGGACGAGAAGATGGCCAGGAATCGGGCCCGCTCGAGCAGGGGCAGGGTCTCGTCCATCGCCATCTGCAGGACCCGCTCGTTGAACTGCAGCCAGGACAGCTCGCGCTCGCCATACCGGTCGGCCGGGAGGCCGGAGGAGGTCGGGATGGGGGCCGCAGGTGCGGCACGCCGGACGAATCGACCGTTGGCGCCGCGTTGCGGGGCCTCGCCGCGCAGCGTCACCGTCGAGGTGATCGACGGGAAGGCGCTCGCCTCGCCCTCCGGGGGGGTGCTTGCGGTGGGCATGGGGTCGGTCTGGGCGGCGCTGCTCATGCGCTCTATCGTGGCAGGTTCGACGCCGGGTGACACCCCCCGGGAGGCAAGCGTGACGGGGTCCTCACCGTATGGCGTACATCCGGTCGGTGGCGGTCACCGTGAACCCCAATCGCCGGTAGGCCGACACCGCCCGCAGGTTCTCCCCATCGACGTAGAGGCTGACCTCCCGGGCACCCCGCGACCAGAGATGGTCCACGCCCAGGGCGGTGAGTGGAGCGGCCAGGCCCTGGCCTTGGAGGGCCGGGTCGAGACCGACGACATACACCTCCCCATGGCCTGGACCGGCCGACTTGGTCCAGTGGTATCCGACGATGTGGTCCGGGTCGGCCCTCTCGACGAGGAGGAGGAACCCCGCCGGATCGAACCAGGGTTGGCGGATCCGGGCGTCGAGGTCGGATGGGGTCAGGGCGCCCTGCTCGGCGTGGTCGGCGAAGACGACCGCGTTGAGCGCCAGCCAGGGCTCGTCGTCGATGCCGGGGCGGAAGGTGCGGATGGTCAACGCGCTGCCGTCGGGCAGCCGTGCCGTGCCGGCCGCACCCGGCCACTCGGTGACGGTCATCAGGTGCAGCAACCGGATCGCGACCAGGCCGGCCGACCGCGCCAGTGCCGCCGCTGCCGGCAGATCGCCGTGGGCCCAGAACCGGGTGGCCGAGTCGGCACCCAGCAGCCCGCCCAGCAGCGCTCGCCCCCAGCCCTGGCGTCGGTGCGCCGGGTGGACCACCACCTCGGCCGAGGGGCCGGCCGGAGTGGGCAAGGACTGGGCGTAGCCGAGCAGCCCGGCGGAGCCGGCCGCCACCAGATGACGGGCCGCCGCGTCGGTGGCCGGAGCGTCCAGGGCGAGCAAGGTCGCCTCGGAGAGGGGCTCGACGCCGTCGTGTGCCGCGGCCGCCGCCGCAAGGTGACGCACCCACTGCACGATCCGGGGCTCGAGCGGCCCGACCGTGACCGCGGGGACCCTGGCCATCGGTCAGAGGACCGCGGGCTCGTCGGCGCCGACCTCGGCGCGAGGACGTTCCGGGACGAATCGGTAGCCGACATTGCGCACGGTGCCGATCAGTCCTTCGTGCTCGGTGCCGAGCTTGGCGCGCAGTCGGCGCACATGAACGTCCACGGTGCGGGTGCCACCGTAGTAGTCGTAACCCCAGACCTCCTGGAGGAGTTGGGAGCGGGAGAAGACCCGGCCCGGGTGCTGCGCCAGGAACTTCAGCAGCTCGAACTCCTTGTAGGTCAGGTCGAGGACCCGCCCGCGGACCTTCGCCTGGTAGCTGACCTCGTCGATGGTCAGGTCGCCCGAGGTGATGGGGGCGGCATCCACATCGTCGACCGCCCCGGCCCGCCCGATGGCGAGTCGGATCCGGGCGTCGACCTCGGCCGGGCCGGCAGTGTCGACCAGGACGTCGTCGAGACCCCAATCCGCCGTGACGCCGACGAGGCCCCCTTCGGTCAGGACAGCGACAAGGGGCACCGACATACCGGTCGTGCGCAGGATCCGGCACAACGAGCGGGACTGGGCCAGGTCGCGCCGGGCGTCGAGGAGGACCACGTCGGCGGGAGGGGAGTCGATGAGCGCCGCCGCCTCGGCCGGGAGGACGCGCACCTGATGTCCGAGCAGGCCCAGCGCTGGCAGCACCTCGGCGCTGAGCGCCATGGCGTTGGTGAGCAGGAGCAACTGGGCCATTGTCTTCAGGATAGGCCCGCGCCGCCGGGGGGCCCGAGTGGTCCTCATGGTGGACCGTGCCGAACCTCTATCGTGTGACACATGGCCGACCCCGTCACCGTGCGCTACTGGGCCGGCGCGCGCTCCGTGACCGGGGTCGAGTCGGAGAGCTATCCCTGGGATGAGACGTGCGCGGGCGGCTGCACCGTGGCCGACCTGCTCGAGGTGGTCCTCGGCCGGCACCCGGCCGCCGAGCGGGTCCTGGCCGTCGCCTCGCTCATCGTCGACGGTCTCGCCGTGACGCGGGGCCACCGGATCGTGCCGGGCGCCGTCGTCGAGGTGTTGCCCCCCTTCGCCGGTGGGTGATGGGAGGATGGCCGCCGTGGCCGAGGCGAGCGAAGGACCCAGGACGTCGCGTCGGGCGGCCCGCGAGGCGGCCGTCGCCTCCGAGCTCACCGCCCCGTCGGCCCGCGTCGTGCTGGCCACGATCGGGGGGTCCGTCGTCCTGGCCGTCTGCGTGCTGTCCGGGGCCTTGCTCGCGGCGGTCGCGGTGGCCTTTCTCGGTGTGTTGTTGGCCTGGGGCTGGGTCCGCCTGTTCGACCTGCCGAGCCCGCGGGGCGTCGTCGGGGTGGTCTGTGGCGCCGCGGTCGGTTCGAGCGCGGTGGCCGCGTTCCGCACCGACGATCCGTTGTTGCGCTGGGTGCCGGTGCCAGTGGGTTTGTCGGTCATCGCGGCGTTCGCCCACCAGATCCTGCGCACCGACGGCCGCTACCGGCTCACTGCGGGGCTGGCCGGTTCGGTCAGCGCCATCGCCTTGATCTCCTGCGGTCTGGGGTATGTCGGGCTGGCCGTTCCGCGCGGTGGCCCCGCGGTGGCGATCCTGACCATCGGCGGCATTCTCGTGGCCGTGCTCGCGGAGCTGCTGGCCCGGCACCGCGCCGGCCGGGCGCTGGCCTTCGTCGTGACCGTTCTGCTGTGTGCCGGTGGCGGGTGGCTCGCTGCCGGGCCGACCGGCGTGCCGACGGTGGCCGCGGTCCTCGCCGCGGTGGTCGGCGCGTTGGTCTCGCGGGCGATCCGCCGGGTGCTGAGCCCGCTACCCGCCGCGACCTCGTTGCCCGGTGCCGTCGGCATCGGCACGTCCAGCGTGTTGCTGCCCGGGGTTGCCGCGTATGTCGTCGCCCGGGTGCTCGTGGGCTGAGCCGCCGACCGCGGCTCCGTCACCGGGCCCGGACCGCAGGGTCAGGCAGACGGCTTAAGATCGGGGAATCACGACCGGAGGTGGACATGGTCTTCCAGATCGACACCGATCTCGCACCCGAGCTGGCACCACTGGCCTGGCTCGTCGGGCGTTGGGAAGGCGCCGGCGTCGTCGGTTACCCGACGATGGAGTCACGCCACTTCGGCCAGGAGCTGACGGTGACCCATGACGGCCGTCCGTTCCTGCGGTGGGAGAGTCGCAGCTGGCTGCTCGACGAGGCGGGCGACGTCGTCCGCAAGGCCGCCTCGGAGTCCGGATTCCTGCGTGCCGTCCCCGACGGCGAGGTCGAGCTGCTGCTCAGCCACCCGACGGGCATTCTCGAGATGTACTTCGGCCGCCCCGAGCCGGCCCGGCTCGACCTGCGCACCGACGCCGTCGCCCGCAGCGTCCACGCCAAGGAGTATTCCGCGGCGACCCGGATGTATGGCCTCGTCGAGGGCGATCTCATGTGGGTCATGGACATGGCCGCGGTGGGACAACCGCTGCAGAGCCACCTGTCCGCACAGCTCAAGCGGGTCGGCTGACCGTATGACGACCGCCCCCGACGTCACCGCGGCGCTGCGCGCCGCGGGTCGGCGGCTGACCGGTCCCCGTCGGCGGATCCTTACCGCGCTCGCCGAGCTCGAGCACGCGACGCCGGATGCCGTGGCAGATTTTGTCGCCGCCGATGGCGGTGCCCGACTGGCGCCGTCGACGATCTACCGCAACCTCGATGCGCTGCAGGACCTCGGCCTGGTTTCGCACACCCACCTGGACCACCGGGCGCCGACCTACCACCTGGCCGAGCACGCCGGCCACCTCCACCTGCTCTGCCTCAGTTGCGGAGCGATGACGACCGCTCCGGCGGACGCGGCGGCATCCCTGGTGCATGCCCTTGCCGAGGCGGCCGACTTCGTCGCCGACGTGACCCACCTGGCGCTCTATGGCCGGTGTGCCTCCTGCCGGGGGCAGTCATGAACGATGCGCAGAGAGCCGCGAGCCCCGCGGACGGGGCGCCCTACCGGTCACCGTTGCTGGACCGACCAGGTGCGGTGCCGGCCGAGGGCGCCGATGGCGGCACCGCATGGCACTACGGGGACCCGGTTGCCGAGCAGCGCCGTCTGGAGGCGGCGGAAGCGGTGGTGGACCTCTCCCATCGCGCCGTCCTCACCGTCACCGGCCCGGACCGGCTCTCCTGGCTCCACTCGCTGACCACTCAGCAGCTCAGCGACCTGGCGTCATACACCTCACGCGAAGCGCTCGTTCTCACGCCGACCGGTCACGTCGAGCACTCGCTGCACGTCGTCGACGACGGCGAGACGACCTGGATCACCACCGAACCGGGGCGTGGGGCGGCCCTGCACGGCTGGCTGGAACAGATGCGCTTCATGCTGCGCGTCGAGGTCGCCGACGTCACGGACCGCTATGCCGTCATCGGCGAGGTGGCTGCCGACGAGGGCGGCCCGGGTGGACCGATCGTCTGGGTGGACCCTTGGCCCGGCCCGGTCGGCGACACCGCCTGCTACGGCCCGGCCGAGCACCCCGCGGCGGGGCGGCGGTGGCGTGAGGTCGTCGTGGCCAGGGACCGTCTCGAGGCGACCGTTGCCGCTCGACCGCTCGCGGGCACCTGGGCGGCCGACGCGCTGCGCGTGGCCGCGTGGCGGCCCCGGGTGGGCTTCGAGACCGATCATCGCACCATCGTTCATGAGGTCGACTGGCTCCGGACCGCCGTCCACCTACACAAGGGCTGCTACCGCGGCCAAGAGACGGTCGCCCGCGTCCACAACCTGGGGCGTCCGCCGCGCCGCCTGGTCTTCCTCCACCTCGACGGCAGCGAGCATGTGCTCCCTGCGCATGGGGCTGACGTGTTGGCGGACCAGCGGCCGGTCGGGACCCTGACCAGTTCGGCGCGGCATGCCGAGCTCGGGCCGATCGCGTTGGCCGTCGTCCGCCGCTCCGTGGACCCGGACGCGGACCTGGTCGTCGAGGGCGTCGCGGCCGCCCAGGAGGTCGTCGTTGCGCCCTGACCCGCTGGCATGATGGCTGGCATGAGCGCTGCCGCGACGATGATTACGGTGGCCCCCACCGGGGCCGAGACCGCCAAAGCCGATGTCCCGACCCTGCCGGCGAGCCCGGAGGAGCTCGTCGACACCGCGGTGCGCTGCCAAGCAGCAGGGGCCGCCGTCATTCACGTCCATGTTCGGGACCACCGTGAGGCTGACCGTCCGCCCACCCTTGACCCGGTGCTGCTCCGCGAGGCGGTCGTCGCAGTGCGCGAGTCGACCGACCTCATCGTCCAGCTATCCACCGGCGGCTCGGTGCATGACCCCCTGGCGAAGCGGCTCAGCGTCCTCGACGCCGACCCGGACTCGTGTTCGCTGACCTGTGGGACGACGAACTTCGGCGACGACGTGTTCATGAACCCATGGGGGTTCATGGTCGATCTCTATCGCCTGGCGCAGGAGCGGGAAGTCGTCCCCGAGTTCGAGCTCTTCGATCTCGGTCAGGTCCACTCGTTGCGTCGCCTCATCGACACCTGCGGCCTGCCGTATGGCGGCCGGGTGCACGTCGACTTCGTCCTGGGCGTTCCGGGGGCACTCCCGGGAACTCCGCAGGCCCTCTTGTCCGGGCTGTCGGCGCTCCCCGCGGAGGTCACCAGCTGGTCGGCGACCGGTGTCGGCCGCTCGCACCTGCCGATCCTCGCCACGGCCCTCGCGTGCGGCGGGCACGCCCGCGTCGGGATGGAGGACAACCTCGTCTACGCCAAGGGCCGTCCGGTCGCCCACAACGCCGAGCTGGTGACCCGGGCAGCCGATCTGGCCACGCTGATGCAGCGGCCGCCGATGTCTGTCGAGGATGCCCGCGACATGCTGGGGATCAAGGACCGCCGGCAGCACTGAGGGTGCCCTCGCTAACTCTGGTTTGCATTTTGCTAACTGGAGCAAGCATAATGGTCCCGTGAGCAAACTGCTGGGACACGATCTGGGCGGCTACCTGCGTGAGCAGCGTCAGTCCGCACAGTTGTCGTTGCGCCAGCTCGCCGAGCTCGCCGGTATCTCCAACCCCTATCTGTCTCAGATCGAGCGCGGCCTCAAGAGGCCGAGCGCGCAGATCCTCCAGCAGCTCGCCCGAGGGCTCGAGGTCTCTGCCGAGAGTTTGTACGTCCGGGCCGGTATCCTCGAGCCCGCCGACATCGACGGCGCTGCACCTGGGTCCGTCCGTGAGGCGGTCGTCGCGGATATCCGGTTGACTGACCGGCAACGTGCGATCCTGCTCGACCTTTACGAGTCCTTCGTCGGGGCCTCCGGCGAGGAGAAGTCCACGTCTGACGCCCTGACCGACACCGGCGAATCGGTGGGCGTCGTCACCACCCCGCGGCGCCGGAAGCCTCCGGCACTGGCCGCCCCAACCGCTGCGGCGCTTACCACCCGCCGTCCCCAAACAACCCGGTCGTCCGGCCGGGAATCCTCGAAGGAGTAGGTACCCATGGCACGAGCTGCCAAGATTCGCAAGTCGGTCACCGACCCCAAGCCCGTCATGGCGCTCATCGGTGCAACCGACCTCATGGTCGAGAAGGTCCGTGTGGCCGGCGACAAGGCCCAGGAGATCGACATCGACCCCAAGCAGTTGCAGAAGCGCCTGAGCGCCAAGGAGCTGCGCAAGCAGGGCAAGAAGGCCGCCGAGCGTGGCCGCAAGGCCGCCGAGAAGGCGATCGAGCAGGCCGCCGAGATGCCGGCCCTCGCCCTCAACCGTGGCCTGGAGATCGGTGACCAGGCCCAGGCCACCTACGGTGAGTTCACCGGAAAGGCGACCAAGACCTACGGCGACCTCGCCAAGCGTGGCGAGAAGGTCGTCAAGAAGGTCGGCGGGCAGAAGGCCTCGATCGACTTCAAGAGCCAGGCCGAGCAGACCCTCGCCCTGCTCGAAGGTGCCGCGGAGACGCTGCGCCAGGCCCTGGGGGAGACCCGGTCCTCGGCCCGCGCCACGATGACGACCGGCCGCAAGGAGATCGCCGACGTCGTCGAGACGGTCAGCGAGGCAGTCGAGCACGCCGCCGAGGTCGTCGAGAAGGACGCAAGTGCGGCTGTCGACGCGGTCAAGTCAGGCGCTCGCCGCACCCGCACTGCCGTCAAGCGCACGTCGACCACCGCCCGCCGGCGCGCCGCCGACGTGGCGCACGACGCCGAGGCTGCCGTCTCCGGCGCTGCTGCCGCTGCCGCCAAGGCCGGCGACGCTGCGAAGGCCGCGGCCCAGAAGGTCGGCGCTGCACCGGCCCGCCGCGTGGCCACCCCGGCCCGCCCGGCCGCCCCGGTGAAGAAGGCCGCCCCGGTCAAGGTCACCCCGGCCAAGAAGGCTCCGGCCGTCAAGCGCACCGCCGTGCGGCGCGCCCCGGTCAAGGCCGCCCCGGCTGCCGCTCCCGCGGTGTCCGCTCCGGCCCCGTCGACCCCGGCCGCGACGCCGGTCAAGAAGGCTGCTCCGGCCCGGAAGAGCGCCCCCGCGAAGAAGGCGGCACCGGCGAAGGCCGCGGCGACCAAGACTGCGCCGGCCAAGGCTGCGCCGGCTAAGAAGGCCGCTTCGGCGAAGGCCACGACGGCTCGCCCGAGCCGCGCGGCCGTCAAGAGTGCGGCTGCCGCCCCGGCTGCGGACGCGACGCCCTCGGCCTGATCCACTCGGCACCCCTCCAGGGGCCAACTCCCCAGCCGGGGAGTTGGCCCCTGCTCGGTTTCCCCGCCGGCACGGTGAGTATTCGGGAGCTCTCTGGCAGACTCGCCGCGTGACCGGCATACCGGCGTCGACGGCGACGCAACAGCCCAGCCCAGCCTTGACGGACGCGGCCATCGTCGCCCATGTCGTGCGCTCCGGGGTCATCGAGAGCGTGCATCGTGGCTCAGTGGTGGTCACCGACGCCGACGGCTCGGTGCACTGGTCGCTTGGCGATCCCCAGGGATCGGTCTTCCCGCGGTCGTCGCTCAAGCCGGTGCAGGCGCTGGCCATGGTCGAATCCGGGCTCGACCTGCCCCCCGAGCTGCTGGCTCTGGTCTGTGCCTCTCACTCGGGCGAGGAACGCCACGTCGTCGGCGTCCGGCGCATCCTCGGCACCGTCGGGCTGGTCGAGACCGCACTGCAGAACACTCCCGACCTGCCGTATGACGAGACGACCCGTAAGGCGGCCATCGCAGCCGGCCGCCAGCCCGAGAGCGTGACCCAGAACTGCTCCGGAAAGCACGCTGGGATGCTCGCCACCTGCGTCGTCAACGACTGGCCGACGTCGGCCTACCGAGACCCGGAGCATCCCCTGCAGCGGGTCATCACGGCGGTCGTCGAGCGACTGTGCGGCCCGGTCGACGCCCTGGCCGTCGATGGGTGCGGGGCACCCGTGCACCACGTGCCGCTCGTCGGCCTGGCTCGCGCGTTCGGCGCTCTCGCGGCGGCGCAGGCCGGGCCGCAGCACCGCGTGGCCGAAGCGATGTCGAGCTACCCCGAGATGGTCGGCGGCAAGGGCCGCGGCGTCTCAGCGGTCATGTCGGCGTCCCCAGGCCTCATTGCCAAGGACGGCGCTGAGTCGGTCTATGCCGTCGGCCTGCCGGATGGTCGCGGCATCGCGGTGAAGATCGCCGACGGCTTCCCCCGGGCCGCGCCGGTGGTCTGTGCCCAGGTGTTGCGCGCCGTGGGCCTGCCCGACGAGGCTCTTGACGACCTCGAGCGCTCGCCGATCCTCGGCCACGGCGAGCCGGTCGGTGCTGTCGTGGCCGCCTTCTGAGCCATGCGGGTCGTCCTGCAGCGGGCCACCGCGGGCACGGTCCACGTCGCCGGTGAACTCGTGGGACAGCTCGACGGGCCGGGCGTCGTCGCTCTGGTGGGGGTCACCCACACCGATGGCCCGACGCAGGTGGCCTGGATGGCCCGGAAGATCGCCGGGCTGCGGTTGTTCGACGACGAGACAAGTCTGGTGGATCGCGCCGCAGCGGTGCTGCTCGTGAGCCAGTTCACGCTGTACGCCGATCTACGCAAGGGGCGGCGTCCCTCGTGGTCGAAGGCGGCCCCCGGGGAGGTCGCCGAGCCGCTGGTTGACGCGTTGGCCGATGCGCTTCGAGCCATGGGTCTGGTCGTGGCCCAGGGCCGGTTCGGTGCGGCGATGGAGGTGCGGATCGTCAACGACGGTCCCTACACGCTGGTCGTCGACACTCCCGAGGTCACCTAGAGTGGTGCGGTGAACAGCATCGTCGCGCTCCAAGGCTGGCTGGCCCAGATCCTCGGGCTGGCAGCTCTCGCCCTCGAGGTCTTCGCCCTCGTCGACGCGGCCCGGCATACCCCTGAGGTGTATGTTGCTGCCGGCAAACGGACGAAGGGTTTCTGGCTGGGCCTCACCGCGGCTGCCGCGGCGGTCGGCTTCCTGTCCATCTGGAACGTCCTGAGCCTGCTGTCCATCGCAGCGATCGTTGTCGCCTCGGTCTACCTCGCGGACGTGCGACCGGCCCTGCGCTCGGTGCGGGGCCGGGGCGGGGGCAGTGGCCCCTACGGACCCTGGTGACCGACAACCTAGGACGAATCGACCACGGCGGATGCTCTCATAGGGCACACTGGCATGCGGCGCGGTGGGGCGCCAGCAGGGCATTCTTGGGGGAAACAACATGATTGAAGGAGTAGCCGTCATGGCCACGTCCACCGAGGGCGACGCCGCTCCGCGGCACACGCCGGACGAGTACGACCTCGGGAGCCGGGATCCGCGCATCGACATCTTCGTGGCCGAGCGGCCGTGGGGTGACTTCCGGCAGTTCGTCTCCAACGAGCAGGTGACCGTCAAGATCATCAGCGTCTCGCCGGGTCACCGACTCTCCCTGCAACGGCACAGTCACCGCGGGGAGATGTGGCAGATACTCGACGGGCCGATGGACATCACCATCGACGACCACCAGTTCGTCGCCCAGCCGGGCGAGTCGGTGTGGGTGCCGCATGGCGCCGTCCACCGCCTGGGCAACAGCGGCGATGCCCCGTGCCGCATCCTCGAGGTCGCTTTCGGTCATTTCGACGAGGAGGACATCGTCCGCATCGAGGACGACTACACCCGCTGAGCTGATCGCCGCCCCGGTGGCGTCGGTCCCTCCGGGGCCACGTCGGCCCAGGCGATGGTGATCTCACCGAGGCGCCACCGCTGCGGTCCGTCCAGGACCGTCCACCCGCGTTCGCGCAACCCATCGACGGCCGCGACGAAACGCTGACGCACCCCGAAACTGCTCAAGGGGGCTGCCCGCACCCATGCATCGGTGAGGTCGGTGAGCAGGGTATGGACCCGCTCACCAGGCACGTTGCGGTGGATAAGCGCCTTGGGCAGCCGCTCGGCGATCTCGGCGGGATCGTGCAGACCGCGCAGCCGCATGGACAGGGTCAGGCTGATCGGCCCGGCCTGGCCGAGGGTGGCCCAGGTGGCCAGCCGGCCGAGCTCGTCGCAGGTGCCGTCGATGGCGATGCCGTCCGGAGCCAGCCGCGACATCATCGTCGTCCACGCGGGCTGCACCTCGGCCTCGTCATACTGGCGCAGGACGTTGAAGGCGCGCACGACGATCGGTCGGGCACCCCCCTGGAGGGGGATCTCGAACCCCCCATGGACGAACCGCAGCCCGTCCCGCTCCAGGGGTATGGCGCCAGCCACTCGCACCGGGTCGATCTCCACCCCCACGACCTCGACGTCGGGACGCACAGCCCGCAGCCGCTGGGCAAGCTCGACCGTCGTCACCGGTGAGGCGCCATACCCGAGATCGACGACGACTGGCGCCTCGCCGGCGCCGCGGATCCGCCAGGCTTGCGGCCCGGTCAGCCATCGGTCGCAGCGCCGCAGCCGATTGGGGTTTGTCGTGCCCCTGGTGACCACCCCCTCGGGCCGGGTCGGGCGAGCGCCCACGGATCCTCCTTGGCCGGGCCCGGCGGATCCGGGCGCGCAGTCGACGCCACGATTGTGCCCGTCGTCGGCGCTCGGGAATCATCAGGCCTCGACCGGGTGTTGCCACCTGAGGTGGCAGCCGTGACCGAGGACCCAGGAGGAGGTGTCGTGCGACCGTACAGCCAACTGCGCCGCGTCGCGATGATCAGCGTCCACACCTCCCCGCTGGCCCAACCCGGCACCGGTGATGCCGGCGGGCTGAATGTCTACGTGGCGGAGACGGCCAGGGAGCTGGCCCGGCGCGGCGTCGAGGTGGAGATCTTCACCCGGGCGACGAGCGCAGCCGACCCGGCGGTCAGCGAGCCGACGCCCGGGGTGTTGGTCGAGTCCTTGCTGGCCGGCCCCTACGAGGGGCTGGCGAAGAACGACCTTCCCGGCCAGCTGTGCGCCTTCGCCGCCGGTGTGATGCGAGCCCAGGCGGCCCGCCCGGAGGGTTGGTACGACCTGGTCCATTCGCACTACTGGCTGTCCGGACAGGTGGGTTGGGTCGCTGCCGACCGGGCGCAGATCCCGCTCGTCCACACGATGCACACCATGGCTCGGGTCAAGAACCGCCACCTCGCCCACGGCGACACCCCAGAGCCAGCGGCCCGGGAGCTCGGTGAGGCACAGGTGGTCGCCGCGTCCGACGCGCTGGTGGCCAACACGGTCGCCGAGGCCAATGAGCTGGTGTCCTTGTACGACGCCGACCCGGCGAAGGTCGTCGTGGTCCCCCCGGGGGTGGACCTGTCGACGTTCTCACCGGGGGAGCGTGGCCTGGCGCGTCGCGCCCTGGGCATCCGACCCACGTCGAAGCTGGTCCTCTTCGTCGGCCGCATCCAGCCCCTCAAGGCCCCGGACGTCCTCGTCCGTGCGGTCGCCCAGATCAAGGCCCGACGCCCCGAGTGGGCTCAGGACCTGGAGGTCGCAGTGCTCGGCGGGGCGAGCGGCACCGGTCTGGAGCACCCCGAGGCACTCGGTGAGCTCGTGGACGACCTCGGTCTGCGCTCATGCGTGCGCTTCCTCCCGCCGGTGGGCCGCGCCGAGCTGGCTCGGTGGTATCGCGCCGCGGACCTCGTGGCGGTGCCGTCATACAGCGAGTCGTTCGGGCTCGTCGCGATCGAGGCGCTGGCCTGCGGCACCCCGGTGGTGGCCGCGCGCGTGGGCGGGCTGCCGACGGCGGTCGGCGACGCCGGGGTCCTCGTCGACGGTCACCAGACGTCAGACTGGGCCGACGCCATCGAGTCCCTTCTTGCCGATGACGTACGGCGGGCAGGCCTGGCCCGGCGGGCCCGCACCCATGCCGCCACGTTCGGGTGGGGCGCGACAACAGATCGACTCATCCTCGCCTACGACCACGCGCTCGCCACCCGCACCCGCACACCCGTTCGCCGCGGGCTACCCCTTGTCGGGGTGCCGGCAGCGGTCGTGCCATGACCGCCGCCGACGAGCGGGCGGCGGCGTCCGTGGCGCGCGCCGGCGAGGTCATCACCGGTTACCTCACGGACACCGGGCTGGAGTGGGATCTCGGTGCGCGCGACGGGGAGTACGTCCTCACCCTGCCCGGCGAGCACAAGCAGAAGATCGCCGTCTCGCTGCTGGTGCGCCCGGACCACGTCTCGATCAGTTCCTTCCTGATCCGCAACCCGGACGAGAACCACGAGGCGTTCTACCGGTTCCTCCTCCGACGCAACCTGCGCCTGCCCGGTATGGCGTACGCCATCGACGACGCCGGCGACGTCTTCCTGCGCGGTGTCGTCGCCACCGACGCCCTCGATGCCGGGCGACTCGACGAGCTCCTCGGGGTTGTCCATCAGGCCAGTGACGGTGTCTTCGACGAGTTGCTCGTCGTGGGCTTCCTCACGTCGATGCAACGCGAGTGGGACTGGCGCATCTCGCGGGGTGAGTCGACCCGAAATCTGGAGGCATTCCGCCACCTGCTCGCTCGCGACGGCGACCCGTCCGCGCAATAGGCTTGGGGTCATGAGCACCCCGATGACCCTCATCCTGCTTCGCCACGGCGAGAGCCAGTGGAACGCCCTCAACCTGTTCACCGGCTGGGTCGATGTCGACCTGACCGAGAAGGGCCGCACGGAGGCGGTCCGCGGCGGCGTGCTCATGAAGGAAGCCGGCGTCCTGCCCGACGTCGTGCACACCTCGCTGCAGCGGCGGGCCATCACCACGGCACATCTGTCGTTGGACGCCTGCGACCGCCACTGGATCCCGGTGGCCCGCTCGTGGCGCCTCAACGAGCGGCACTACGGCGCGCTTCAGGGCAAGAACAAGAAGCAGACGTTGCAGACCTATGGGGAGGAGCAGTTCATGCTCTGGCGTCGGTCCTACGACGTACCCCCGCCGGCGATCGCGGCCGACGACGAGTACGCCCAGACCGGTGACCCGCGCTATGCCGACCTCGGCGACGCCATGCCTGCCTCCGAGTGCCTCAAGGACGTCGTCACCCGGATGCTGCCCTACTTCGAGTCGGCCATCGTGCCCGACCTGCGGGCCGGCAAGACCGTGCTCGTCGCCGCTCACGGCAACAGCTTGCGCGCCTTGGTCAAACACCTGGACGGCATCAGCGACGACGCCATCGCGGGGCTGAACATCCCCACCGGTATGCCGTTGCTCTACCGCCTCGACGCAGATCTCAAGCCGTTGACCGCCGGTGGGCAGTATCTCGACCCGGAGTCGGCGGCCGCTGCCGCGGCTGCCGTCGCGGGCCAGGGCCGCTGACTCAGGCGTCCACCGGCCGCTGGTAGTGGCCGGTGACGAGGTAGACCACTCGTCGCGCGATCGACACCGCGTGATCGGCATAGCGCTCGTAGTAGCGCCCGAGCAGCGCGAGATCGACCGCCTGCTCGACTCCGCCACTGAAATCCGGGGCGAGGAGCGCCGCGTAGAGGTGGCGCTGCAGCGCGTCCATCGCGTCGTCGTCGCGCTCGAGTTCCAGACCGGCGTCAACATCGTGGGACCGGATGACCTGTGCCGTCTTGCCGACCAGCCGCTTGGCCGCGAAGCCCATCTGGGCGATGGTGCTGTGCAGGTCCTGGGGAACGGCGGGACGCGGCTCCCGGAGCAAGGTGACGTCAGCGACGTGGCGGGCCAGGTCGCCCATGCGCTCCAGGTCCGAGGCCATCCGCATCGCGGTGACGACGATCCGCAGATCGGTGGCGACCGGCTGCTGTTGGGCGAGGATCGCCACGGCGTGCTCGTCCAGCTCGGCCCGGCGGGCGTCGATGAGGTCGTCGTCGGCGACAACGCTGCGGGCCAGCGCGGGGTCTGATTCCAGCAACGACGCCGTGGCCCGTGACATCGCCGTGCCGACCAGTTGGGTCAGGTCCACGAGCTGTTCGGTCAGCTCGTCCAGTCCGTGGTGGAACGCATCGCGCATGTCGACTCTGCACCCTCGCTCGATTGCCGGATCGCGGGCCGATCAGCCCGCCCCGACCCTGGCAGCAGGACGTAAACGAGGGAGGGACACCCGATGAACGGTGCGTGCCGCCGGGGCGTAGGGAGGCCCTGATGCGTCAGGGCTGTCGCGTGCGTGCGTACCCTGGTGACGTGGACGCCACCGCTGCGGCAACCCTGGGGGGCCTGGTCGGCCTTACCCTGGGTCTGCTCGCGCTCATTGCGGTGCGGTTGTCGGACCGCCAGCAGCGGGCCGTCCCGGAGTTGGAGCGCCCGGTGGCACTTCAGCCCGGCGTCGTCGAAGTCCTCGCTCTGCTGCGCTCGATCACCATCGTCGTCGACGCCAAGGACGCGGTGACCACCTGCTCGTCGGCAGCAATGGCGCACGGCCTGGTCCACCGCGGCGTGGTCGTCCACCCGGAGCTGACCGATCTCGTCCACCAGGTGCGTCGGGACGGGGTGATTCGCGAGGCGGACCTCGAGCTGCCACGCGGGCCTATGGGGTCGGCCAGCCTGCCGATCGCCGTGCGGGTCGCACCGCTTGGTCGCTCGCACGTCCTGCTGCTCGTCGAGGACCGCAGCAAGGCCCGCCAGATCGAGGAGGTTCGGCGGGACTTCGTGGCCAACGTCAGCCACGAGCTCAAGACCCCGGTGGGCGGCATCGCCCTACTCGGTGAGGCGATCCTGGATGCCCACGATGACGCCGACGCCGTCGAGCGGTTCGCCGTGCGCATCGTGGCGGAGACCGAACGGCTCTCGCGGCTCGTCCAGGAGATCATCGACCTGTCTCGGCTGGAGATGGCGCACACCCTCAACGAGCCGCGCCCGGTCGACATGGGCGAAGCCGCCCGAGAGGCCCTGGACCGGTCTCGGCTGTCCGCCGAGTCGCGCGCCATCCGGATCGCCTTCGAGGCTGGACCGGCCTGCGTGGTCTTCGGCGAACGAGAACTACTCGTCACCGCCATACGCAACCTCGTGGGCAACGCCGTCGCGTACTCCGATGCCGGCACGACAGTCACCGTCGTCGTCGCCCGCGATGGCGGGGTGGTGACCGTGACGGTCAGCGACGAAGGGCACGGCATCCCGGCAGCGGAGTTGCCGCGGATCTTCGAGCGGTTCTATCGCGTCGACGCCGCCCGCTCCCGAGCCACCGGCGGCACCGGTCTGGGGCTGGCCATCGTCAAGCACGTCTGCCAGAACCACGGCGGTGAGGTCATCGTCGACTCCGTCGAGGGCAGCGGCTCGCGCTTCACCATGCGGTTGCCGGCGGCCGCCCTGCCGGCGGCGGTCGACGACTCCCCGATCGACGAGGTGCCCGAACCGGTGCCGCCCGGCATCGTCCAGCTCTCCCTCATGAACAACCTCGTCCAGCCGAGCCGAAAGGTGGCCCCATGAGCCGCATCCTCCTTGTCGAGGACGAGGCGTCGTTCTCCGACCCGCTGTCCTATCTCCTGCGCAAGGAGGGGTATGACGTGCGGGTGGCCGAGACCGGTCCGCAGGCCCTCTCGGAGTTCGACCATCACGGGGCGGACCTGGTCCTGCTCGACCTCATGCTGCCCGGCCTGTCCGGCATGGACGTCTGTCGGGCCCTGCGGTCGAAGTCCTCGGTGCCGGTCATCATGCTGACCGCCAAGGACAGCGAGATTGACAAGGTCGTCGGCCTGGAGATCGGCGCCGACGACTACGTGACCAAGCCCTACAGCTCGCGGGAGCTGCTGGCCCGCATCAAGGCGGTGCTGCGGCGCTTCGGTGAGGTCGAGGAGACCTCGGCGGCCATCCTCACGGCGGGCCCGGTCCGCATGGACGTGGAACGGCATACCGTGACGGTGGGCGGTTCGCCGGTGTCGTTGCCGTTGAAGGAGTTCGAGCTGCTCGAACTCTTCCTGCGCAACACCGGGCGGGTGCTCACCCGGATGCAACTCATCGACCGTATCTGGGGCAGCGACTACGTCGGGGACACCAAGACCCTCGACGTTCACGTCAAGCGGTTGCGTGCCAAGGTCGAGCCGGACCCGGCGAATCCGCACTACATCGTCACGGTGCGTGGTTTGGGCTACAAGTTCGAACCGTGAGTCCGGCGGCCGGGGCTCCGTCGTGCGGGGCCATGGCGCGGGGAGCGTGACAGGGCTCGTCAGGTCAGGGGGCGACCGCGGGCGTCAGCGTGCTGTAGGCACCCACGCGAGAGAGAACCGGGACCGACACCAGGGTGTCTCCTGCCGGGGTGGTGACGACCAGGTCCACCCAGGCGCCCGGTGCGCTGGGCACCGCGGCGACGGTGATCCCGCTGAGCGGCGTCGCGCCACCGGCCGGCACCGAGACGCTGCCCGCCGTGCCGGCGTCGCCGTCGACCTTGGCCGCGACGGTTGCGGCAGCGTCACCACGGTTGATCGCCGCGCCGATCAGGACTCCCGGGGAGCCCTTGGCGTCGGTGACGACCGCGACATCGCGAAGCAGCACCGTGCCCATCGAGGCGGCGACGCCGTCTGCGGGCTGGTAGGGCTCGACGGTCTTGGCGCCGGTGAAGGAGCCGAAGCCCCCGCAGCCGCCAAGGGCGAGGACGACGAGGGCGGAACCGAGGATGCGCGGGGTGCCGGCGAGTCGAGAGGTCACGGCGGTCAGCCTAGCGGGGAGCGCGCCGGGATGGGCGCCGGAGCCGGTCATGTCACACCCGCTGCGGCGGCTGCGCCGGGCCGAACCGCACCTCCGCTCGCCCGTGCAGGCATGACGACGGACGTTTGTCAAGACCTCGCGAGGCGCTGGCAGTGCTCTGACCTGCGCAAACGCAGTGCTTCGGGTTCCGGTGGGCCGGTGGCGCGTGTTATCCTGGACGCCGCGAAAGGGGTTCGAACCATATGGTTTTCAAGGTCGGCGAAACGGTCGTGTACCCACATCACGGGGCGGCACTGATCGAAGAGATCAACACTCGGACGATCCGCGGGGAGGACAAGGTCTATCTCAAGCTCAAAGTGGCGCAGGGCGACCTGACGATCGAGGTGCCGGCTGAGAACTGCGACCTCGTCGGCGTGCGCGATGTCGTCGGCCAGGAGGGTCTGAACCGGGTCTTCGAAGTGCTCCGGGCCCCGCACACCGAGGAGCCGACGAACTGGTCCCGCCGCTACAAGGCCAACCTCGAGAAGCTCGCCTCCGGCGACGTCATCAAGGTGGCCGAGGTCGTTCGCGACCTGTGGCGCCGCGACAAGGACCGCGGGCTGTCCGCGGGAGAGAAGCGGATGCTGGCCAAGGCCCGCCAGATCCTGGTCAGCGAGCTCGCCCTGGCCGAGAAGACCGATGAGGTCAAGGCCGAGTCGATCCTCGACGAGGTGCTCGCCTCCTGAGCCCGGTCCCCGTGACATCCGACGCCGACGCCCCCTCCCGGGGCGTCGGCGTCGTCATCGTTGCCGGTGGCAGCGGCACACGCCTTGGTGCAGCGCTGCCCAAGGCATTTGTGGCCCTGGCCGGACGCCCCTTGCTCGCCTACGCCGTCGACACAGCCGTGCAGGTCCGCGACCTGGTCGCGGTCGTCATCGCGGTCCCTGCGGGGTATGCCGACCGGAGTCATCCGGCCTACCAGGGTTGGCTGCCGCAGGAGGCGATCCTCGTCCCGGGCGGCGCAGAGCGGTCCGACTCGGTGGCTGCCGCACTGGCCGCGCTGCCTGCGTGCGAGGTCGTCCTGGTCCATGACGCGGCGCGCTGCCTGGCGCCGGTGGCACTGTTCGAGCGGTTGGTCGACGCGGTGCTCGGCACCGGGGCCCCAGCGGTGGTGCCCGGCATCCCGGTGGTCGACACCATCAAGGCCGTCGACGCCGACGGGTGGGTGGTCTCCAGTCCCGAGCGCGCCGGGCTGCGGATCGCCCAGACCCCCCAGGCGTTCCGCCACGAGATCCTGCTGCGGGCTCACGCCGTCGGTGGCTCCGGGGCCACCGACGACGCGGTGCTCGTCGAACAACTCGGCGAGCGGGTGCTCGTCATCGACGGTGACCCGCGAGCGCTGAAGATCACCACGCAGGAGGACCTGCGCACCGCTGCGCGGCTTCTCGCGGGAGACTAGGCCCATGAGCACTCGTCCCGTCGCCCTTGTCACCGGAGGAGGCACCGGCATCGGCGCCGCCAGTGCCCAGGTGTTGGCCGCCCAGGGTTTCGACCTGGTTCTCGCCGGCCGGCGCCGCGAACCTATCGAGGAGGTGGCCCGTCGACTCGACGGCCGCCATCTCGTCCTGGACGTCACCGATCGCGAGGCCGTCCTGGCCGCTGTCGGTGCCCTGGACCGCCTCGACGTCCTGGTGAACAACGCCGGCGGAGCGATCGGCACGGAGCGGGTCGAGTCCGGCCTGACCGACGACTGGCAGACGATGTATGCCGCCAATGTCCTGGGCACCTTGCACGTGACCCAGGCGGCGCTGCCGCTGCTGCGCCGTTCCCCCCGCGCGACCATCGTGACGATCGGGTCGGTGGCCGGGGTGACGACCTACGAGGGCGGGGCGGGCTACACCGCCGCCAAGCACGGCGTCCACGCGCTTATGGAGACCCTGCGGCTGGAGCTGTGCGGGGAGCGCGTCCGGGTCATCGAACTGCTGCCGGGGATGGTGGCCACCGAGGGGTTCTCGCTGACCCGGTTCCGTGGCGACCACACCAGGGCCGACGCGGTGTATGCCGGCGTGGACCATCCCCTGACGGCCGACGATGTCGCGGCCTGCGTGGGCTTCGTCGTCGGCCTGCCCCAACACGTCAACATCGACTCCATGGTCATCAAGCCGGTGGCCCAGGCCGCGGTGCACAAGGTGCACCGGGCGCCGATCGACTGGGGCGTGGAGTGAGCGGTGGACTGATCGTCCTCGGCGGTCTGCCGGGGAGCGGGAAGACCACCTTGGCCCGCGAGGTGGCCCGGCGCCGCCGGGCGACGCACATCCGGATCGACTCGATCGAGTCGGCGCTGATCTGCGGCGGCCTGGCCCGGGAGGACCTCGGCGAGCTGGGCTACCGGGTCGGGTATGCCGTCGCCGGCGACGTCCTGGACCTGGGTGGCATCGCCGTCGCGGACTCGGTCAACCCGCTGTCCGAGACGCGGTCCGCATGGCGCGAGGTGGCGACGACGCGCGGCCTGCCCAGCCTGGAGGTGGAGGTCGTGTGCAGTGACGCCACCGAACACCGCCGCCGGGTGGAGGGCCGGACGGCCGACCTGCCCGGCGTGCGGCCACCGACCTGGGCCGATGTGATGGCCCGGGCGTATGAGCCCTGGCCGGCGCAGGTCCGCGTGGATCTGGCAGTCTACGGCGTCGGGGAAGCAGCGGACCTCGTGCTCACTGCGGCGCGGTGGCTGGTCCGGGAGGATGGCCGGTATGCCTGACGACCTGCGGATAGGCGTCGGCGTCGACGTCCACCGCTACGCCGAGCCGCCGTCGGCCGATGGGCTCTGGCTCGCCGGACTGCGGTGGCCGGGGGAGCGCCCTTTGGAGGGGCACTCGGACGCCGACGTCGCGGCCCACGCCTGCTGTGACGCGATCCTGTCCGCCGCTGGGCTCGGTGACCTGGGAGCGCAGTTCGGCACCTCGGATCCGCGGTGGGCAGGTGCCAGTGGCGCGATGCTGCTCGGCGAGTCGGCGCGGCGGGTGCGGGACGCGGGCTACGAGGTCGTTCACGTCTCGGTGCAGGTCATCGGCAACCGGCCCAAGGTCGGGTCGCGCCGGGCGGAGGCGCAGGACGCTCTGGGCGCAGCCTGCAACGCCCCGGTCTCGGTGGCGGGCACCACGACCGACGGCTTGGGTCTGACCGGCCGCGGCGAAGGCGTGGCCGCCATCGCCACGGCCCTGCTCCGGGCTGGCGGCGCCTCGTCCTGACCGTTGCTGGGCCACGCCGAGACGGCCTACGCCGCTACCGGAGCGGCGGTGACGGGGTCAGGGGCGGTCTGCCGGCCGGGCCCGCCGCACCAAGGCGGCCATGCGCTGCATTTCGCTGACGTGCCCGCAGAAGGCCAACCGCCCCGGGTCGGTGAGGGTGACGTAGGTGCGCACCCGGCCCTCGGCGGAGCGCTTGGCAAGCTGGACGTAACCGGCTTCCTGGAGCGCTCGCAAGTGCTTGCTGAGGGCCGATGCCGACACCTCCAAGCGGTCCTGCAGGGCGGCGAAATCGGCCTCGGTCACCGGCACCAACGCGGCGCACAGACGCATCCGGGTGGGCTCATGGATCAAGGGGTCGAACACCGGGCGCGGACTCACCTGCCGAGGATAGCGTCGACTTTCCTGCAGGGAAACTGGCAAACCGGTGTTGACCTGCGCGGATGCCGACGAACGACCCGGCAACGGTGCTGCGCTGGACGTGGTCAGCCTAGGGTGGACCTCACGTTGCCGAAGGAGCTTGACGATGCCGCAGACGGTCAAGGGAGTCATCGCCCGCAGCAAGGGCGCGCCGGTCGAACTCGTCGACGTCGTCGTCCCGGATCCGGGCCCCGGAGAGGCGGTCGTCGCGGTCCAGGCGTGCGGTGTCTGTCACACCGACCTGCACTACCGCGAGGGGGGCATCAACGACGACTTTCCGTTCCTGCTCGGTCATGAGGCTGCGGGGGTCGTCGAAGCGGTCGGTGAGGGTGTCACCGAGGTGGCGCCCGGAGACTTCGTCATCCTCAACTGGCGAGCGGTCTGCGGCCGGTGCCGGGCCTGTCTGAAGGGCAAGCCGTGGTACTGCTTCGCGACGCACAACGCCACGCAGAAGATGACGTTGACCGATGGCACGCACCTGTCGCCGGCGCTGGGGATCGGCGCCTTCATCGAGAAGACCCTCGTGGCGGCAGGGCAGTGCACCAAGGTTCCCGTGGCCGACGCCGCGGCCGTCGGACTCCTCGGATGTGGGGTCATGGCGGGGTTCGGCGCCGCAGTGCACACGGGGGGCGTCGGCCGCGGGGATTCCATTGCGGTATTCGGCTGCGGCGGCGTGGGCAACGCCGCCATCGCCGGTGCCGCCGTCGCGGGGGCGACAACGATCATCGGCGTCGATGTCGATGACCGGAAGCTGGCGCTGGCCAGGCGCTTTGGTGCGACGCACGTCGTCGATGCGAGCGCTGAGGACCCGGTCGCAGCGATCAAGGCCTTGACCGGGGGGCACGGGGCCGACGTCGTCGTCGAGGCGGTCGGGCGACCGGAGACCTACGAGCAGGCCTTCTACGCCCGGGACCTGGCCGGCACGGTCGTCCTCGTCGGGGTGCCCACGCCGGACAAGCAGGTCACCTTGCCGATGATCGAGATCTTTGGGCGCGGCGGTGCCCTCAAGTCGAGCTGGTATGGCGACTGCCTGCCGAGCCGGGACTTCCCCATGCTGGTCGACCTCTACCGGCAGGGACGGTTCGACCTGGAGGGTTTCGTGTCCGAACGGATCGGCCTGGGTGACGTCGAGGAGGCCTTCGCCAAGATGCATCGCGGTGAGGTGCTTCGCTCTGTGGTCGAGCTGTGATCCCGCAGACCCGATCCCCCGCAGGGGTGGGGATCGAGCACCTCGTGACGAGCGGGACGTTCAGCCTCGACGGTGGCACCTGGGAGGTGGACAACAACGTCTGGATCGTCGGCGACGACCTGGAGTGTGTGGTCATCGACGCCCCCCATCGGGCCAAGGCCATCCTCGACGTCGTCGGCGAGCGGCGGGTCCTCGGTGTGCTCTGCACGCATGCCCATGACGACCACATCAGTGCCCTGGAGGCGCTCTGCGGCGCCACCCGGGCGCCGGCATACCTCCACCCGGCCGACCGTGAGTTGTGGCACCGGGTGCTGCACCTGCCGCCGGAGCACGACCTGGCCGATGGGGACGTGATCCGGGTCGGTGAGGACGTCGACCTGCAGGTCATCCACACCCCGGGACACGCGCCAGGGGCGGTGTGTTTCTACGCGCCCGCCCTCGGCGTGGTCTTCACGGGGGACACCCTCTTCCACGGTGGCCCGGGCGCCACAGGGCGCAGCTTCAGCCACTTCCCGACGATCATCGAGTCGATCTCCTCCTCGTTGCTCACCCTCCCGGAGGAGACCGTCGTGCTGACCGGGCACGGCGCGTCGACGACGATCGGCGCCGAGAAGCCGCATCTGCAGGAGTGGATCGACCGCGGGCACTGAACGTCAGTGGGCACGGTGGTCCGTGGGAGGATCGGGCGCATGAGACGACCGCCGCTGTCCGAGCAGGCCCGACGGCGCGACGCGATCGCCGGTGTGGTCATCTATCTGTTCACCCTCGCCCTGGGGCTGGTCGCCTCGTTGGCCGCCATGACCCGCGGTCTGGGCAACCCCCGTGACGTCGGGTTGCTCAAGCTGTCGATCGCCATCCCGCTCATCGCGTCGTTCCTCGTCATCGTGTGGGTGCCGGCACTGTTGTGGCTGCGGCGCACGGCGGAACGACCCAAGCTCGCGTTCACCGCCTTCACCGGGCTCGCGGTCGTGTCCGCCGCGGCCTTTGCCGGTGGCCTCATCGCCGCGCAGGCCGGGGTCTGACCCCCTTCGGCGCGGCCACCTTGGGGTGAAACCGTGCGGACCCTGGGCGAACCCGCCGGTAGCCTGCTGCCTGTGAGTCTGCGACTGTTCGACACCGCCGCCCGTGAGATCCGGGACTTCGTCCCCCAGACCCCCGGCCAGGTCGGCATGTACATCTGCGGGCTCACCACCCAGGGGGCGCCACACATCGGGCACGTCCGCTTCGCCGTCGCCTTCGACGTGCTGCGCCGGTGGCTGACCATCGGGCACGGGTATGACGTCACCCTGATCCGCAACGTCACCGATATCGACGACAAGATCCTCGTGAAGTCGGCGGCGACCGGAGTGCCCTGGTATGTCATCAGCTACGCCAACGAGCGAGCCACCACCGAGGCACTGGAGACGTTGGGCGTGCTGCCGGCGACGTACGAGCCACGTGCCACCGGGCATGTCACCGAGATGGTCGAGCTCATGGACACCCTCATCGAGAAGGGCCACGCGTACGCAGCACCCGATGGCAGCGGGGATGTCTACTTCGACGTGCGGTCCTGGCCGACATACGGGGAACTGTCCCGGCAGTCGTTGGACGACATGGCACCGGCCGAGGACGCCGACCCTCGAGGCAAGCGCGACGCTCGTGACTTCGCGCTGTGGAAGGGGCAGAAGGTCGGCGAGCCGGAGACCGCCGCCTGGCCGACGCCCTATGGCCGGGGCCGACCGGGGTGGCACCTCGAGTGCTCGGCGATGGCCCGCCGCTATCTGGGTGACTCGTTCGACATCCATGGCGGGGGTATCGACCTGCGCTTCCCCCACCACGAGAACGAGCAGGCCCAGTCGCGCGCGGCCGGCCTGGGATTTGCGCGGTACTGGCTGCACAACGCCTGGGTGACCGTCAAGGGCGAGAAGATGGGCAAGTCGTTGGGCAACGCCTTGGAGATGGATCGGGTGTTCGCGGCGGCCCGTCCGCTGGCGGTGCGCTACTACCTCACCGCAGCCCACTACCGCTCGACCATCGAATACCACGAGGGCTCGCTCGCCGAGGCCACCGCGGCCGTGGAACGGATCGAAGGCTTCCTGCGCCGCGCGCTGGACGATCGGGCCGACGAGGCACTCGCCGGGCTCGACGCCGTGCCGCTGCCAGAGGAGTTCCGGGCCGCCATGGACGACGATCTGGGCGTGTCCGGAGCGCTCGCCGTCGTCCACGACACGGTCCGCGTCGGCAACTCAGCGCTCGACGAGGACGAAGGACACGCGGCGTATGACGCAGCTCGGCTGGTCCTGGCCATGACCGAGGTCCTCGGCGTGAACCCGCTGGCCCCACACTGGGCCGACGCCGGCCCCGCCGGGGACGACCCGGCCATGATCGCCCTCGACGTCCTGGTCGGTGCGCAGCTGGACGCGCGTCAGGCGGCGCGGACGGCGAAGGACTTCGCCTCGGCCGACGCCATCCGGACGACCCTGGCCCGTGCCGGGGTCGTCATCGAGGACACCGCTACCGGACCTCGGTGGACGCTGCGGCGCGGGGAGAGCTGACATGGCGGGCAACACTCGGCGCCCGGGTGCCACCCGCCGTGGCGGCAAGAAGGGACCCACCGTGGGCTCCGGCGGCCAGCGTCGCAAGGGACTGGAGGGCAAGGGTCCCACGCCGCGCGCGGAGGACCGGCCCAACCACCCGGCGGCTCGCCGGTCGTCCGGTTCGGGGCACGCCGCTGGACCGAGTCGCGGCACGGCCGGCGGCACTCGGGGCCGGGGCGGCCCGGCGCCTCGGAAGGGCGGCCGGACCGGCGCGACCACCGAAATGGTCGCCGGCCGCAACTCGGTCCTGGAGTCGCTGCGCGCCGAGGTGCCCGCGTCGACGCTCTATCTCTCCGCTCGGATCGAGACCGACGACCGGGTTCGCGAGATCCTCAAACTGGCCACGTCTCGAGGGCTGCCGATCCTCGAGGCGCCACGCGGTGAGCTGGACCGGCTGACCGACGGTGCGATCCATCAAGGGGTGGCCCTTGCCGTGCCGCCATACGAGTACGCATCGGTCGCCGATCTGGTCGCGCCGCCGACCCCAGGGGTCCCCCTTCTCGTCGCCTTGGACGGGGTGACCGACCCGCGCAACCTGGGTGCGGTGATCCGTTCGGTTGCTGCGTTCGGCGGTCACGGGGTCATCGTGCCCGAGCGCCGATCGGCCGGTATGACGGCCGCGGCGTGGAAGGTCTCTGCCGGGGCGGCAGCGCGCATCCCAGTGGCCCGGGCGACCAATCTGACCAGGGCGCTGCAGGACCTGCAGAAGGCCGGGTTCTTCGTCATCGGCTTGGACATGGACGGGGACGTCGCCTTACCCGAGCTCGGCCTGGTCGACACCCCGCTGGTCGTCGTCGTGGGCTCCGAGGGCAAGGGCCTGTCCCGGCTGGTGACCCAGACGTGCGACCAGATCGTCTCGATACCCATGGCCTCGGGGATGGAGTCGCTCAACGCTGGGGTCGCGGCCGGCGTGACGCTGTACGAGATCGCGCGTGGTCGGGGTTAGGCTGGGGTCAGCCACCTTGTTGTTGAATGCTCAACGAAGGGATGACCCGTGGGGAAGAGCGGACGTGCCGCGAACAATGCCCGCCTGGCCGCACTGAAGGCCGAGCAGGAGCGGCAGGAGCGCCGCCGCAAGGTGCTGCTCGCGGGGGGCACCGTCGCGATCGTCGCGCTGATCGCCCTCGCGTTGATCTTGGCCAAGGTCCTCGGCGGCGGCTCGAGCGCCGCCGCGCCGGACGCCAACGATGCGGCCGCGCTGGCCAAGCTCACCTCGGTCAAGGCGGCCGACCTGGACGCGGTGGGCGCGGGCACCTCCGCTCTGAGCCCCAAGAAGCTGGACAATGGGCAGGTCATCAAGGACGGGGACAAACCGCGGATCCTCTACGTCGGCGGTGAGTACTGCCCCTACTGCGCTCTCGAGCGCTACCCCATGGTCGTCGCGCTGTCGCGATTCGGCACCTTCACCGGCCTGGGGTCGACGAACTCGGACCCGGATGACAACTTCGGCGTGCCGATCTACACGCCGAGCTTCCACGGATCGTCATACACCTCCGACTACATCGCCTTCACCGGCGTGGAGATGCTGGACAACAAGAAGGTCAACGGTCAGTACGGCACGCTCGACTCGCTCAGCGCCGACGACGACGCGCTGTGGAAGAAGTTCAACGCGCCGCCGTATGTCGACCCGCCTGGTGGGGCCATCCCGTGGACCTACTTCGGTGGCACCGCGATCGCCAACGGGGCCGGCGTCGACAAGGCTCTTCTCGAGGGCCAGTCGATGACCGACATCACCACGGCCCTGGCGGACCCGACGTCGGACATCGCCAAGACGGTCCTCGGCCACGCCAACGTCCTGACGGCGCAAATCTGCCGGCTTACCGACAACAAGCCCGCCGACGTCTGCACCAGCGCCGGGGTCAAGGCCGGTGCGGGGAAACTGGCGCAGTGATCCTTCTCGAGCGCCCGACGTCGGTGCCTCCGCGGTGGGCGGCACCGACGTCCCTGGCGCTCGTCGCCCTCGGCCTGGTCGTCTCGGCGTTCCTCTCGTATGAGTCGCTCACCGCGGCGAAGGTGCTGGCCTGTCCGGTCGGCTCGACGATCGACTGCAGTAAGGTGACCAGCTCGCCGTGGTCGAAACTGATGGGTGTTCCGGTCTCCTACCTCGGGCTGTTGTTCTTCGTCGGTATGGCGGTGCTGTGCACCAAGGCGGCATGGGAGCGCGGCGCCCCGTGGGTGCAGCAGTTGCGGCTCGTCGGGGCCAGCGTCGGCGTCGGCATGGTCCTGTATCTGGTGTGGGCCGAGCTGTTCCGCATCGGCGCGATCTGCCTGTGGTGCACGGTGGTGCACGTCCTCAGTTTCGCCGTGTTCGTGGTCGTCGTCTTCGCCCACATGCTCCGCGATCCGGTGCCGCCGAGCGCACCGGCCCGGGGTGCCGCCCGTCCCGGCCAGGGCAGGCCCGCGGCCGGTCGGCGTTGACCCTGCCCGGGGCACTGGCGTTGACGCCGGCCGCTCCGTAGCGAACGGCTGGGCCGCCTACTCGGACGGCTCGACGCGACGCGCCACCACCGGCATCTCGACGGTGTCGACCCCCACGACGGAGACCTCGTCGGGCTTGCCCGGCAGGATGGCAGCGACATAGTCGGCCGTGGCCGTCTCGATGGGCACGTCGAAGCCGCGCCGCTCGGAGAGGTACCAACGGTGTTCCAGCACCTCGTGGAACACCTCAGCGGCCTCGAGCTTGCCGCGCAGCTCGCGCGGGACGGCTCGCACGGTCGGCTCGTAGATCCGCTCCACCCAGTCGGCGGCGACATACTCCTCGCGCTCGCCCTGACGGCCGGTGGCGGCCCGATAGGAGTCCAGGTCGTTGAGCAACCGGCGCGCCTGGTTCTCCTCGACGTCGAGCCCGGTGATCCGCAAGAGGCGCCGCGAATGGTGTCCCGCGTCGACGACCTTCGGCTGGATCTGCAGGTGGGTGCCGTCGATGTCGGTGGTGATCGCCAGCTCGTCGACGTCGAAGCCCAGTTCGTTGAGCCGGCGGATCCGCTCGTCGACGCGCCACCGGTCGCCGGTCTCGAACCGTTCCGGTGCGGTCAGAGCCCCCCACAACTCGGTGTATCGAGCCACGATCTGGGCCGAGACCTCCACCGGGTCGGCGCTCTCGTCGAGGAAGCCGCCGGCTTGGAGGTCCATCAGCTCTCCGGCGATGTTCACGGCGGCGATCTCCAGGTCGTGCTCGCGTTGGCCGTCGGAGAGGCTCTCATGCAGTTCGCCGGTCTCCGCGTCGACGAGGTAGGCGGCATACGCGCCGGCGTCGCGGCGGAAGAGCGTGTTCGACAACGAGACGTCACCCCACCAGAAGCCGCCGAGATGGAGCCGGACAAGGAGCACCGCGAGGGCATCGGCCAGCCGCGCCGCAGTGTCCGGTCGCAGGGACTGGCTGAACAAGGCCCGGTAGGGCAAGGAGAAGCGCAGGTGCCGGGTCAGCAGACAGGCGTCCAGCGGCACGCCGTGCGGGTCGGTGCGGCCCCGGATCACGCCCAAGGCGGTGACGCACGGCAGGCCCAGCCGCTCCAGCGTGCGGAGCATGGCGTACTCCCGATCGGCGAGCTCGGTCTTGATCTCCTTGACCGCGATGACGTGGTCGCCGAGCCGGACGAAGCGCACCACATGCCGGGAGATGCCCCGGGGAAGCGCGGCGAGGATGGGCTCGGGCCATTGCTCCAGCGGGGTGCTCCACGGTAGGTCGAGCAGCGCCGGGTTCGGTCGGGCAGCAGTGATGGACAACGGCATGACTGGGGCCCCTCGGGCTAGGTCAGGACGCCGACGGGGCGGCCCGCCATACCTTCCGGTATGACGGCCGCCCCGTCGCGAACGTGAGCTGTCAGGCGTTCAGGCGCAGGCCCGACTCGGGGTCGAAGACGTGCAGGTGGCTCGCCTTGGGGTAGACGAAGATCGTCTCGCCCTTCTGGGGAGGACGCCGACCGTCGGTGCGGGCGATGAACGGCTTGGCTGTGGTGTCGTCGCCAGGACCCTCGAGGGTGATGGTGGAGTCGGCGGGAGTGGCGTAGACGTAGGCGTCGGCACCCATCTCCTCGACGACCTCGACGGTCAGCGCCAGGCCGTCGTTGTTCGAGGTGAGCTCGCAGTCCTCGGGGCGTACGCCGACGATGACCCGTCCACCGCTGGCCTTGGCCAGGGTGTCGCGGGGGACATCGAGGCGGTGCGTGCCGAAGGCGACACCGTCGGCACCGACCGGGACCGAGACGAGGTTCATCGCCGGGCTGCCGATGAAGCCGGCGACGAAGATGTTGGCCGGGTGGTCATACATCTCGCGCGGGCTGGCGCACTGCTGGAGCAGGCCGTCCTTGAGGACCGCGATGCGGTCGCCCATCGTCATGGCCTCGGTCTGGTCGTGGGTGACGTAGACCGTGGTGACGCCGAGCCGACGCTGCAGCGAGGCGATCTGGGTGCGGGTCTGCACGCGCAGCTTGGCGTCGAGGTTCGACAGCGGCTCGTCCATGAGGAAGACCTGCGGGCTACGCACGATGGCCCGGCCCATGGCGACGCGCTGGCGCTGACCACCGGAGAGGGCCTTCGGCTTGCGCTCCAGGTAGGGGGTCAGGTCGAGGATCTTGGCGGCCTCGGCGACCCGCTTGGCGATCTCGTCCTTCGCCACGCCAGCGATCTTCAGGGCGAAGCCCATGTTGTCGGCCACCGACATGTGCGGGTAGAGCGCGTAGTTCTGGAAGACCATGGCGACGTCGCGGTCCTTGGGGGACAGGTTGGTGACGTCGCGGTCGCCGATCCAGATCTTTCCGCCGTTGACCTCCTCGAGGCCGGCGAGCATTCGCAGCGACGTGGACTTGCCGCAGCCGGACGGGCCCACCAGGACGAGGAACTCCCCGTCGGTGATGTCGATGTTGAGCTTGTCCACGGAGGGGACGGGGTTGCCCGGGTAGATCCGGGTGGCATTGTCGAACTTGACGGTTGCCATGGCGAAACAGACTCCTTCACCGGCAGGTACGTGCCGGACGATCCGTTGTAAAGGGCGTTCCGCGCCGCGGCGCTGCGACACGGCACCGACACGAAAGCCGGTGTCCGTCCATCATGGCGCACGACGAGCCGTCGCGCTACGTGAGGACAGACACCGGCCAGTGTGTCGGCAGTTCCGCAGGGTCAGCCCTTGGTGCCGCCGGCGGTCAGACCCGCGACGAGGTGCTTCTGAGCGAAGAAGAACACCAGGCCGGCGGGAATGGTGATGAGCACCGCAGCAGGGGTCAGCAACTCCCACAGCGGCAGGGTCGGGGGTCGGGGCACGAAGGTCTGCAGGCCGTAGGCAAGGGTGAACTTGTCGTTGGTGTTGAGGAAGGCGCTGGCATAGGCCACCTCACCCCAGGCGGTGAGGAAGGTGTAGAACATCGTCACCGCCAGGCCCGGGCGGGCCAGGGGCAGGACGACCCGCCAGAAGACCCCGAAGGGTCCGAGCCCGTCGACGGTGGCCGCCTCGTCGAGATCCTTGGGGATCGTGTCGAAGTAGCCCTTGAGCATCCACGTGCAGAACGGCACCGCCACCGTGCAGTAGGCGATGACCAGCGAGGCGTGGGTGTTGATGAGGTTCAGGCTCGACATGATCGAGTAGATCGGCACGATGAGGATGGCCACCGGGAACATCTGGGTGATGAGGAACGTCCACATGAGCGGCCGCTTGCCGGGGAAGTTGTACCGCGAGATCGCGAAGCCGGCCGTCGCCGCCATGAAGATGCCGATGATCATCGTGAAGATCGCGACGATGACCGAGTTGCCGAACCAACGCAGGAAGTCGGTGTTGTTCAGGAGCAGCTGGTAGTTGGTCAGCGTCGGGTCCTCGACCAGCGAGAGGTTGCGGATCTTCTCCTTCGGTTTGAACGAGGAGAAGAAGATCCACACGATCGGGAACACGGCGACAAAGCTGGCCACGACGAGCGTGGCGTGGATGCCGAAGCTGGCCAGCGGCGAGCGGTGGCCGCGTGCGTAGGTCTTCTTGGCCATGGTCACCACACCTCGCCTTGCGTGCGCAGGAAGAACCGGTAGCCGACCGAGTAGACGATGAGGATGGACAGGATCAGCACGCCATACGAGGCAGCCAGCGAGTAGTTGCGCAACCCCTCGAACGCGGCCTTGAACGCGCCGGTGACGAGGATGTCGGTGCCACCGGCGGGCCCGCCTCGGGTGATGAGGAAGATGATCGGGAACATGTTGAAGGTCCAGATCGTCCCGAGCAGGATCACCGACGCGGAGACCGGCCGCAGACTCGGCAGGGTGACGTTGGTGAAGCGTTGCCACGGCGATGCACCGTCCATCTCGGCCGCCTCATAGAGCTCGCCGGGGATCGACTGCATGCCACCGAGCATGGCCACCATCATGAACGGCACACCGAGCCACACGTTGACGATGATGACGACGGCCAGCGCCTTGGGGACGGTGTCGAGGAACTCCACGCGCGTGCCGCCCAGGGCGGTGATGACGCCGTTCACCAGGCCGTTGTCGCGGTCGAAGATGAACTTCCAGGCGAAGGCGGACACGAAGGCCGGAACCGCCCAGGGGAGGATGAGCAGGACGCGGTAGATGCCGCGGCCCTTGATCTGGCGGTTGAGCAGGACGGCCAGCGCCAGGCCCAGGGTGTAGTGGAAGAAGACGCAGGCGAAGGTCCAGATCAAGGTGATCCGGAAGTTCTGCCAGAACTCACCGACTCGCCCGGAGAGCAGGTCGGCGTAGTTGCCCAAGCCGACGTACTGCCATTGGTCGGGGTTGGGTGCGCACGACTCCGCCCCGCCGAGCGACTTGGTGCACACCTCCGTCAGCTGGTTGGCCTCGTTGATGTTCGTGAAGGACATCCACACGCCCTGGACGAGGGGGTAGAAGACCAACACGGCCAGGACGATGACGACGGGAAAGACCATCGCCCACGCATACCAATACTTGTTGTAACTGTTCCTCAGTCGTTCCACCTGTGCTCCTGGGTGATGAAGTCAGCGGAGGGGACGGAGCAGACGAGTCACGGCGGGGCGGTTTCCCACCCCGCCGCGACGCGTTGCTCAGGCTGCGCTCACTCGGTTGCGTACGAGGGGACAGCTTCCGTCTTGTACTTGTTGGCCACCGCGTCCATGGCCTCCTTGGCAGCGACACCCTGGACGTAGATCTTGGTGGCAGCCTCGTCGAGCGGGCCGAAGAGCTTGCCGCCCTCGGGAACCCACGCGCGCTCCACCGCGACCTCCATGACCGGCTTGAACTCGCCGATGATGGGGTTGGTCACCATGTCGTAGGCGGAGGACCGGGTCGGGAGCAGACCGAGCTTGTCGGCCAGCTTCGCCTGCGACTCCTTGCTGGACATGAACTTGATGAAGGCGATCGCCGCCGGGGCCTTGTCCTGGGACATGCCGGACCACACCGCGTAGTCGTGGCCGCCGACCGGGGCACCGGCCTTGGCCGAGCCGGCCGGAACCGGTGCGATGCCGAGGTTCTCCAGGCCGCCGAAGTCCTTGGCGCCCTTGATGTTGTTCAGCTCCCACGGGCCGTTCATGATCATCGCGACCTTGCCGGCCTTGAAGGCGTCCATGATGGCGCCGTAGGCGTCGGTTGCCGGGGGCTTGGTGAAGCCAGGGGCCTTGAGCAGCTCGGCCGGAATGCCGGCGCCCTTCACCGCGGCGGCGGAGTTGACGACGATCTTCTTGGCCGCGGCGTCGATGAGGTCGCCGCCCTCGCCGTAGATGAACGGCAGCATGAAGTAGCCGCTCGGGTTGAGGTAGACGCCGTCGACGCCGGCCTTGTCCTTGATGGTCGCCGCGGCGGCCTTGAGCTCGTCCCAGGTCTTCGGGGCGGCCGTGATGCCGGCCTTCTCGAAGATCTTCTTGTTGTACATCAGGGCGAGGCTGTCGGTGACCTGCGGGACGGCATACATCTTGCCGTTGAACATGGTCGAGCCGAGCGGAGCGGCCAGGAAGTCGGTCTTGTCGGCGGCCAGCTCGGTGCCGTCGAGCTCGTAGAGGTAACCGAGCGAGGCGAACTCCGAGACCCAGGCCACCTCGGCGCGAATGATGTCCGGGGCGCCGGACTTGGCGGCGGCGGCGGTCTTGAACTTGTTCTGTGCCTCGCCGAACGGCACCGACTGGTAGTTGATCTTGACGTTGGGGTACGTCTTGTTGAACTCAGCGATGAGCTCCTTGAACGCGGGCGCTTCGTTCGTCGCGTCCGCGGTGTCCCACCAGGTCAGGTCGCCCTTGACGCTCGCCGGGTCAGCGGCCGACGTCGTGGAGGAGGCCGGCGTGGTGGCCGACGGCGTGTTCGACCCGCTGGCACACGCAGCGAGGGTGAGGGCGACGCCCGTGACGAGGGCGACCCCCCGGA
Source organism: Actinomycetota bacterium (assembly GCA_052034115.1). GTDB lineage: Bacteria > Actinomycetota > Actinomycetes > Actinomycetales > Dermatophilaceae > Lutibacillus. The sequence goes on from JBPOIZ010000008.1 coordinate 49,373, forward strand.
GAGTCTTGCGCATCAGGATGGGCTCCTTGATTGTTTTCGACTGAGCGCCGGGTGTCGTCCCGACGCTGGAGACAGCACTCAACGTAGCGCGTGGGACCGACGCAGAACAGAGCTCCTTGGAATTTCTTGCAGTGAAGTGCAAGACACTTCCATCGGTTGCGGGGTTCTGCATACGCTGGCGCCGTGGTTAACTACGCGCCGAGGCGTGCCCAGGCCAGGTATGCCGGGGCGAGCCAGGAGGACGAAGCGATGGACTCAGGCGGAGTGCGCGCGCGCCTGGCCGATATCGCCCGTCATGCGGAGGTCAGCGAGGCAACGGTCAGCCGAGTCCTCAACGGCAAACCCGGAGTCGCCGATGCCACCCGGCAGGCCGTCCTGATCTCGCTCGACGTGCTGGGCTACGACCGCCCGAGCCGACTGCAACGCAAGAGCGCCGGCCTCGTCGGGCTGATCATCCCTGAGCTGCTCAATCCCATCTTCCCTGCGTTCGCCCAGATCATCGAGACGTCGCTGGCGCGCAGCGGCTATACGCCGGTGCTGTGCACGCAGACCCCTGGAGGGGTGCACGAGGACGAGTACGTCCAAATGCTCCTCGACCGTGGCGTCTCCGGGATCATCTACATCTCCGGGCTCCACGCGGACACCGCACAGTCGCCGCGCCGGTACGTCACGCAACGCGAGCGCGGACTGCCCGTCGTCTTCGTCAACGGCTTCTGCGAGGGCGTCGACGCGCCATTCCTGTCGACCGACGACTCCTCTGCGGTCACCGTCTCGGTGGCACATCTGGTCACGATGGGTCACCGGCGGATCGGGCTGGCCATCGGGCCGGAGCGGTTCGTGCCGGTCCGGCGCAAGGTGGCGGGTTTCCGTGAGGCGTTGCGGACCATGCTCGATATCGAGGATCCGGACGTGTTCATCGAGCACAGCTTCTTCAGCGTAGAGGGCGGGGCGGCCGCCGCGGATGCCCTCATCGCCCGAGGCGTCACCGCCGTCGTCGCTGGATCGGACCTCATGGCGCTCGGCGCGATCCGGGCGGCCCGCTCTGCCGGATTGCGCGTGCCGGAGGACCTCTCGGTCATCGGGTATGACGACTCGCTCCTCGTGGCCTTCACCGACCCTCCGCTGACGACCGTCCGCCAGAGCGTCCAGACGATGAGTGAGGCCGCCGTCCAAGCGCTGCTCGCGGAGATCGCCGGGACCCCGGGACCACACACCGAATACCTCTTCGAGCCCGAGCTCGTCGTGCGTGGATCGACTGCCGCGGCGCCCAAGGGCTGACGTCATACCGGCCGCTCGCGTGTCACCCGGGGTGGCGCCACGTCGGGAGGGCGGTCTACGGTTTCGGGTATGCGGATCTCCGACGTGCTCAAGAACAAGGGAACCGGCGTCGTCACGGTGCGCCCCGACGACACCGTCGCCCACCTGCTCAAGGTGCTCGCGGATCACCGCATCGGCGCGGTGGTGGTGAGCGCGGACGGCCTCGGCGTGGAGGGCATCGTCAGTGAACGCGACGTCGTGCGCCACCTGCACTCCCTGGGCACCGAGGTCGTCGATGGCCCGGTCGAGGCGATCATGACGCGCGACGTCGTGACCTGCGACCCGTCGGTGACCGTCGAAGAGCTCGAGTCGTCGATGACCGAGCACCGCATCCGCCACGTGCCGGTCGTGGTCGACGGCCAGATGACCGCCATCGTCAGCATCGGCGACATCGTCAAACACCACATGGACCAGCTGCGCCACGAGCGCGACCAACTCGTCGGCTACATCAACCAGTAGATCCCGCAGGCCTGGCCGCGGTCGCCCTGCTGTGGTCGCCCTGCTGTGGCCGCCGGGCTGGTGCCGCCCCGCTGTGGCCGCCCGGCTGTGGCCGCCCGGCCGGGCGCGGCGGTTGCGCGCCTGGCACGGGGTTCCTGACCTACCGTTGGCGGTATGACGTCGACCGAGCCGATCGCCAGCGCCGAGAACCGGCGCCCCGCGATGCCGCTGCTCGGTCGCTATCGTCTGGTCGAGGAGCTCGGCTCCGGTGGCATGGGTGTGGTCTACCTCGGGCTGGACCGCGGCCGCGCGGTCGCCATCAAGATGCTCCGCCCGCACGTCGCCGACGACCCCGAGGCCCGCGCCCGCCTGCAGCGCGAAGTCGACACCCTCGGGCGGATCACCGACCCGCGGGTCGCGCCGGTCATCGACGCCGAGCTGGCGGCGGCAGCGCCATACATCGTGACGCGTTTCGTCGCTGGACCCTCTCTGGAGGACTTCGTCGGGGACAG
>JBPOIZ010000017.1:0-18683 GCA_052034115.1 Actinomycetota bacterium
AGGACGCCTGGGGTGCTCAAGACGCCGAAGACCGTGGTGGCCCCTCCTGCCGCGCCCGCTCCGGAGAGCCCAGCGGCCGCGGCAGCCTCAGCGCTACGACGGGGCACCGGGCTCCCGGATGCGGCAGGCTGCTCGCCGCCGGCCAGGAACGCTGCCAGGGCCACCCACGGGGCCTTACCGGCCAGGACACCGACAAAGATCATCGGGACCATCACCGCAGGAAGTGCCCGGTTGACGTCGGCCATCTCGTAGGCCAGTGCCTGCGCGTGACGACAGACCTGCAAGTGCTCCTCGACCCGCGCCCGTTGACGCACCGGCAGTTTGCCGCGGACGAACCGCCCCATGTTGGACAGGACCCAACGACATTCGTCGTCTTCGGCGCGGGAGATGGCTCGGTGGGCGTGGGCGTCGAGATAGCGCGCCCGCAAGGTGTCTTTGGCCCGAAGGGCGGTGACGCTGACGAGGTTGGCCGACATACCCATGGTCGTGGCGACTCGGCTAGGGGCCTCCCCCTCGACGGTGGTGAACCACAGCACCCGCTGGTCCCGCTCGGGCAGGGCGCCGAAGGCCCGGCGCACCATCTCGTGGTCGACGGCGACTGTCGGGTCGTGCGCGGCCTGCGATCCCGCCGCCATCTCGAGATCGACGCCCTCGATCGGCACGACCCGCAGATCGGCACGTGCGGTGTCGGTGGCGACGGTGCGGACGGTGCTCAAGAAGTAGGAGCGGAAGTTCGCCAGCGGTCCCTTGCCGGTCTTGATGAGCCCGTAGACCCGGGCCGCGGCCTCACCGACGATGTCCTCGGCCGCAGCGCGGTTGCGGTGCCGGTGGGCGACCGCGTAGGCGGCGGGCAGATGGCGGCGCCAGAGCTCACCGTAGGCCTCGGAGTCGCCCGCCCGGACACGCTCCAACAGCAGCGCGTCGTCGGCCCCGTCAAAGGCCGCGCGCTGTTGTCCGGGTTGTGCCGTCATGCCGTGCATCCTCCGCGTCGTCCGGCTTCACTGTAGACCGGCGTCGTTCCGTGGCCCCGTGGATCGGGATCCGCTCGCCGGCCGGACAGCCCCCGCAGAGCTGTCCGGCCCGACGAGCCGTGGTTGCAGACGCCCCCTCCATGCCGTGACAGCCGTGGCCTCACGGTCCGCGCATGCCTTCCTATTGAGAGACGGCGTAGCCCATCGGCCATGACACAACTCAGGCGGACTTTGCCGTTTCTTTACCAAGAAGGGTGGGCTCAGCGGCCGCGGACCGCGCTCACCAGGTCTCGGTACCAGCGGTATGACGCCTTGGGTGTGCGCTCCAGCGTCGCGAAATCCATCCAAACCAGCCCGAATCGCTGGGTATACCCCTCGGCCCACTCGAAGTTGTCCAGGAGCGACCAGGCGAAGTAGCCGCGGATGTCCACCCCGTCGGCGCGGGCTCGGGCCACCTCCGCCAGGTGTTGCGCATAGAAGTCCACCCGGAACCGGTCCTCGGTCCGCTCATCCCCAACCGCCGCGGACCCGGTCGAGCAGCCGTTCTCCGTGACGACGATCGGGGGCAGGCCGGGGTAACGCTCGGTCAGGTCCCGGAGCAGCTGGCCGAAGGCCCGGGGCACCACCGGCCAGCCGAAGTCGGTCGTGGGGTAGCCCTCGACCGGCACCTGAGCGAACGGCATACCGTCGGCCGGTACGGCCGCTGCGAGCGCTGCGGCGCTGCCCGGCGCGGCCACCCGCATGGGGTTGTAGGTGTTGACGCCGTAGAAGTCCAGCGGGGCAGCGATGACCGCGAGGTCCTCGGCCACCGGACCGCTCAGCACCCCGGCGAGTTCGTCGGGGTACGCCCCGAGAATCATCGACTCCACGAAGAAGCGGTTGTAGATGGCGTCGAACAGCGCCGCCGCACTGAGATCGGCCGGCTCGGCTGACGCCGGCCAGATCGGCTGATGGTTGTTCGCGCAACCCACCGCTCGAGCACCGTGAGCCCGCAGCGCCTCGACCGCAAGGCCGTGACCGAGCAGAAGGTGGTGACCCACCTGCAGCGCTCCGAGGCCCAGCTCCATCCCCGGCGCATGCCTGCCGATCCCGTGCCCCAGCGTGGTGACGATGTTCGGTTCGTTGACCGGGAACCACACCGCAACTCGGTCGGCCAGCCGCTGCGCCACCACAGCGGCGTACTCGCCGAATCGGTATGCCGTGTCTCGTGACGTCCACCCTCCACCGGCCTGCAGGGCCGAGGGCAGGTCCCAGTGGAACAAGGTGGCGGCGGGCTGGATACCGGCAGCGCAGAGCGCATCGACGAGGCGGTCGTAGTAGTCCAGGCCGGCGCCGTTGATCGCCCCGGCCCCGTCGGGCAGGATCCGCGGCCAGGCCAACGAGAACCGGTAGGCGCCGACCCCGAGGTCGGCCATGAGCGCGACATCCTCGCCATACCGGTGGTAGGAGTCGCACGCCACAGCGCCCGAGCTGCCGTCGACGATCTTGCCTGGCGTTTCACAGAAGTCGTCCCAGACGCTGCGGCCCTTGCCGTCCTCGGTGACGCCGCCCTCGATCTGGTATGACGCGGTCGATACTCCGAAGAGGAAGTCCGGGGGCAGCGTGGCGGCGAGTGCAGACGCCTCCTCGGTCGAGGGCATCGGGGCAGGTGCGAGCGGTGACGTGAGCATGGACCTATCTTCCTCCTGCGACGACGTGCCGGGTCAGGGCACCGAGCGGATCCGGGTGACCAGGACGCCACCGAGCAAGCAGATGACCGCGGCAACGGCATAGACGACCCGATATCCGGCTGACTTGTCCGCACCGACCAGACCCAGAACGACCGCGACGATAGGGGGTGCCACCACCTGAGGCAAGGCAGCGGCGATGTTGATGACCCCGAGGTCCCGGGCCGTGCCGTCGGCGTCCGGCAGCACCTGGGTGATCAGCGCGAAGTCCACCGAGGTGTAGATCCCGAAGCCGATCCCGTAGAGGCACGCCCCGACCAGGGCGCCGGTGAAGGTCTGCTGAACAGCCAGCAGCAGGGAGGCGATCGCGAGGACGACCCCGGCATAGACGACGTAGATCCGCCGCCGGCCAGCCCGGTCGGAGGCCCGACCCGCCACGACCGTCGCCACCACGAGCAGGCCGGCATACACGAGGATGAGCAGCGTCTGCGCCGCCGTCGGGTTCGGGTGGTGAACGGCATCGGTGAGGTAGTACAGCAGGTAGCCCGTGCCGAGGGCATTGCCGAGGTTGGTGAGGAACCGGGTGCCCCACGCCCACCCGAAGTCGGGGTGCTCCCGGGGGTCGGTCCAGAAGCCCCGGACAAAGGCGCCCAGATCGAACGGCTCTCGGTGGCCCGGATCCAGCCGTAGATCCTGGCTGCGCACGGCATACGGGATGACAGTGAGCACGACGAGCGCCGCCAGGATGAGGTAGCCCGGGGCCACCCGGCCGCCGCCGGCCCCGGCGACCGCGACCCCGACGACGACGCCAAGGGTCTGGCTCGCCCCGACGAAGCCGCCGACCAGCCCGCGCTGGTCGACCGGCACGAGGTCGGGGATCGCTGCGGTGAGGGCAGCGAGCATGGCGTTCAGACTCGCCTGCACACCGACCCAGCCGATGACCACGGTGGGGATGCTGTCGGCGTAGGCGAGCCAGATCAGGCTGGCCGCGCCGACGAAGGCCCCACCGACCACCCATGGCAGCCTTCGCCCGAACCGGCTGATGGTGCGATCAGAGAAGGCCCCGAAGAGCGGGTTGCAGATCACCGAGACGAGGGCACCGAGCCCGGTGAACAGGGCGAGTGTCGTCTCCTTGTGTTCGGGTGTGATCGCCGCGGCCTGCAATGCGAGCAGAACCTGGATGGGGCCGAAGAATCCCGCCCACAGCCCGATACCCGCGACGGTCACCCCGAGGGTCCACCGGCCGCTCACGGGGGTTGTCGGCTCGCGACCGGGCACCGCGTAGGACGGTGCGGACGCTGCGTGGGGTGTGCTCATGGCGCCCAGGATGCACCCTCGCGACCGATCCATGAGTCTTGATGCCGAGAATCTTGATGACGGCTAGAGTCATGGATGCCACCGAGGCGCGGCAGGAGGGCTGTCATGGCGGGCGACACGCGCGGATCCACCGAGTCGACAGTGGTCGGATCGGATGATGTCGACGACCTCGTGGCGGCGTGGCAACGGGAACGTCCAGACCTCGATCTGGGGCCGCTGGAGGTGCTCTCCCGAGTGTCCCGGATCTCACGGTTGCTCGACCTGGCCCGTGGCTCGGCGTTCGCGATCCACGATCTGGAGGGTTGGGAGTTCGACGTCCTGGCCGCCCTGCGCCGCTCTGGCCACCCCTATCAGCTCTCCCCCGGCCAACTCGTCACGTTGACCATGGTCACGTCCGGAACCATGACCAACCGCGTCGACCGCCTCGAGCAACGCGGCTTCGTCACCCGGCGCCCGGACCCGAAGGACCGACGCGGGGTGCTGGTGCGGCTGACCTCGGCCGGTCGCACTGCCGTCGATGCCGCGCTGGCCGATCTGATCGACCGGGAGCGGGCCCTGCTGACCGATCTGAGCGAGCAGGATCAGCGGGACCTGGCCGATCTGCTTCGCCGCCTGCTGATCCGGTTCGCGGGCTGATCCGCCGCGGTCGGTGCCGACGCGCATCCGCCGCGGCCGACACTCATCCGCTGTAGCCCGACTCGGCTGCCTCCGGGGCTTCCTCCGGGGCTGCCTCCGCTGCCTCGGCTGCTTCGGCGGCCTCGAGCCAGGCGAGTTCTACGGCGTCCCGCTCGGCGTGCGCGGCGAGCAGCTCCTCGTGCAGCCGGCTCATCTCCTCGTAGTCGTCGGCCCGTTCCACCATCCGGGAGTGGATCCGCTCCTCCTCGCGCCCGATGGCCGTCATACGGCGTTCCAGGCGAGCCATGTCCTTGCGTGCCTGCCGAGCCGCCGCGGCATCGCGCGCACCGCCGGACGGGGCCCGGGCGGACAGCCGCTGAGGTGCGTTGCCGGCCCGCACCGAGGCGGCGCGCAGCCGCAGATACTCGTCCACCCCGCCAGGGAGGTCCCGCAGCTGCCCGTCGCCGAGCAGGGCGAGTTGATGGTCGGTGGTCCGTTCGAGCAGGTAGCGGTCGTGCGAGATGACGACGAGGGTTCCAGCCCACCCGTCGAGGAGATCCTCCAGATTGGTCAGGGTCTCGATGTCCAGGTCGTTGGTGGGTTCGTCCAGAACGATGACGTTCGGCTCGGTCATGAGCAGCCGCAGGAGTTGGAGCCGCCGGCGCTCGCCGCCCGAGAGGTCACCGACCCGGGTCTGCTGGCGGCCGCCGACGAAACCCAGCCGGGTGGCCAGCTGGCTTGCGGTGACCTCCTTGTCCCCGAGGCGGGTCATGGCGCGCACTTCGGTCACCGCCTCGAGCAGGGTGTGTCCCGACAGCGCGTCGAGCTCGCGCACTTCCTGGGACAGATAGGCCGCGACCACCGTTCGGCCCTGCTTGCGTCGCCCGGAGGCCAGCGGTGTCAGCCCCAGCAGCGCCTTGACCGCCGTCGACTTCCCGGCGCCATTCACTCCGACGAGTCCGACTCGTTCGCCAGGCGCCAGACGCCAGGTGACCCTGTCGAGAATGGTGCGACCGCCGAGCACGACGGTGGCGTCCTCGATGTCGACGACGTCCTTGCCGAGCCGGGTCACTGCGAACCGTTGCAGTTCGACGCTCTCCCGGGGCGGGGGTTCGTCGGCGATGAGCGCGGCGGCGGCGTCGAGGCGGAACCGCGGCTTGCTGGTGCGGGCGGGGGCCCCACGGCGCAGCCACGCCAACTCCTTGCGCAGGAGGTTGTTGCGCTTCTCGCCCGCCAGTCCCGCCAACCGCTCGCGTTCGGCCTTGGCCAGGACGTACGCGGCATACCCGCCGTCGAAGGCGGCCACCTGACCAGCGCCGACCTCCCACGTCGAGGTGGACGTCGCGTCGAGGAACCACCGGTCGTGGGTCACCGTCACCGTCGCGCTGTCGGCGCGGCGGGTGGCCAGGTATGCCGCCAGCCACGCGACACCCTCGATGTCCAGGTGGTTGGTCGGCTCGTCGAGCAGCAGCAGGTCAGGGTCCGCGATCAGCGCAGCCGCCAGCGCCACGCGCCGCCGCTCGCCGCCGGACAGCGGCCCGACGGTCCGGTCCAGGCCACCGACACCGGCGCCGTCCAGTCCGCCGAGCAGCCCACCGAGGATGTCCCGGACTCTGGGGTCTCCGGCCCAGGCGTGGTCCGGCAGGTCACCGACGACGGAGTAGCGCACCGTCTCGTCCGACACCAGCGTGTCCGCCTGGGTCAGAAAGGCGACGGTGGGGCCCGTTGCACCCCCGGCGCGGGCGGTGCGACCGCCGTCGAGCAGCTGCGTCCCGGCCAGGACCCGCAGCAACGTCGACTTGCCCGAGCCGTTGCGGCCCACCACCCCGATCCGCTCCCCCGTGGCCACACCGAGCGAGACGTCCTCGAGCACCACGGTGGTGCCGGCGACGATGCGGACCGCATCTGCCGTGACGAGAATCGGCATCAGGGTCGACCCGCCCCGCGACCGCGCGGGCCGGTGACCACGTGAGCCCCGGGCACGGGGCCGGTCGCGGTGCGCACCCGCGTCGCCGTGCCGGACGCCGTGAACGCGATCGCCAGGTGCAGCGCGGCCTCATGGTCCGCCGCGAGGAAGGCCACCGTCGGACCTGAGCCGGAGATGATCCCCGCAAGAGCGCCGAAATCTAGGCCGGCGACGAGCAGGGCGCCGAGCTCCGGTCGCTGATGGGTCGCGGGCAGTTCCAGGTCGTTGGCGAGGTGCTCCGCGAGCCCGTACACGTCACCGGCGGCAAGCGCAGCAAGCAGATCAGGCGAGGTCGCCGGCTGCTCGGCCTCCGGGGCCTGGCCCTGAGCACGCATGGCGTCCACGGTGGCGAACACCGAGGCCGTCGAGAGGCCTTCATCGCTCCCGACGAACACCCAGTGGTAGGTGCCGCGGGCCAGTGCCGGCACGAGGAGGTCCCCCCGACCACCGCCGACCGCAACTCCACCGGTCAGGCTGAACGGCACGTCCGCACCGAGATCCTGGGCCAGCTCCAGCAACTCCGCGCGGCTCAGGCCGGCGTCCCACAGGTGGTTCGCAGCAACCAGCGCCGCGGCCGCGTCGGCAGAACCGCCGGCCATACCACCGGCCACCGGGATGTCCTTGACGATCTCGATGGCAGCCGCCTCGTCGCCCCCGACGCGGCGGGACACCGCGAGCGCAGCCCGCCACGCGAGGTTCGTCTCGTCCGTGGGCACCTGGGCGGCGTCGGCGCCGCGCACCTCCAGCGACCACTGCGAGGCGGGGCGCAGGGTGACGTCGTCGTAGATGCTCACCGCCATGAAGACGGTCGCCAGATCGTGATAGCCGTCGACTCGTCGGGGGCCGACCCGCAGCTCGAGATTGACCTTGCCGGCCACCCGCACGGTCACCGGGCTGCGGCGGAGCGCACCCAGCGAGCGAACCCTCACCGGATCACCGCCGGTAGTGAGCCGTCCTGGCGGGCCGCAGCGAGTCTGGTGAAGTCCGTCACCGAGAGTCGCTCACCGCGCGCCGATGGGTCGATCCCCGCCGACCGCAGGAATCGCTCCGCGTCGGCAGCCGAGCCTGCCCATCCGGCCAGCGCGGCGCGCAGCGTCTTGCGCCGTTGGGCGAACGCTGCGTCGACGACTCGGAACACCTCGGGCCGCGCCTCAGGCGGCCCGGGAGGGTCGCGGCGATCGAGCTCGACGAGGCCGGACTCCACGTTGGGCACCGGCCAGAACACCGATCTGGACACCGTGCCGGCGAGGCGCACCTCGGCATACCAGGCGGCTTTGACGCTAGGCACGCCGTATGTCGTCGAGCCAGGTGATGCGGCCAGCCGCTCAGCGACCTCCAACTGGACCATGACCAGGGCCCGGCGCAGCGTGGGGAAGTGCTCCAAGGCCCGCAGGACGACCGGGACCGAGACGTTGTAGGGCAGATTTGCGACCAGCGCCGTCGGAGGCTCGCCGGGAAGGTCACGGATGTGTAGGGCGTCGGCGTGGACGACATGCACACGCGGCGCGAGGTGCGCGGCACGCTCGGCAACGGTCCGGGGCAACTGCAGCGCTAGGGCCGGGTCGACCTCGACCGCCACGACGGAGGCGCCGGTCTCGAGCAGCGCCAAGGTGAGCGAGCCCAGCCCAGGGCCCACTTCGAGGACGGTGTCGCCGGGACCGACTCCCGAGCGACGCGCGATCCGACGCACCGTGTTGGCGTCGATGACGAAGTTCTGCCCCCACTGCTTTGTCGGGCGAACGCCCAGCCTGGCGGCCAGCTCCCGGATGTCAGCAGCGCCGAGCAGGCGCACCTCGGGAGCAACGGTCATGTCGCCAGCCTAATCGCGCCCGAGCCGGCCACGCCGCGCCCCCGCAACGCCCACTGGCCCGCCACGCGACGTGCGTGACGGGCCAGTGATGGGTGGATCAGGCGGCGTGCGCGCAGCCCCACGGGCCGAGGCCGGCGCGTGCATACAGGCGGTTAGCCACGGTGATCTGTTCGGCGCGCGACGCGAGATCCGCGCGCGGGGCGAAGTCTGCTCCACCGACGCTAAGCCAGGTGGGGAAACTGAACTGCAGGCCTCCGTAGTAGCCGTTGCCCGTGTTGATGCTCCAGTTGCCACCCGACTCGCACTGGGCGATGCGGTCCCACATGGCGGCGTTGGCCAGGTTGAGCCCGGCGCCGGAGGTGTTTCCAGGGTCGGCGACCGGGCGAGCCTTGGTGCCGACCTTGACGACCTTGGCCACCGGCTCACTCACCACCGTCGAACCGACAACCTTCTTGGCGGTCTGCTTCCCGTTGGTGTACGTCACGAGATAGCTGACGCGCTTGACGCCGAGTTTGCCTTCGGTGACCACGCTGGACTGGTCGGTGTAGAGCGTGGAGTCCTTCTTGGTCGTCGTGGTGAAACCGATCGACTGGGTCTCGGAGACCGTCTTCTCGCTGATCCGGGTCAGGGTGATCTTCATCCCGTCCACCAGGGCGGTCGCCGCCTTGGGCGCGAGCTTGTCCTTGGCGCCGACGGTGACCTTGCGCTCGGACAGCAGGTCCGACACCGTCCCGGCGAGGGTGCTGACTGAGGTCTTCTTGCCCGCGACGACCAGAGTGATCTTCTTCGGGTGGTTGACCGTCATGGTCAAACCCTGGCGACCCAGCGGAGCCGATCGACTCACCGACAGCTCGGCGTCCTCGGTGCGAATCTGCAGCTCGGCCAACGCCGCGTCGACGGTCTGTGCGGTCGTGTAGTACTCCTGGGTCTTGCCGTCGACGGTGACCGTCAACTTGCGGCCATACCGCACTACGACGGTCTGCCCGTCAGCGAGCGAGGCGTCGGCTGCGGGGACGACGACATCGTGCTCACCGACGGAGATGCCCTGTCGGGCGAGCAGGTCTCCGACGCTGCTGGCGAAGGCGTGGACCTGCTGCGACGTCCCGTCGACCGAGAGGGTGACGGCCTTGTCGTAGGCGGTGATGCCGATGGCGGCGGTCGCCACGCTGGCGACGACGGCGACCTGAGCGGCGCGGCGCAGGGGGACTGCGAACACGGTTCTCCAAACGTTGTACGTGCCGGGGATCGGTGCCCTGGTCCGCATGCAACGACGCGTCGGTCGGTGCATGACGGGGGCTGTCCTACGGCCCGGCCTGACGGTCCACTGTCCCGCGGGCCTCTTGCGAAGGTCAAGTTTTGATAACGGGGAGATGACCATTCAACGAGTCGAACGGGGTGACATGTCCCACATGTGGTATCCCATCCGTCACATCCGCACCACATGTCACATCAGGCCACGCGCCCCGTGTGACGTGCCCCATAGCGCGTGGGCACGGGTCGGCGGCCGAACCGGCGGGCTACCAGGGTCCGTAGAGGCGTTCGGCGTTGTCCGAGACAGCCCGGCACAGGGTCGGCACGTCGACGCCGAGCACCCCAGCCATGACCCGCACGGTGAGCGGCAGCAGGACCGGCGCGTTGACTGCGCCGCGGTGCGGCATCGGCGTCAGGTACGGCGCGTCGGTCTCGACGAGCACCTGGTCCAGTGGCGTGATCGCGAGGGCGTCGCGCAGCCCCTGCGCGTTCTTGAAGGTGACGGTGCCGGCGAAGGAGAGGTAGTAGCCCCGATCGACGCACTCGCGGGCCATTCCGATCTCACCGGAGAAGCAGTGCATGACGGTGTGCTCGGGGGCTCCCGCGTCGGCGAGGACGGCCAGGACGTCGTCGTGCGCGTCCCGGTCATGGATCTGCAACGGCTTGCCGACGGCCTTGGCCAGCTCGATGTGCCAGCGGAAGGAGTCGTGCTGGGCGGCCCGTCCGTCCGGGCCGGTGCGGAAGTAGTCCAGACCGCTCTCCCCGATGGCCCGCACCCGCGGGTGGGCGGCCAACGCCGCGATCTCGGCATACCCGGCTTCCAGGTCGCCGCTGGCGGCCAGCCGCGGTGCCTCGTTGGGATGCAGCGCCACGGCTGCGACCACGCTGGGATGCGACTCAGCGGCCGCCACACCGAACCGGGAGCTCGCGACGTCGTAGCCGGCCTGCACGACCCGGGTGACGCCGACTCGGGCGGCGTCCGCGAGCAGGGCTTCTAGGTCGGGGGCCGGCCCGCCGTCCCGGGCGATGTCGAGGTGGGCGTGGTTGTCGACGACCGGGAGCGGGAGCGGGTCGGGCGCAGGTGGCGCGGTGCGCGCCCGCGGGTCGTCGGCCACGTCAGTCCTCGCCGCGCATGCGGTCCAACTCGTCCTGGACGACCGACGGGTCGAACTTGGTGAAGACCGGCGTCGGCGCACCGATCGGGGTGCCCGGCACGACCGAGCGCGGCTCCCAGCGTGGGGTCGTGCCGTAGTCGCCGGTGATGACGGGGTATGCCGGTCCGCCGTCGAGGTCGTCCACCTCGACCAGTTGCGGCATGGGGACGAACTCGCCGGCGCCGCCGAGAACCGTGTGGACGCGGTTGGCCCCGTGCGGCAGGAACGGCGCGGCCAACGTGTTGAGATCGCTGACCGCCTGGATCAGCGTGTGCAGCACGGTCCGGCGGCGTTCCTGCTGGTCATCGGCCTTGAGCTTGAACGGCTCGGTGGTCGAGACGTAGGCGTTGGCCTCCCCGACGAGCCGCATGACCTCGGCGATACCGGCCTTGAAGCGCTGCCGTTCGATGTGGGTGCCGACCGTCGCGAAGCCCGCCCGGACCGCCGCGAGGAGGGCTTCGTCGACCGGCTGCAGCGGGCCGGGCTCGGGGATGGCGCCATACGCCTTGTGAATCATCGAGGCGGTGCGGTTGACCAAGTTGCCCCACCCTGCGACGAGCTCGGAGTTGTTGCGCTGGACGAACTCGGCCCAGGTGAAGTCACTGTCCTGGCTCTCGGGCCCAGCGGCACAGATGAAGTAGCGCAGCGGGTCGGGGCCGTAGCGTTCGAGCACATCACGGACGTAGATGACGTGTCCGCGGCTGGTGGAGAATTGCTTGCCCTCCATCGTCATGAACTCGCTGGCGACGACCTCGGTGGGCAGGTTCAACACCCCGTATGCCGCACCGGGGGTGCCGCCCTGGTCTCCGGCACCGGCATACCCGAGGAGCTCGGCAGGCCAGATCTGGGCGTGGAAGGTGATGTTGTCCTTGCCCTGGAAGTAGTACGAGCGGGCCTGCGGGTCGTTCCACCAGCGGCGCCAGGCATCCGGGTCGCCGCTGCGCCGGGCCCACTCGATCGCCGCCGACAGGTAGCCGATGACGGCGTCGAACCAGACGTAGAGCTTCTTGTTGGGGTTGTCCTCCCAACCCGGCAGGGGCACCGGGATGCCCCAGTCGATGTCCCGGGTCATCGGGCGGGGCAGGACGCCGTCGAGGATGTTCGTGGAGAACTTGATGACATTGGGTCGCCACAGGCCGGTAGCCGCACGCCCGTCGAGCCAGACGCGCAGGGCCTCGGCCAGGGCAGGTAGGTCGAGGAAGAAGTGGCTCGTCTCCTCGAAGCGTGGAGTCTCCCCGTTGATCTTGCTGCGCGGGTTGATCAGGTCGATCGGGTCGAGCTGGCGGCCACAGTTGTCGCACTGGTCGCCGCGCGCCTCGCCATACCCGCAGTGCGGGCAGGTGCCTTCGATGTAGCGGTCGGGCAAGGTGCGGCCGGTCGAGGGGCTGATGGCCACGAGCTGGGTCTGTTCGATCATGTAGCCGTTGTCGAAGTTGCCGCGGAACAGTTCCTGGCTGACGGCATAGTGGTTGCGCGTGGTGGTGCGGGTGAACAGGTCGTAGGCCAGCCCGAGCCCCACCAGATCCTCGGCGATGACCCGGTTGTAGCGGTCGGCGATCTCTCGCGGCGTGACGCCTTGCTGTTCGGCCATGACCAGGATCGGGGTGCCGTGCTCGTCGGTGCCCGAGACCATGAGGACGTCGTGACCGGCCATCCGCATGTACCGACTGAAGACGTCGGAGGGCACGCCGAAACCGGCAACATGGCCGATGTGGCGCGGGCCGTTTGCGTACGGCCAGGCGACGGCGGACAGGACGTGGCTCATGGCCCCAGATCCTATGGCGAACGCATGGGCATGCCTTTCAGGGGTGCGAGGCTTCCCCGAACCGTAGAGGCGGCCACTGAGGATCGAGATGCCGTCAACCCGATGATGAACACACCCAGCAGCGACCTACGAACGTACAGATCGAAGCGCCGGCCCGTGCTCTGGGCATAAGCGAGACTGTCCTTCAACTGCAAGGTGAACGACTGACTCGCGACATTCTTGACCTCGGAGACGGCCTCGTCACTCAATCCATCGAGAATCCGCGTTCGAGTGCCAACCTGCACAGTTGCCTTGGGCCCGATGTCGAAGGCAGACCGGACAGCGGCTTCGCCAGCCTGCCCAACTCGCACCGCCGCAGCCCCACCCGTTGCGGTGTTTGCGGCAACACCGGTAGCCACCACGGTTTCGACTGATTCCTCGGCTCGACCCGGGTGCTGACCTGCGGAAACGTGCTCGGGCGGCTCGACGAGAACCTCGCCGGTGACGTTGAAGGCCCCGACGCGAGTTTCAGCCCCGACCGACGCGGACGCGGATGCAGTTGTTCCGAGCAGGATCGCCACCAGCGCGGCGATCACAGCGGCTAGGAAAGGAACCACCCCGCGTGGTGCGTGGCGCTGCTGGCTGGCCGTGGTCATGGGCTCTTTCTCCCAGCCGCTGAGCCGCTGGGAGTGAGCGACTCGGTGGGGTCGGCAGGTCACCCGGGTTGGTGGCGTCAGGCGGGACGGCGGTCAAGTTCGTGTTCGACGGCCCGACGGATCCAGGCTGACACCGACCGGTCGTCAGCCTCGGCCCGTTCACGGATCGCGTCGAGTTGCTCGTCGGTGAACCGCACCGGGATCGGCGCGCTCAGCCGTCGGGAACGTCGACGCGGCCTGCCCTGGGGTTCCTGGTTCTCGGGTCGGGCGTAGAACTCGTACTCCTCGTCGGGAGTCATCTGATCAGTACTCATCACGGTCTCTCCGGTAGGTCGATGCCAGACCGGCGCTGGCCTCGTAACAGCCGATCGGTCGGCACTGACTCGGGTCCTCGTCGCGTGCCGGTGCGATCGGAACAACCAAGACCCTGCCCTCAACCTCGGCGACCATCAGCCAGTGCGCTGGTGGCTTCGCGGGGTAGAACAACGGATCGCTTTCCCAGACGTCAGTGACGTCCTGCATCCCCAGGTGGGGGTGCTTGAACAGGTGGGCGGCCTGGATGTCGACCTCGAACGGCTCCTCGCCGAGCAGGTCGGGATCGAGCAGATCACCCATGCAGGAAAGCGTATACCAAACAACTACATTGTGACGGGCACGCTTCTTGCGACCAGGGCGTGACACGTCTGGCAGATCGCGGCTCGCCCGTGGCGGGTCGGTCAGTTGTGGCGGTTGGCGGCGCGGGCGAGGGCTTCGGATAGGTATTCGACGGACGTGACGAGGTCCCAGAAGGCGTCATCGGCCGGGGTGATCCGCTTCGACCCGACCTGGCGGGACAACCTGACACCTCACGGCGAGTCCGGAGACCTGATCCGTTGGAAGGATGTAGGTCATGGGACGTCCGTCGAAGTACTCCCAGGAGTTCCGGGAGCGTGCTGTGCGGCTGGTTGCCGGGCAGCGGGATGAGTACCCGAGTGAGTTCGAGACCATCCGTTCGGTGGCAGCGAAGCTGGGGATCGGTTCCCCGGCGACGCTGCGTAAGTGGGTGCGTCGCTTCGAGATCGACTCGGGAAGTCGGCCGGGGATGACCTCGGCCGAGCATGAGCAGGTCAAGGCACTCAAGCGTGAGGTTGCCGAGCTTCGGCGAGCTAACGAGATCCTGAAAGCTGCCTCGAGTTTCTTCGCGGCCGAGCTCGACCGGCCCGGGCGATGGTGATCGCCTTCATCACCGAGCACAAGGACCACCGGGTCGGTGACGGCCTGCGGTGGGGTGTCGAGCCCTTGTGTGACGTACTGACTGAGCACGGAGGATGTCCCGAGTTCCGTGGAACTTCGGTGGCGGTCCGGTGAGCGTCAGGCTGCGCTCACGGTCTGAGTGTTGCACTCTGCACCGACACTTCGGGCAGCAACGTGCTGCTCGAGCGAGGTTCGGGGCGTCGGCAGGTGCAGGTGGCCGTTGACGCGGCGGAACTGCTTGGACGCCTCGACCATCCCGGCCGCGCACCAGCGGAGCGCCATCTGCCCGTCGCGCCACCGCTTGACGTTTCGGGCGTGGTCGCGGCTGATCGAGATCATCGACTCGATCGCGTTCGTGGATCGCAACGTGCGGGCCAGGGTGGGCGGCACGTCGAGGCGGAGCACCGTCAGGGTCTCGTGCAGGCCCTCCCGGAGCGAGCCTGCGGCGCCGGGGTGGGTCTTGTCGAGCTCCTTGGCCAGCGCTTCGAGGAGTGCCTCGGCCTCGAGTGCGGAGTCGGCGTGGTAGGCGGCGCGCATCCGCTTGGCGACCGGGCCGCGCATCTTCTCGGGCAGGTGGTCGCGCACGTTGCGGAGCTTATGGATCTGACACCTGGCTATGACGGGCTGGTCGAAGACCTCCTCCACGGCTGCCTTGAGGGCCTTGGCGCCGTCGAGGACGGCCAGGATCGGCCGGGTGACGTCCAGGCCACGTTCACGCAGCCCGACCAGCAGCCCACGAACCAGGGTGGTGTTCTCGGTGGAGCCCTCCACCACGGCCAGCGGGTGCTTGGTCCCGTCGATGTCGATGCCCAGCGCGACCACGCAGAGGTGGTCGGCGAAGTGGACCCCGTCGACCATCAACGCCACCAGGTCCAGGCCGGTCAGGTCGACTGAGAGCAGATCGGCCAGGGCGGTCTCGGTCATCGCGACGAACTTGCGCGAGATCGCCGACTTCGACGTCGAGCTCGCCTGCGCGGCAACCTCTTCGCCGACCGGCTCCAGCGCGATCGGGTAGCGCCGCGTCGAGATCCCGGCGAGCATCTTCTCCATCGCCATCCGCCCGAGCAGCTCGGTGCCGTTGAACACCTCGTAGGCCGGCACCGGAACCTCACCGGTCCCATCGGCAGTGCGGACCCGCGGTCGCCGCACCGGCACCCGTCGGCCACCCAGAGTGACCGACCCGTCCTCGGTGCCGTGCCGGATCGCGGTCCGGTCGGGGTCGTGCTTGCCCTTCGGGCCGCACGCCGCGGTCACGTCGGCCTCCATCAACTGCTGCATCACCTGCAGGCCCGCGCCGACTGCGAGAGCGAGCAGGCCCTCGCGCATGTCGGCAGCGATCTGGTCCATCGCGATACTCACCTGCTCCGGCACG
Source organism: Actinomycetota bacterium (assembly GCA_052034115.1). Taxonomy (GTDB): domain Bacteria; phylum Actinomycetota; class Actinomycetes; order Actinomycetales; family Dermatophilaceae; genus Lutibacillus. The sequence continues at coordinate 15,757 of JBPOIZ010000017.1, forward strand.
GCGAGCGCACTCGTGTCGAACTCGGTCGTCTGGTACTTCTTGGTCACAGCGGTCCCCTGTTCCTGTCGGGTCGTCTTGGCGGACGCCCAACACCTACCTCACGGCAGGCGTCGAGCGGGGGACCGCCACCTCAAATTCCACGAGACCCGGGACAACCTCCTGAGCACGGGGTCACGATCCGGCCCTCGACGTATTACGAGTGGGTCAGCAAGGTCCCCACCAAACGGGCCCTGCGGGATGAGGAGGTCAGCGAGCTGATCCGGACGGCGCGCGAGTCCAGCCGTCTGATCGCGGCCTTGGGCAGCCGGAAGATGTGGCTGCTCCTGCGCAGGAAGGGTCATGACGTGGCCCGGTGCACGATCGAGCGCCTGTACCGCGAGCACGGCTGGGAGGGTGCCCGGTACGGCAAGAAGCCCCGCACCACCATCCCCGACGAGGCTGCGGGTCGGCCGCCCCCTACGCGGTGACAACCCCCTCGCCGACCGCCTCGCCGACCTCGACAACCTCACCGACACCGACCGAGCCGCCCTCATCCATATCTTCGACGGACTCCTGGCCAACACCCGCATCCGCGCAGCCCTCAGCAACGCAGGCTGAAGGTCCTCGCCGCAGGAGATGAACCCACGCGCCTATGGGAAGAGCGTGACGAAGTCGCCCGCAGCGCTACAGGCCCGCTGACGAACAACCTCAGCGCTGAACTCACCGGCAGCCGTCAAGTCTTCGGAGATACCTCGGATGGCCGCCTGGACAACCGCAGTGCGGGCCAAGTCGGCTTCCACGTCGGCCGAATAGACACGGGCCGAAACACGCTGGCGCTGCTGAGCGCCGTAATCAGCCGCCTCATACACCTGGCGTGCAGCCCACACCGCATCCTGAGGATCGTCCCCCAACCATGAACGGATGGCGTACGCGATGGCAGCAATCCCGTTCTGCGCATAGCCCGACTCAAGCAACCAGTCGTCGTCCTCGTACGGGACGAGGGCTTCGGTGGCCTCGCCTGCGCCCCTCAAACCCTCCTCAATGCCCGCGCCACCCGCAGCTCTCCATGCCGCGTCCAGGGCAGCGCGGAGCACTTGGCGATCTTCCCCTGCCAAGGACGCGGCCGAGGCATAACGCTCGACCAGAGGCCACAAGCGCTCTGCACACGCGGCGGCAAATGCGGTCCGCTCCCCTCTGCTCAGGGCCTGAGCAGCGCGGGCGATAGCGCCCTCGTCATACCTGCTCACGGCTACCACTTGGCAGACCTTGGACCAGTGATCGTCGCCCCTTCATTCCGCAAGAACACCTGGCACGCAGGGCAGATATTCGTCGTAGTCACGATCTCCTGCGGAGTGAGTCCAGCACCCCGGGCACCCAAGACTGTCGTTACCTCGGCATGTCCAGGGCCACCCGCCATCATCTCCCCGTCCTGCAGCAGAGCGCGCTGCGCTGGGCTGAGGTCCCGAACACCTCCACCAATAACTGTGGTGCCCTCCTGCGTCCCCAACGCCGCCGTCGTCCGACGCGACTGGGCAATCGGATCCAAGGCTCCATGGATCTCGGCCGCCCGCGCCTCAAGACTTGCGGTGTTTGCGGCAACACCGACCGGCGAAACTGAGGCCAATTCCCCAAGCGCTATGCCGGAGGGCTCGATTTTCGGGGCCCGCAAGGGCGCCGCCGCGTTGCGCGCGGGCGCACCCTGTAGCACGGAGTCGTACCAGTCCGTCACCTCGTAGCAGTCGACGAAGTGCCCCGGCAATTGGTCGAAAGTGAGGGCAGCGCATGCAGACGGCCGGGCCTCGTTGGACCGCGTGGCCGCAAACTGCGAATGGGCGTTGTCGTACGTTGTGGAGACCCACGCGTTGGCAGCCGGGCCCGTAGCAAGCGCAAGGATCAGTACGAGGAACGAGTGCAGGATCCCGACCCACGCGCGCCGCATCACGGGGGTGCCTCGAAGCCCGCGAGGTCGGTCTCCACGTTCCTAAGCGCGGCCGAGATCAAGACCCTCCTTGCCTTTGGCGACAAGTAGATCGTGGCATCACCGTCCACGAGGAAGAGGTCAGAGCCGTCCCACCCCCTCGGGTCCAACTCCCTCCCAACGGCGAGGGCGCGGGGTGCGGTGCATACCCCTGTCACTTGGAGCACCATGAGATCGCCAGCGTGTGGGTTCCCGACGACGGAAGCGCGGGAGGCAGACCACCCGGTCAGCCGCGCTTCGGTCAGCACCTGAACAAACGCAGCGCTAACAAGGAAGAGGGCAGCCCAGTAGGTCGGCACGAGATCACCGACCTTCCCCGCATCAGCCTTACCCACGAAGCCCTCCACCCTGGCTTGCCCTGCCAGGATCAGGCGCGGGTCTTGCCCGTCTAAGTCGCCCAGATCGACACGTGCCCAGCCAGCATTCGCGACATCCAGTCGGCCAACTTCCCGCACGTCAAGGTCAGAAGTGAACATCGAACCCATACTTCCCACCCATCATTCGACCGAAGTCGAGGATCTGCGCCTCGTTCGGCGACCCGCGCAGGAAGGAGCCCCAGTCCTTGGCATACTCCGAGCTCCACCCTTGGTGTTCGGCTCGGGCCACCCATGTGCCGAACTTAGGCGCGTTGGCGTCGATGCCTAGCCGCGCGAAGTCCCGTCCGAACTCGACCGGTAGAACGTGGTGAGCGTCGAAGTCGCCAGCAGGTGCATTACCGATTGCCTTGGCCAATTTCGACCGGAAGGCCGGATCTCGGCCGGCCCAGGCGATCGCCTTGGAGCCTGTGTTTGCGGCAACTCGTGACGGGAGAACAGGAGCTCTTGTTCCTCCCATCGAGCCACCAGCCGCGTCATCCAAGAGGGCGGTCCCGGCCACGGTCACGCCCTCTAAGAGCTTGAGTCCACAGTAGAAGGCTGCGCCGCTGCAGAAGGCTACGACGGCCACTCCGGCAGGAATCGCCACGGCGGCG
>JBPOIZ010000031.1:0-65264 GCA_052034115.1 Actinomycetota bacterium
CTGCCGGGGGCCTTCGTCGGCGTGCTCCTCGGAGGCGGCAGCCCGCTGCAGGCCGCTGCCGTGCAGCTGCTCGTGCTGGTCGCCTTGTTGCTCGTCCAATCGGTCGCGGTTGCCGGGACCCTCGAGCTCGTCGCGCGGGGTCGCCTCGTGCGTGCCCCGGGCTAGGTGCGCACCGTCCCGGTCGTCAGCCCGACGAACCGCGCGTAGGCCGTGACCGCCCGATGCAGCGCCGCCCGCTGGGTCGGTGAGGGTTCGACGAACCACGTGGGGGTGACCGCGACGGCATCTCGCCGCGCCGCCCGCCGCCACGTGCCGACGACCCCCCTGCCCGTGACCAGCATGGGCAGAAACATCCCGTTGCCCCCGGGCACGACCCGCTCGATGAGGTCTGCCCCGCCGGCATGCCCCCGATCGGCATACCCGAGGAGGTATTCGTCGAAGCCCGGCAGGAGCAGGACCGAGGTGCGCGCCGCCGGTGAGGCGGGTGCGGGGTCGAGCTCGATCCCGGCCAGGGCCAGGGCCTCGCGGGCCCAGCGCAGGCCCTGGCCGGTCCACCAGGCCAGGTCGGCCTCGGTGACCGGAGCGCGCCCCCGCACGTAACGGCGGGCGATGGTCGCCATCGCCTCGTCGCGATCCAGATGGCGCTGCACCGCGAGCGCATCGAGCGGCCAGAAGGCCTGGTCGGTGCCCACTCGGGCGCCCTGCCCGAGCCGCCCTTCGCGGGCCAGCAAGGACAGGATGTGGTAGCCCCGTTGATCCGCCGGCGAGATCCCGGCGGCGTCGAGCACCGCGAACGCCTCGGAGCGGAGCAGCCCGTGGCCCGCGGCCGCGGCCGACTCGGCGGCAGACATCACCACGGCTCGAGCGGTGGCCACGATGTCCTCGGTCAGGCCCAGTTGGGCGTGTCGCCGGGCCGCTGCGCGCTCGACCGGGCCGTTGAGCAGGCGGCACATCCACCGGGCGTCGGCCCCCGGAACCAGGTGGAGCGTGCCACGCATCGGCCAGGTGCGCACGATGTCACCGGAGGCGAGCGCCGCCTCGACGTCCGTGGCGACCAATCCGGGTGAACGCACCCCGACCGCCCACAGCGCGGACGCGTAGTCCTGGGCCTGGATGGCGCCCAGGTGCCGCACGACGGCCGCCGCCGTGCCGCCATGGGGCGGCGCCAATCCGAGTGAGGTCAGCCGCGCCGGACCGGTGCCGCGGCGGGGTCCTGCCCGGTCGGCCATCAGGACAGGCAGGACGGGCCGAGGAGGGCCTTCAGGTCGCCGTACAGCGCCGGTGACGGGGCGACCCGCAAGGTGTCGATCGTCAGGATCGTCGCCCGCCCGGGGGAGGTCAGTTTGACCCGGACCTCGGTGCCACCGGGGTGTTCCTGTAACACGCCGCGGAGTCGCTCGACGATCGGTGCCGTGGCTCGGGCCACCGGCAGGCTCAGGACGACCGGCCCAGAGGCCGCGGCTCGGACATCCGGCAACGACAGCTCGGTGGCCACGAGCGAGACCGACTCGTCCCGGTGACTCACCCGGCCCTTGACCGCGACGACGACATCGTGGGCGAGCATGGCACCGAACTGCTCGTAGGACTTGGGGAAGAAGAGCACCTCGACGGCGCCTTCGAGGTCCTCGACGGTGGCGATCGCCCAGAGCTCGCCACGCTTGTTGCGCTTGAGTTGCAGCCCGGTGACGAGCCCGGCGACGGTGAGCGAGTGGCCTTCGGGGATCGTCTCGTCGTTGGTCAGCGAGGCGATCGTCAGGTCGGAATGCCCGGCCAGGAGGTGCTCGATGCCGAGCAGGGGATGGTCGGAGACATAGAGCCCGAGCATCTCCCGCTCGAAGGCCAGCAGGGCGGCCTTGTCCCATTCGTTGGCCGGAATGGGCGGCAGCACGACGAAGGTGGTGTCGGCCTCGACCACCAGGTCGGCGAAGAGCGAATCCTGCCCGATCGCTTCCTGACGCTTCTCATCCACGAGCGCGTCGAGGTAGACCTCGTGGACCTGTGCCAGGCCGAAGCGCGGCTCGCCGAGCGAGTCGAAGGCGCCGGCCTTGATGAGCGACTCGATGGTGCGCTTGTTGCACACCGTCATCGGCACCTTGCGGACGAAGTCCTCGAAGGAGGTGAACGGACCCTTGTCGGTGCGGGCACCGACAATTGCCTCGACGACGTTCTCGCCGACGTTGCGGATCGCCGCCATCCCGAACCGGATGTCGGATCCGACGGCGGTGAAGACCCCGATCGAGGTGTTGACATCGGGTGGCAGGACCTTGATGCCCATCCGGCGGCACTCGCCCAGGTAGAGCGCCGACTTGTCCTTGTCGTCGCGCACGCTAGTCAGCAGCGCGGCCATGTACTCGGCCGGAAAGTTCGCCTTGAGGTAGGCCGTCCAGTAACTGACCAGCCCGTATGCCGCGGTGTGTGCCTTGTTGAACGCGTAGTCGGAGAACGGGACGAGGATGTCCCACAGCGTGCGGACCGCGTCATCGCTGTAGCCGTGGGTGCGCATCCCCTCGCTGAACGGCACGAACTCGGCGTCCAGGACTTCCTTCTTCTTCTTGCCCATGGCCTTGCGCAGCATGTCGGCCTTGCCGAGGCTGTAGCCGGCGACCTTCTGGGCGATGAGCTGGACCTGCTCCTGGTAGACGATCAGCCCGTAGGTCGGGTCCAGGATCTCGGCGAGCGGCTCGGCCAGCTCACGGTGGATCGGCTCGACCTTCTGCCGTCCGGTCTTGCGGAATGCGTAGTTGGTGTGGCTGTTCGCGCCCATCGGGCCGGGACGGTAGAGCGCCAGAGCCGCCGAGATGTCCTCGAAGGTGTCTGGCTGCATCTGCCGCAGGAGGGTGCGCATGCCGCCACCGTCGAGCTGGAAGACGCCGAGGGTGTCGCCGCGCTGCAGCAGCTCGTAGGCGGGCTTGTCGGTCAGGTCCTTGCTCAGCTCGTCGAGGTCGATGGCGACCCCACGGTTGGCGGCGATGTTGGCGATCGCGTCGTCGATGATGGTCAGGTTGCGCAGCCCGAGGAAGTCCATCTTGACCAGGCCCAGCGACTCGCAGCTGGGGTAGTCGAACTGGGTGATGATCTGCCCGTCCTGTTCGCGGCGCATGATCGGGATGACGTCGAGCAGCGGCTCGCTGGACATGATGACGCCGGCAGCGTGGACCCCCCACTGCCGTTTGAGGCCCTCCAGGCCCAATGCGGTGGCGACGACCTCCTTGGCCTGCAGGTCGGTCTCCACGAGGGTCCGGAAGTCGGCCCCCTCGGCATACCGGTCGTGGCTCGGCTCGTAGATCTTCGCCAAGGGCACGTCCTTGCCCATGACGGCGGCGGGCATGGCCTTGGTCAGGCGCTCCCCCATGGCGAACGGATGGCCCATGACCCGGGCCGCGTCCTTGACCGCTTGCTTGGCCTTGATGGTCCCGTAGGTGACGATCTGGGCCACTCGGTCGTCGCCGTACTTCTCGGTGACGTAGCGGATCACCTCGCCGCGCCGACGTTCGTCGAAGTCGACATCGAAGTCGGGCATGGATGGGCGCTCGGGGTTGAGGAACCGCTCGAAGATCAGGCCGTGCGGCACTGGGTCGAGGTCGGTGATGCGCATCGCATAGGCGCACATCGATCCGGCACCGGAGCCACGCCCCGGACCGACCCGGATGCCGTGGTCCTTGGCCCAGTTGATGAAGTCGGCGACGACGAGGAAGTAGCCGGGGTAGCCCTTCCCGATGATGACCTCGGACTCGTAGGCCGCCTGCTTTCGGGCGTAGTCCGGGACCCCGAGGGGGAAGCGCGCCCGGAGCCCGCGCTCGACCTCCTTGATGAACCAACTCGTCTCGTCCTCGCCGTCGGGGACAGGGAACCGCGGCATGTAGCGACCCTCGCCAAGGGTGAACGAGACATTGCACATCTCGGCGACGGCAAGAGTGTTGTCGCACGCTTCGGGCAACTCGGTGAAGAGCGAGCGCATCTGGTCGGGGCTCTTGAGGTAGAACTCGTCGGCGTCGAACTTGAACCGCCCCGGGTCCATGAGCGTCGATGCGGACTGGACGCACAACAACGCCGCGTGGGCCTGCGCATCACCGGAGCCGGTGTAGTGCAGGTCGTTGGTCGCCAGCAGGGGCAACCCGAGGTCCTTGGCGATCCGCAGCAGGCCGTCCTGGGTCTGCTTCTCGATGCCCAGGCCGTGGTCCATGACCTCGGCGAAGTAGTAGTCCTTGCCGAAGATGTCGCGCATGTCGGCGGCGGCGGTGAGCGCCTCGCGGTATTGCCCGAAACGCAGCCGCGTCTGCACCTCACCGCCGACGCACCCGGTGGTGCCGATGAGCCCTCCGGCGTACGTCTGGAGCAGCTCGGCATCGATCCGCGGCTTGAAGTAGAACCCCTCCAGCGACGCCAGCGAGGCCAGGCGGAAGAGATTGTGCAGCCCGTTGTTGTTGCGGGCCAGCAGCGTCATGTGGGTGTAGGCGCCGCTGCCCCCGACGTCGTCGCGACCGCCGTCGCCGAACTTCACCCGGGACCGGTCGCCACGCTTGGTGCCCGGCGTGAGGTAGGCCTCGACCCCGATGATCGGCTTGACGCCGGTGCCTTGGGCCTTCTTCCAGAACTCGAACGCCCCGAAGACATATCCGTGGTCGGTCGTCGCCAGGGCCGGCATCCCCATCCGTGCGGCCGCCTCGAAGAGCTCGTCGATCCGGGCCGCCCCGTCGAGCATGGAGTACTCGGTGTGGACGTGCAGATGAACGAACTGGTCGGCGGAGGCAGGCTGGGGGGACATCCCTGCGAGTGTATGACGGCCCGCCCACACCCCCGCGCGTGTCGTCACGGGGTGTCGGCCCCCGAGCCGCGCTCAGTCTGCGATGAGGTCCAGGGCGCGCTCGAGGTCCGCAGCGAACGGGCTGTCGAAGGTGACCCATTCCCCCGACCCGGGGTGGACGAAGGACAGCGCGCTGGCATGCAGCCACTGCCGATCGAGGCGGAGCCGGGTGGCCAGCCGAGGGTCGGCGCCATACGTGAGGTCGCCGCACAGCGGATGATGCAGGGCCGAGAAGTGGACCCTGATCTGGTGCGTGCGTCCGGTCTCCAGGCCGATGCGCAGCAACGAGGCATGGCGGAACGCCTCGACGAGCTCGTAGTGGGTCACGGCATGCCGCCCCGAGTCCATCACGGCGAACTTGTAGTCGTGGCCGGGGTGCCGACCGATCGGGGCGTCGATGGTGCCTTCGTGCGGATCGGGCAGCCCCTGGACGAGTGCGTGGTAGACCTTGTCGACCTCGCGGGCCTTGAAGGCCCGCTTCAGCCGGCTGTAGGCCGTCTCGGAAGCGCAGACCACCATGAGGCCGGAGGTGCCGACATCCAGGCGGCTGACGATGCCCTGGCGTTCTGCGGCACCGGACGTGGCGATCCGGTAGCCGGCGGCAGCGAGCCCGCCGAGGACGTCAGGACCGTCCCAGCCCACGCTCGGGTGGGCGGCGACGCCGGCAGGTTTGTCGACGACGACGATCTCGGTGTCGGCGTGCACCACGCTCAGGCCCGGCACCTCCCGGGCCACCACGGCCAGCGGCGCCCGGGGCGCCGGGAGCGTCACGTCCAGGACGTCGCCGGCGCGAACCCGATCGGCCTTGGCCGGTGCCCGATCGTTGACCAGCACCGAACCGGCGGCAACCAGCTCGGCGGCGGCGGTCCGGCTCAGGCCGAACAACCGCGACAGCGCGGTGTCGAGGCGCTCCCCCGCAAGTCCGTCGGGGACGGTGAGCAGGCGGGCCGAGGTCATCGAGGTGCTGCCGACCCGTCGAGGGCGACCCCGCGGACCGTGAGCACGGCGATGAGCAGAGCCGCCGCGACGATGGCGATGTCCGCCACATTCCCGACGAACACTCGGTAGTCGATGAAGTCGACGACGTGCCCTTGGGCGAAGCCCGGCTCGCGGAACAGCCGGTCGGTGAGGTTTCCGAGCGCTCCCCCGAGCAGCAAACCCAGCGCCCAAGCCCACGCACGGCTCCCGATGCGTCGGCTGGCCCGGATCGCGACGACGAGGATGACGCAGGCGACGACGGTGAGCAGCCACGTGCTGCCGGTGCCGATGGACAGCGCCGCCCCCGGGTTGCGGATGAGCCGCAGCCGGATCAAGGACCCGACGACGTTGACCGGCTCCGCGTCGGTCAACGACGAGATGGCCCAGATTTTGCTGGCCTGGTCCAGGACATAGACCACCGCAGCGACGAGCACGAGGACGACCAGGAGCGCCGGCCGCGGAGGCGACGTGGTCCGCTCAGCGCTCAGTGGCGCTCCTGCTTCTGCTTGCATGACACGCACAGGGTGGCACGGGGTGCTGCCTGAAGTCGAAACTTGCCGATCGGCTCGCCGCACTGCTCGCACACGCCATACCCGCCGCCGGTCAACCGCACCAAGGCGTGGCGGCTCTGTTCGAGCAAGTCGCGGGCGTTGTTGGCGACGGTGAGCTCCTGCTCGCGCTCGAAGGCCTTGGCGCCGGCGTCCGCCGTGTCGTCGCCGACGTCCGCACCGGCATCGTCGATGAGCGCAGCGATGTCGTGCTCGACCGTGTTGATCTCCCGCTGGAGATGGTCGATGTCGTGCTCCAAGGCCCGCCGCAGGTCGGCCACCTCGTCGTCCGTCCAGGGATCCTCGTTGGGCCGCACCGGCAGCCCCTTCGGGACGCTCGCCGCCCCCGAGCTCTTCCGCGCAGCCATGATTGCCCTCCGTCGAACCGGCCCCGGGCGAATGCCAGGGGCAACCTGGCCGGAAGGATAGGCGAGGACTGCATCGAGCCTCAATGGCCGAGTTTCCCGCGGTTGTGGTCTGCTCCATCACATCCGACAGGACACCGCCCGCGATCCGATCTCGGATCGCGGGCGGTGACTGGTCCGCGGACGGTCAGGCGCCTTCGGCAGCCGGGGCTTCCGCGCCGACGTGGGCCAGCTCCGAGAGCTGGTTCTCGAGGTACTGCTTGAGCTGCTTGCGGTAGGTGCGCTCGAAATCGCGCAGCTCGTCGATCTGTCGCTGCAGGGACGACTTCTCGGTCTCCAGCTCCTCGAGGATCGCGGCCTTCTTCTGCTGGGCCTCGGCCACCATGCCCGTCGAACGCTCCCGGGCCTCGGTGATCATCTCCTCGCGGCGGGCGTCCGCCTCGGTCATCATCTGGTCGTGCTGCGACTGGGCCGTGGCGATGAGCTCGTCGTGGCGGCTCTGCGCGGTGCCCACGAGTTCGTCGTGCCGGTTCTGGGCCGTGGTGAGCAACTCCTCGTGCCGGGCCTGGGCCTCGCTCACCAGCTGCTCGCGGATCGCCTCACCGCGAGCGACGTGCTCGTCGTGGAGGCGCTGGGCCATCTCCAGGATGCCGGCCGCCGCAACGGTGCCGCCCGAGGTGGCCGGGCCGGTGTCCGGCAATGGCGCCGAGACGACCACCGGAGCCGGAACGGCGGCGGCGGCCCGCTCGGCCGCCTCGCGCTCGGCAGCCTCGGCCCGCTGGGCAGCAGTGCGCTCGGCCTCATCGGCCCGCTGCGCCGCCGTGCGCTCGGCCTCGTCGGCGCGAGTCAGCGCCGACCCGGCCCGCTCCTCGGCGGCCCGCTCGGCGCCGTCGGCACGCTCCGCGGCGGCCGCGATCCGAGACTCCGCCTGGGCCTCGGCCTCCGAGACCCGGGTGGTGACGGTAGCCAGCTGCTCTTCGGCGGCGTCGATCTGACCCTTGAGCTCGGTCAGCTTGGCCGACGCGGCGTCGAGCTCCTCGGCCGACACGACCGGGCCGGCCACCGCAGAGGGCAGTCCCCGGCCAGCGCGGCAGTCGTTCAGCTGCTGCAGGTAGTCATCCCGCTGAGCCATGAGAGCACGCATCTCGGCCACGATCTCGTCGAGGAAGTCGTCGACCTCGCGCTCGTCATAACCCTTGCGGAACTGGGTGCTCTGGAACTGTTTGTTGAGGATGTCCTCGGGCGTCAGCGCCATGTTTCACCTCGACTTGGCCGGATTGGTCAGGGCCCACCGTACCGGGCCAGCGCGTCAGTCCCAAGCGCGGCGGTGCAGATGCCCCGCGGTGAGCGTCCTCATCGGCCGGTAGGACCGTTGTCGGTGTCGGCCTACCGGGCCAGACCAGCGGTGATGCTCAGCAGGAGCGACACCCCGAGGAACAGCACGAGCATGGACAGATCGATCGCCGCGCCCCCTAGTCGAAGCGGTGGAATCAGCTTGCGTAGCGCGCGCACCGCAGGGTCGGTCACGGTGAAGACAGCCTCGGCCAGCACGAGCACGACACCCGTCGGGCGCCAGTCCCGCGCAAAGACCTGGACCCACTCGATGATGAATCGGCCAATGAGGGCCGCAAAGAACAGCCACAGCAGCAGGTGCAGGACCGAGAAGAGGGCACCCACGGAACGCCGGACCTCAGCTCTGGTTGAAGAAGCCTCGCGCGGCTGCCGGTGCGGCGGGCTCCTCAGCAGCGACCTCGACGTGCGCCGGTGAGAGCAAGAACACCTTGCTGGTCACCCGCTCGATCGACCCGTGCAGACCGAACACCAGGCCGGCAGCGAAATCGACCAGGCGCTTGGCGTCCGAGTCGTCCATATCGGTGAGGTTCATAATGACCGGCGTGCCCTCACGGAACGCCTCACCGATCGTCTTGGCCTCGTTGTAGGTGCGCGGGTGGATCGTGGTGATCCGGCTCAACCCGCCGCGCGGGACCTCGCGGACCACCTGGGTCACCGGAGTGCGCCGGATCGGTGTGACCGCGGCCGACGGCTCGTCGACCTGCTCGGGCAGGGCATCTGCGCCGTCGTCGTAACGCTCGTCCTCGTCCTCGGCAAAGCCGAGATAGACCATGGTCTTGCGCAGCGCCCCAGCCATGGCGTCACTCCTTCATCCGGTGTCCGGTCCGCCTCGACGTTAGCGAAGTGGTCCACGGGAACCGAGGATTGCGGTCCCGACACGCAGGTGTGTCGCCCCGTGACGGATGGCGGCCTCCAGATCGCCGCTCATGCCGGCACTGAGCCAACCCGCCTGCGGGTGGTCACGGCGGACCGCCGCCCAGAGCCCGGCGAGGCGTTCGAAGGCCTCGTCCGGGTCGGTGTCGAGCGGCGCGACCGCCATGAGCCCCAGCAACGTCATCCGGGACGATCCGGCGACCGCGGCGGTCAGCTCCTGCAACGACTCCGCGTCCGCCCCTCCGCGACCCGGCATGGAGTCGAGGCCGACCTGCACGAAGACCCCGATGTCCCGCTGCACTCGCTCGAGGCCGCGGTCGAGCGCATCGACGAGACGAGGCCGGTCGACGGCGTGGACGACGTCCGCGTAGCGGGCCACGCTGGCGGCCTTGTTCGTCTGGACCTGGCCGATCATGTGCCGGGTGATCGACGCACCGGCGTGGATCGCCTCGGCAAACTTCGGCTCGGCCTCCTGGTGACGGTTCTCGCCGACGTCGTGCACGCCCAGCTCGGCCAAGGTGATGAGGTCCTGCGCCGGGAACCGTTTGGTCACCACGATCAGGGTGATCTCGTCGGGGTCTCGTCCCGCGCTCGTGCACGCCCGCACGATCCGCTCCCTCGTCGCAGCCAGCCCGGCCGCGAGCTCGTCCCGTCGGGTGGTCGACATACCGGTCATTCTCCCGCTGGCGATGCGGTGCGGACGAGCCCGGCGAACCGTCCGGTCGGGGCGCCCCGGCGATGCGAATAGAGCAGGTCGTCCTCCCTCGTGCAGCCCGCCAGCCAGGTGAGCGGCACGTCGAGTTCGGACAGCTCGGCCACCACGGCCGCGGCGACGTCGAGCGCGGGCGTTCCCGTCCAGGACACGGTCCGCGCGCTCGGATGCCCCGCCGAGACGTCCTCGCGCAGATCCAGCGGCACCTCGTAGCAGCGACCGCAGACCGATGGACCGACGACTGCGTGTGGCCGCCGCGCACCGAGCGCCCGCAGGGCGGACACCGCAGCCGGGACGACACCCGCGGCGAGCCCGTTGCGCCCGGCGTGGACGACACCGCAGCCGGGACCGTCGGCGTCGAGCAGCAGCACCGGAACGCAGTCGGCGACCAGGACCAGGAGAGCGAGGTCCGGCTCCCGCGTGACCATGGCATCGGCCGCCCCGACCGGGCCAGGCCCTTCGACGACCGCCACGTCGGCGCCATGGACCTGGTCCATGACGACGAGGCGCTGCGGGCTCAGGTCGAGCGCCGCGGCCAGCGACGCGCGGTTGTCGGCCACCTGTGCCGGGTCGTCACCGACGTGGCTGCCGAGGTTCAGCCCGGTGTATGGCGCTGCCCCGACCTGCGGCCCGCGCCCGGTGATGGCCCATCGGGTCGGACCGACCCGGCCCTCGGCGACGAAGATCGAGGATGACACCGAGGGCGACCGCGCTGGGGCTACTTGAGGAAGTCGGGCACGTCGATGTCGTCGCCGTCGTCGAAGGTCACCTCGCGTGGCGGACGCACCGGCTCGACCGGCGGGGTCGGCACCGGCGCCGTCTCGTGGGTGACCGATCCGTACCCCGCGGGTGTGGCCGGTGCAGCCTCTGCAGGAGCCGCCGACGGTGGGGTGGTCCGGCCGGCGATGGTGCCGAGGGCCCGCTCGTCACTGCGGCGGGCCGGGGTGCCGCCGTCGAAGCCGGCTGCGATGACGGTGACGCGCACCTCGTCGCCGAGCGCGTCGTCGATGACCGTCCCGAAGATGATGTTGGCCTCGGGGTGGGCGGCCTCCTGGACCAGCCGGGCCGCTTCGTTGATCTCGAACAGCCCGAGGTCGGAGCCACCCGAGATGGACAGCAGCACTCCGTGCGCACCGTCGATGCTCGCCTCGAGCAAGGGGCTGGAGATGGCCAGCTCGGCGGCCTGGACCGCGCGGTCCTCGCCGCGCGCGGAACCGATGCCCATCAAGGCCGAGCCGGCACCCTGCATGACCGACTTGACGTCGGCGAAGTCGAGGTTGATGACGCCGGGGGTGGTGATGAGGTCGGTGATGCCCTGCACGCCGGAGAGCAGCACCTGGTCGGCACTGCGGAACGCATCCATCATCGAGACGCTGCGATCGCTGATCGACAGCAACCGGTCGTTGGGGATGACGATGAGGGTGTCGACCTCGTCGCGAAGCCCGGCGATCCCCGATTCGGCCTGGGTCGCTCGCCGGCGGCCTTCGAAGGTGAACGGCCTGGTCACCACACCGATGGTCAGGGCGCCGAGGCCCTTGGCGATCCGCGCGACGACCGGTGCCCCACCGGTGCCGGTGCCTCCGCCCTCACCGGCGGTGACGAACACCATGTCGGCCCCCTTGAGGACCTCCTCGATCTCCTCCGCGTGATCCTCTGCCGCGCGCTTGCCGACCTCGGGATCGGCGCCGGCGCCCAACCCACGGGTCAGTTCCCGGCCTACGTCGAGCTTGACGTCGGCGTCGCTCATGAGCAGCGCCTGCGCGTCGGTGTTGATCGCGATGAACTCGACGCCCTTGAGGCCCACGTCGATCATCCGGTTGACGGCATTGACGCCGCCGCCGCCGATGCCGACGACCTTGATGACGGCCAGGTAGTTCTGCGGGGTAGCAACCACGGTGAGGTGGCCTCTCTCTTCGGGTCCGCGGCACGGACCGCATCGGGCATCGGGCTGGCCGTCAGCTGACTTTCGCACTAAATCTCTAGTTGAGAGTTAGCATTCGGCCGTCATCTCCTGCATGCGACGGTATGCCGCAATGTGCCGCCAGTCAGGAACGACACGCGGCATTCCGGGCCCAGGATCAGACCACACTGCTCGCCGATGTGACCCGTGTGACCAGTGGTTCTGGTGGGTTGGCTGTGGTGATCTGGTACCCCGCTCCGGGGTCAGCGCGTCACCGGCGTCGAGGGGGCGGACACGTCGATCAACTCCGGGGTCGGCGTCGTCTCGAGCAGGATCCGCAGGACGGTGGCCTTGCGCTCGGTGGCCTCAGCGGTCCCCCATGTCACATCCACGCCGCCAAGGCGGAAGCTGACGTCGTCGCCGGTCACGGTGAGGCTGCGCACGTCGGCTCGGACGTCCGCAGGGAGCGCAGCGAGGACGGTCGGGACGGCGGCCAGGCCGGCCGGCGTCGGCGCGGTGCGTCCGGCCTGGACGATCGGCACCTTCCTGGGGGCGGAGGTGACGTCGGCGTAGACCGTTCCGTCGGCGGAGGCCAGGTGCTGTCCGGCACCATCCTTGAGCACCACCGCGGGAGTTCGCATCGTGACGGTGATGGTGATCTGGCTCGGCCAGGAGCGGTCGACGTCCACTGACGCGACCGCCCGGACCCCCTTGATGACCCGCTTGCCGATGGCCTCGGTGTCCACGCCGACCATGGCCGCGCCGAGCTCGACCGCGGCCGCCCTGCGCACCGCGGACGCCTCTGGCTTCTGGGCCCCGACGACCTCCACCCGGCCGACCGCCAGCACCGGGCTGAGCCAGACCAGCCAGGCCAAGGCACCCACGACGGCCACCACCAGTGCGCCGATGAGCAGGCGCCGTCGGGCCATCCGGCGGGCATGGCGTTGCCGTTCGGTGAACTTCTCGTGGGCGAGCCGCATCGGCGTGGCGGCCGTCATGACTGCACCTCTACTTGACGGTTAGTCTGGCGGAGCAACTCGAGGAGCTGCGGCCCGACCGCCGTGACATCCCCCGCGCCGACGGTCAGCACGAGATCCCCCGGTCGGCACACGGCAGCGAGGACCGATGCGGCCCGCGAGCGGTCCCCCACGTAGTGGACCTGCACCTGGCCGTTGGCCGCGTCCGCAGCGTCCGCGACCAGCCGGCCGCAGACGCCGTCGATCGGATCCTCGCGGGAGGCATAGACGTCGAGGACAACCGCGACGTCGGCTCGAGCCAACGCGGCGCCGAACTCGGCGGCGAAGTCGCGGGTGCGCGAGTAGAGGTGCGGCTGGAAGCAGACGACCAGACGGCGCTCGGCGCCGGCCACGGCGCGGCCGGCGTCGATGACCGCGGCGACCTTGGCGGCGTTGTGTGCGTAGTCGTCGACGACCTCGACACCGGCCGCCATACCGCGCACCTCGAACCGCCGGCGCGTCCCGGAGAACCGCTCCAGACCGGCCACGGCGAGGTGCGCCGGGGTGCCCAGCCCGTCGACGGCTGCGACCAACGCGGCCGTCGCGTTGTGGACGGTGTACCACCCCGGCGCGGGCAGGCTCAGGTCGTAGGCCGACCCGTCCGGGGCGACGACCCGCGCCGACGAGCGCATCCCCCTCGCCTGGAGTGCGACGATGCGCCAGTCGGCGGCGGGATCGGTGCCGTAGGAGTGGACCCGCGCACCACGAGCGGCGGCCCAGTGGCCCAGCTCGGCCGCGCCCGGGTCATCCGCCGCGACGACGAGCAGCCCGCCCGGCGCCAGCGACTCGGCAAAGTCCTGATAGCCGCGCTTGACCCCGTCGAAGGTGCCGTAATGGTCCAGATGGTCCGGCTGGACACTGGTGACGATGGCCACGTCGGGCCGGTAGACGACGAATGACCCATCCGACTCGTCCGCCTCGACCACGGCCACTGCGCCAGCACCGAGGTGCGCGTTCGTGCCCAGCCCGACGAGCTCACCGCCGATCGCGTAGGACGGGTCCGTCCCGGCGTGGATCAGCGCCGTGGTGAGCATTGCGGTCGTCGTCGTCTTGCCGTTGGCGCCGGCCACGGCGACGAGGCGGTGACCCTGCAAGGCGCTAGCCAGCCCCTGTGATCGGTGCAGGACCCGCCGCCCCGCCGCCCGGGCTGCGACGAGCTCCGGGTTGGACTCGCGGATCCCACTGCCGACGACGATGGTGTCGCAGCGGTCGAGATGCGCCGGGTCGTGGCCGACGGCGACCGGGAATCCTTCGGCGCGAAGGGTGTCGAGCAGCGGGCCGTCGGCGGCATCACATCCCGACACGGGCACGCCGCGTGCGGCGAGGAGCCGGGCGACGGCCGACACGCCGGCGCCCCCGATGGGCAACGCATGGACTCGGCCGAGCTCGCGCGGTTCAGGGACCGGCGCGGTCCAGTCGAATCGGGCCGTCCCCGACGTCACGTGCGGCTCCCCCGCCACGCCTCGAGCACCAGGGCAGCCATCCGCTCGTCGCCGTCACGCACCCCGACCGACGCGGCCGCCGCTGCCATCGCCGCGATCCTGTCGCCGTCGTGCAGCAGCGGGATGAGGGTTCGGTCGATCCACCGCGGGGTCAGATCCGGGTCGCCGACGAGCAGTCCGCCGCCCACGGCCACGACGTCCGCGGCGTTGAGGCGCTGCTCACCGTTGCCGACCGGTAGCGGGACATACACCGCAGGCAGGCCGACGGCGCTCAACTCACAGACCGTGCTGGCTCCCGAGCGGGCTACGACCAGATCGGCCACCGCATAGGCCAGCTCCATGCGCTCGGCATAGGGGCGCACGACATACGCGACGCCACCTCGCGGCGGTGCGGCCGCGAACTCCTTGCCGATGCCGGTCAGGTGCAGCACCTGGATGCCGGCCGAACTCAACTCGACCACCCGCTGGGCAAAGGCGTCGTTGAGTCGCTGGGCACCGAGCGAGCCGCCTGTCACCAACAGCGTGGGGCGCCGCGGGTCGAGACCGAAGAACGCTGCCGCCTCCGGCCGAAGTCCGGCCCGGTCGAGCCCGGTGATCTCCCGGCGCAGGGGCATTCCCACCAGGCGCGCTCCCGGCAGGTCGGTATCCCGGAAGGCGGTGCCGACATACGGCGTGAACCGGGCCCCGACCCGGTTGGCGATCCCCGGGCGGGCATTGGCCTCATGGATGACGATCGGTATGCCGCGCCGTCGGGCCGCCAGGTAGGCCGGCGTGCAGACATATCCGCCAAACCCGACGACGACTGCCGCGCCACTGCGGTCGATGGCGTCGGTGGCCGCGGCCACCGCTCGGCCAAGGGCCCCGGGCAGTCGGGCCAGATCGAGCGTAGGGCGGCGCGGCAGGGGCACCTTCGGCACGTGGAGCAAGGGATAGCCCCGATCGGGGATGATCCGGTTCTCCAGACCCTCACTCGTGCCGAGGGCGGTGATCCGCATGGCGGGGTCTCGGCGCGCGAGCGCGTCGGCGACGGCCAGCAACGGCGACACGTGGCCCGCCGAACCGCCCCCCGCGAGGAGCACCGCCGGGGGGTTGGACCGGTCCCGGATCACGTCATCGGTCCTGTCGTCGAGGCAGCACAGCCAGCGAGCGGCGCACCACGCCGGGGCGGGCGGCAAGGGCGGCCTTGGCCATCGGCTCACGTCGAGCGAACGAGATGACCATGCCGAGGGCGGCCATGGTGGTGATCAGCGACGAACCTCCGGCGGACACTAGCGGCAGCGGGACCCCGATGACCGGGAGCAGGCCGAGGACCGTGCCGATGTTGACGACGGCTTGCGCCATGATCCAGGCCATGACCCCGGCGGTGACGAGCCGCACGAAATGATCCGTCGTCCCCAGGACCAGCCGGTAGCACGCCCATGCAAGCATCGCGAAGAGCACGAGCACCGTCAGCGTCCCCGGCAGGCCGAGCTCCTCCCCGATGACCGCAAAGATGAAGTCGTTGTGCGCCTCCGGCAGCCAGCCCTGTTTCTCCCGCCCGGCCCCCAGACCGACGCCCCACCAGCCACCGTCTGCGAGGGCGTAGACGGCGTGCACCGACTGACCGCACGAGGCGCTGTCCGGGTCGGTGCAACTGCCGTCGAGCCACGTCGTGATGCGGTCGACCCGGTCCGCGCTGGTGACGACGAGTCCGGCGACCACCGCGGCGACCCCCGCTCCGGCCGCGACGAAGACGCGCGCCGGGACGCCGGCGGCGAACAGCACCGCGGCGACGATGGCAAAGAGGATCAGTGAGGTGCCCAGGTCGTGACCGCGCAGCACGAGCGCGATCGCGGCCAGGGCCAACGGCAGCAGGTAGGGGACGACCGCGTGGCGCACTCGACCCAGCAGGGTGCGTTTGCGGGTCAGGATGAGCGCGCCGGCCAGCACGAGGCCGATCTTGGCGACCTCGGACGGCTGCAGGCTCAGCGGGCCGAGGACCAGCCAGTTGCGGTTGCCGTTGATCGTGCGGCCCAACGAGGTGAAGACCAGGAGTTGCAGCCCGATGGCGAGGAGCAGCGAAGGCACGGCCAGGAGCCGGTAGAGCTTGACGGGCAGGCGGCTGGCGATCAGGGCGGCGATGGCACCGAGGACGGCATACATCGCTTGGTCGCGGAACACGGCGAAAACCGAACCGTCCGTCTTGTAGGCCGTCACGCTGGACGCCGACAGGACCATGACCAGACCGAAGGTGACCAGGGCGCAGGTGGCGCCGACGAGGACGTAGTAGGTCGCCAAGGGGCTCTCCAGCCACTCGGCGACCGACCGACGCACCCCTTTGGCCCGCCCCGACGGAAGGTCGCGAACCCTGGACGCGACCGGACTCGAACCGCTCATGGCTCCCCCTACTGGCCCTGATCGGCGAGCCGTCGAACCGCCTCGGCGAAGGTGTCACCACGCTCGCCATAGCTACGGAACATGTCGAGCGAAGCCGCCGCCGGAGAGAGCAGGACGACGTCACCGGGCTCGGCGAGCGCGGCGGCGTAGGCGACGACCTGGTCCATCACCCCAGTGTCGGTGCCGCCGACCTCAACCACGGGCACATCCGGTGCGTGTCGGCGCAGCGAGGTCGCGATGATGCCGCGGTCGACCCCGAGGAGGACCACAGCGCGCATGCGCTCAGCAAACCGAGCGACGAGGGCGTCGACCTCGGCGCCCTTGAGCTGGCCACCGGCGACCCACACCACGCGGTCGTAGGCCGCCAAGGCGGCTGCGGCCGCGTGCGGGTTGGTGGCCTTGGAGTCGTCGACGTAGCGCACGCCGTCGACCGTGGCGATGTCGGCGATGCGGTGCGGATCGGGCCGGAAGCTGCGCAGCCCGTCCCGGACGGCGATCGGCCCGACCCCGTAGGCACGGGCCAGCGCCGCCGCCGCCAGGGCATTGGCCACGTAGTGCGGTGCCACGTCCGGGGCGTCGCCGCGCAGGTCCGCAAAGGTCGCCAGCTCGGCCGCAGCGTGTGCCCGCTGGTCGATGAAAGCCCGATCGGCGAGGACATCGTCGACGACCCCGACCATGGAGATGGCTGGTATGCCGACGGTGAACCCAACGGCACGACAGCCCTCGACGACCTCGGCGTCGCGGACCAACTGCTCGGTCTGTGGGTCCTCGACGTTGTAGACGCAGGCCAGGTGGGTGTTCGCGTAGACCCGCCCCTTCGCGGCGAGATATTCCTCGTAGGACCCGTGCCAATCGATGTGGTCGGGGGCCACGTTGAGGCAGGCGGAAGCCACGGGGGACAGGCTGTGTGACCAATGCAACTGGAAGCTGGACAGCTCGACGGCCAGGACGTCGAACGGATCGGGGTGTAACACCGCCTCGATGATCGGGGTGCCGACGTTCCCCACCGCCGCGACGCGCAACCCCGCCGCCGAGAGGATCGAGGCGAGCATCTTCACCGTCGTCGTCTTGCCGTTGGTGCCGGTGACGGTGAGCCAGGGCGCCGCCCCGGTGGCCGGGCGCATTCGCCAGGCCAACTCCACCTCGCCCCACAACGGCACACCTGCCGCGGAGGCCGCCATCATCAGGGGATCGGCAGGACGGATGCCCGGCGAGACGATGACCAGGTCCGCGCCCGTCACGGCGTCGAGCGCCTCGGCCTGGGTGGCGGGGTCGGCGCCGAGCAGCGAGGTGGCGCCGAGGATGTGGAGCACGGTGGCGCGCTCGGTGATCGCAGGAGTGACGTCCGGGGACAGAATCGTCACGACGGCACCCCGCTCGAGCAGCGCGTCGGCAGCCGCGAAACCGCTGATGCCGAGCCCGGCGACGACGACTCGAAGACCGGCCCAGTCGGCACCCCCATGGGTCAACCCGGGCCGCGGCTCGACGCGATCGGCGGGGCGCGGGTCCTCGGGCATCGTCAGCTGCTCGTCGGGATCGCTCATGCGCCAACCACCCATTCCGCATAGAAGGCACCCAGGCCCAGGGCGACGAACAGACCGGCGATGATCCAGAACCGTACGGTGACGGTGATCTCCTGCCACCCGACCATCTCGAAGTGGTGATGCAGCGGCGCCATCCGGAACACCCGCCGCCTCGTCGTCTTGAACGAGATGACCTGGATCGCCACCGACAGGGTCTCCAGCACGAACAGGCCGGCGAGAATGACGGTGAGCAGCTCGGTGCGGCTGAGGATGGCCAGGCCGGCCAGGGCTCCCCCGATGGCCAGCGACCCGGTGTCCCCCATGAAGATCTTGGCCGGCGCGGCGTTCCACCAGAGGAAGCCGAAGCAGGCACCGAGCCCGGCGGCGGCGATGATGGCCAGATCGAGCGGGTCGCGGACCTCGTAGCACGCGGGGCCGGGGTTGGTCTGGCAGTTCTGGTTCGACGTCCAGATGCCGATGACGACATACGCACCGAAGACCATCGTCGAGACGCCGGTGGCCAGCCCGTCGAGACCGTCGGTGAGGTTCACCCCGTTCGACATGCCGGCGATGATGATGTTGGCCCACAGGACGAAGAGGATGACCCCGATCGTCGCCCCGGCGAAGGCCAGGTTCACCGGGGTGTCCCGGACGAACGAGACATAGGTCGACGCGGGCGTCCGGAACCGCTCGTTGGGTAGCTGCAGGGCAAGGACGGCGAAGACGATGCCCACCAGGGCCTGTCCGGCCAACTTCTGTTTGGTGCGCAGCCCCAGGCTGCGCTGACGGGAGATCTTGATGAAGTCGTCGAGGAACCCGACGAGCCCGAGCCCAGCCATGAGGAAGATGACGAGCAGCCCACTCGCCGACGGCGGGTCGAGGTTGATGAGGTGCGCCAGCCCGTAGCCGAGCAACGACGCGACGATGATGACTGCCCCGCCCATGGTGGGCGTGCCCCGCTTGGTGTGGTGCGCCGTGGGGCCGTCGTCGCGGATGAACTGGCCGTAGCCCCGCTTGACGAGGAACCGGATGAACAGCGGGGTGCCGAGCAGCGAGGCGAAGAGCGCGACGACCGCAGCCGCGAGCACCTCCTTCACGAGGTTGCCTCCTTCGCGGTCAGCCGGTCCCCGAGAAACCGTAGTCCCGCATCGCGGCTGGACTTGAGCAACACCACGTCACCGGCGCGGCATTGCTCCTCGAGGAGCCGGTATGCCGCCTCCGCGTCCGCGACCTCGATGACGGCGACCGCCCCGCCACCGGATCGGGCGCCATCGGCAAGGGGGGCGCCGCCGGCGCCGACGGCCACCACGACGTCTATGTCGTGCTGCGCCGCAAAGGCACCGACGCCATGATGCTCGGCAACCGTCCCAGGGCCCAGCTCGAACATCTCCCCCAGGACGGCCCAGGTGCGCCGACGCGCACCACCGTCCGGCCGACCCATGGCCTGGAGCGCCCGCAGCGCGGCGCGCATCGAGTCCGGGTTGGCGTTGTAGGCGTCGTTGACCACCGTCACGCCGTCGGCGCGGTCGGTGACCTCCATCCGCCACCGGCTGCCGGCGACCGCGGCGGACAGTGACACGGCGACCTGATCGAGGGTCAGGCCCACCTCGAGGGCCACGGCGGCCACCGCGAGCGCATTGCCGACATGGTGACGACCGTGCAGCTGCAGCGTGACCGGCGCCGAGCCGCCAGGGGCGCGCAGCACGAAACTGGGTCGCCCAGCGGCGTCGAGACGGACCTCGGCGGCCCGGACGTCGGCGCCGTCCGACTCCCCGACGAGGACGACCCGGGCCTGGCTACGGGAGGCCATGGCGGCCACCAGCGGATCGTCGGCATTGAGCACGGCCAGACCGTCTGCCGGGAGCGCTTCGACGAGCTCCCCCTTGGCCTGGGCGATCGCCGCCACCGACCCGAACTCGCCGAGATGGGCGACTCCGACGTTGAGGACCACCCCGATGGTGGGCGCGGCGACGCCCGCGAGATAGGCCACGTGGCCCACACCGCGCGCCCCCAGCTCGGCGACGAGATAGCGGGTGTCCCGCTCCACCCGGCACACCGTCAGCGGCACGCCGATCTCACTGTTCAACGAGTTGACCGGAGCCACGGTCGGCCCCACCGTGCTCAAGACCGAGGCGAGCAGGTCCTTGGTGCTGGTCTTGCCGCTCGATCCGGTGATCCCGACGACCAGCAGCCCTGGGCATCGCCGCACCACCTCCCGGGCCAGCCGACCGAAGGCGAGCTGCGAGTCGTCGACCACGACACACGGAAGATCGGTCAGGGACCGCTCGGCCAGGACGCCGACCGCCCCGGCCGCACCCGCCGCTGCAGCGAAGGAGTGCCCGTCGGCATGTTCGCCGACGCGCGCGACATACAGGCTCCCGGCCCGACACTCGCGCGAGTCCGTCGTCACCGGTCCGTCGACGGTGAGCTCGGCGGCGCTGGGCGGACCGACCAGGACGCCACCGGTGGCGGCGGCCACCTCGCCGAGGGTCATCGAGATCACGAGCTTTCTCCTGGCCGGTAGCTGCGTCCCTGGAGTGCAGCGCGACAGGCCGCGACGTCGTCGAAGGGATGGACCACCCCGGCGACCTCCTGGCCCTTTTCGTGGCCCTTGCCGAGCACCAGGACGGTGTCCCCCACCCGGGCGATGTCGATGGCCGCGGCGATCGCGTCGGCGCGGTCGGCGATCTCCTGGACGCTGGTGGAACCGACGGCTCCGGACCGGACGGCGGCCCGGATCGCTGCCGGATCCTCCGAGCGGGGGTTGTCGTCGGTGACGATGACGACGTCGGCGTCGGCGGCCGCAGCCGCGCCCATGGCGGTCCGCTTGCCGCTGTCACGGTCGCCGCCGGCGCCGAGCACCACGAGCAGGCGCCCGTCGGTGGTGCCCCGCAGTGCGCCCACCGCGGCATGCACGGCCTCGGGAGTGTGGGCATAGTCGACGACGACGAGCGGCGCATCCCCGCCGCCACCCTCGACGCGCTGCATCCGCCCCGGCACGGCGGGGTCGGCGGCCAGCCCTCGGACCACCTCATCGACCGCCACCCCAGCGGCCAGCAGGACGAGCGCGGCGAGGGCGGTGTTGGCGATGTTGAACTCGCCGGGCAGCGCCGACCGCAGCGCGAGCCGGCCGCCGGGACCGACCAGCTCGAAGTCGGGCCGGTTCACTGTGCGGATCGCCCACTCGCCGAGGCCCGCGCCTCGTGCGTCCGGCGCCGTCCGCAGCACTTCGACGGGTATGGCGCTGTCGGTCGCCAGCCGGTGCCCCCAGGGGTCGCCCACGCACACCACTCCACGTACCGCTCGGGCGGGGGTGAAGAGCTGAGCTTTAGCGCGGAAGTAGGACTCCATGTCCTCGTGGAAGTCGAGATGGTCCTGGGACAAGTTGGTGAACGCCGCGACGTCATACACGATCCCGTCGACGCGGTGCTGCGCCAGGGCGTGGCTCGACACCTCCATGACCACGGTCGCGACGCCTCCCTCTCGCATGGCGGCAAGGATCGCCATGAGGTCGGTGGCCTCCGGAGTGGTCCGCACCGCCGGCATACGGACGGTGCCCATCCGGGTCTCGACGGTGCCGATCAGGCCGGTATGCCGGCCGAGCTGCCGGAGCGCGGACTCGACCAAATACGCGGTCGTCGTCTTGCCGTTCGTGCCGGTGACCCCGATCATCTGCAGCGCGTCGGCGGGACGCCCATAGATCTCGGCAGCCACGTCGCCCAGGACAGCGCGCGGGTCCGAGGCGACGAGCACCGGCACATCGACACCCCCGAGCCGGGCGGCCCCGCCGGCGTCGGTGAGGATCGCCGCGGCGCCGGCCGCGAGGGCCTGGGCGGCGTGGTCGGCCCCGTGGGCGCGCTGACCGGGCAGGGCGGCATACAAGTCGTCGCGCAGCACCTGCCGCGAGTCCAAGCTGACCCCGTGAACGACCACGTCACACTCGACCTGGCCGCCGACGAGGCGGGCCACAGTGCTCAGGTGAGTTCCCGTGGTCCGTGCGGGACGGATCGGGGTCGGTGCCACGGCCATCAGGCTACCTGCGACTAGGGCCGCAGCGTCCGCGGGTCGCTCTCGGCGCCTGGCGCATCGATCGCGTACTTCGGCTTGGTCGTCCCGGTCGGCTGGATGCCGTACTTCTGCAGCGCGAACGTCATGACCTTCTTGAAGACCGGGGCACCGATGAGTCCGCCGAATCGGCCGACGGTGGGGTTCTGGTAGGTCACCGCCACGACGAACCGCGGGTGATCCACGGGTGCGAATCCGATGAACGAACCCGTGACGCCGGCGTACTTCTTCAGGGTGTCGTTGTAGCGGTCCGCCGTGCCGGTCTTGCCGGCGACGCGATACCCCGGTATGACGGCCCGCCACCCGGTGCCGCCCTCGCCGGTGACGGCCTCGAGCATGAGGCCCACCTGGCCGGCGGTCGCCTTGGAGACCACGCGACGTCGAGACGACGCCGGGGCCGCCTCGAAGGTCCCGTCGGGCGAGACGTAGCCGTCGATGAGGCGCGGCTGCACGCGCACCCCGCCGTTGGCGATGGTCTGGAAGACCGACGCCGCCTGGATGGCCGTCACGCTGTAACCCTGGCCAAAGAGGATCGTGTAGCGCTGCGAACCGCTCTGCTCCTGCGCCGGCGCGAGATATCCGGCGCCTTCACCCGGGTAACCGATACCGGTCGACGACCCGATGCCGAACGCCCGGTAGTACTCCTCCATCGTCTGGGCGCTGATCGTCTCGCCGGCCAGGATCGTGCCCATGTTGCTCGAGTGGGCCAGGACTCCGGTGGTCGTCAGTTGTTGGACGCCGTGCGGCATGTGGTCCTTGAACCAGACATCCGACCGATGCAGCCGAGTCGGCACGATGACCGGCGTCGTCGGGGTGATCGTGCCCTCGTTGATAGCCGCAGCCATCGTCATGACTTTGCCCGTCGAGCCCGGTTCGTAGACGTCGAGGAACGCCCGGTTCTCGCGCCGGTCGGGGGCCGTCGCGGCCGGCTTGGCCGGATCCAGCGTCGGGGTCGATGCGACCGCGAGCAACCTGCCGGTGGCCACCTCCATGACGACGACGTACGCCGCGGTCGCGTGGGCGTCGCGGGCGGCACTTTCCAGCGCGCTTTGGGCGACATACTGCAAATCCGCATCGATGGTGGTCCGGACGTCAAGCCCGTCGACCGCCAGCTTCTCGACACGCTCGGTTCCAGCGATCGGGGCGCCGTACCTGGTCCGCTCGAAGACCCTGCTGCCGGGGACACCGGCGAGCTGGGCGTCGGCCATGGCCTCGATGCCGGTGGCTGCCCGCTGGTCCGACGGGTAGACGAAACCGACGAGGGTGCCGGTCACGCTGCCCGCGGGGTAGCTGCGCAGTGAGGCCGGCTCGGAGTAGATCCCGTTGATCCCCAACTGACTGATCTTGCGCCACGTCGTCGGGGTGACGCCCTTGGCGACGACGACATACTGCTTCGTGCCGGTCAGGATCTTGGTGAGCTGCTTCTGGGACATCTTGAGCAGCGGAGCCAACCGTTGCGCAGCGGCCGCGACCCCATCGGGAGTCCCTTTGGGGTCGAACTTCGTGACCGCGACCTGGTCGGCGGTGACCGTGCGCCGCTCGTAGCTGGCGGCCAGCACACCGCCGTCGGCGTCGAGGATCCGCCCACGCATCGCGGGGATGATCTCGGTCCCCTTGCGCTTGGTGGCCGCCAGGGTTTGGGTGGCGGAGGCATCGAAGCCCTGGATGCGCAGCAGCTGTGCACCGAAGACCGTGAAGATCAGCAGGATCGCCAGGAGCAGGGCCCGCACGCGGCGGCGCGGGTTCGCCACTCTCGGTGTCGTGGAGCCCATCAGCGCGCCCCCGATGTGGTCTTGGTCTTGGTCTTGGTCTTGGTCGTCGATGAGGTCGACGCCTTCTTAGTCGACTTCTTCGTCGCCGAGGTGACCTTGGTCGGGGCGGGTGCGGCCCTGACGACGATCGGCGGCGGCGCAGCCGGCATCGCCGTGCCCAGGACCTGGCCATCCTCGAGCCGGATGAACGCCATCGAGTCGGCCGGCACCAAGCCGAGCCGTCGGGCTCGGCCGGCCAGCGCCGAGGGGCTGCGGTAGGAGTCCAGGCTCTGGGCCAGCGCCTCTTGTCGGTCGGCCAGTGCGGCGCTGGTCTGCCCCAGCTGCTGCAGATCGAAGGAACCCTTCGTCATGGCCGTGTTCAGCATGAGCAAGGCGACCAAGCCGCAGGACAGCAGCGCCATGCACAACGCGGCGAAGACGAGGTGACCGGGCCGCTGGATGGCAGCCGGACCGGCCCGCAGGGCCGGCGGCCGGGCTGCGGGGCTAGCGCTGGTGCGGGCGCTGGGCCGCCCACCCGGCTGGACCGCACGAACGGCTGGCAGGCTCATGGCGTCATCCCCACTCTGATTCGTTCGGCGGCACGCAGGCGCACCGAGGCCGCCCTCGGGTTGGCTGCGACCTCGTCGGCCGTCGCGGTTTCGGCCCCGTGCGTGAGCAGCCGCAAGTAGGGCGCATGGCTCGGCAGCTCAACCGGTAGGTCGGCCGGTGTGCTGCTGCGCGATCCGGCCACGAGGACCTGCTTGCTCACTCGGTCCTCCAGCGAGTGGTAACTCAGGACCACGATCCGGCCACCGAGCGCGAGCCTGGCGAGCGCGTCCGGGAGCGCGGCCCGCCATACGTCCAACTCCTGGTTCACCGCGATCCGCAGGGCCTGGAAGGTGCGCTTCGCCGGATGCCCACCACTGCGCTGGGAGGCAACTGGGATGACCCGCTGGAGCAAGGCGACGAGTTCCGAGGAGGTCCGGAGCGGCCGGGTCGCCCGCTCTCGGACGATCGCCGACGCGATGCGCCCGGCGAAGCGTTCCTCGCCGAAGTCGCGCAGGATCGCCGTGAGCTCCTCGACACTTGCCGTCGCCAGCAAGTCTGCGGCCGTGGTGCCCTCCGAGGCGTCCATCCGCATGTCCAGCGGCGCGTCCATGCGGTAGGCGAAGCCGCGGTCGGCCTCATCGAGGTGCAGCGAGGACACCCCGAGGTCGAAGAGCAGGCCGTGCACCTCCACAATCCCCAGCGCATCGAGAGCTCCGCCGATCGCGTCGTACACCGCGTGGACGAGGTGCACCCGGTCACCGAACCGGCCCAGCCGCTCCCCGGCGAGTGCCAGCGCCTCGGGATCGCGATCGATCCCCACGAGGCGCACCTGCGGGTGCGCCTCGAGCAGCGCCTCGGCGTGGCCACCCATACCGAGGGTCGCATCGACGCAGACCGCGTCGGGGGCGTCCAACGCCGGAGCCAAGAGGTCGAGAACGCGAGCACGGAGCACCGGGACGTGCCGCTCGGCGGCTGCCCTAGTGCTCATCAACGCTGTCCTCCGGTTCGTCATGGATGCGTGGTGCCGACTGGTGTCGACCTGTGCCCAGGTCCCCATCCGCCCGCCCAAGGCGGGCACCCGACACGGGGGAAGTCGCAGCGGGTGCGTGGCGGCTGGAGGCCTCGTCGCAGGTCGTCAGAACAGGCCGGGCACCACCTCCTCGGCGATGTCGGCAAAGGCGGGCTCGGCGGTTTCGAGGTACTCACTCCACGCCACGCTGTCCCACACCTCGAGGCGGGCTCCGGTGCCGATGACGGCGCACTCGCGACTCAGGCCGGCATACGAGCGCAAGTGCGGGGGGATGGTGATCCGGCCGGTCCGGTCCGGGATCTCATCCGAGGCGCCGGAGAGGAAGACCCGCATGAAGTCGCGCACCGCGCGAGACGTCGTCGGGGCCCGTCGCATCTCCCCCTCGACCCGAGCGAACTCGTCGGCCGGGAAGACATAAAGGCACCGTTCCTGCCCGCGGGTCACGACCAGTCCGGCGGCGAGCCGCTCGCGGAACTTGGCCGGCAGGATCAGCCGGCCCTTGTCGTCCAGACGTGGGGTGTGGGTCCCCAGAAACACGGTGCGCCACCTCCCCTCGCCTGCACCCGCGACGGCGCGTCGCTCCAAGTCGCCCCACTCTACCCCACTTCCCCCCACCGTCAACGCGAAACGCCCCACCCTCGCCCCACCTCGGGCCCGCCCCGGCACCTCGGTGGCCACGTTCGGCCCGCTGATGCGGGTGGTCGATCCGAAGGGCTTCCACCAGTTCGTTATGGCGTGAGGCACCTCGTGGGAGAAGATGCCTCGTACCCCGAGAACCGGAGGACCCGCGTGAGGACCGTTGACGAGACGTCGCCCGAGACCGGCCGGACCGGCGCCGACATCGCCGAGCCACCCCCGTCACCCGAAGAGCTCGAGCACCTGCGATCGCTTGCCCAAGCGGTCACGGGGGCGATGGGCCGGATCATCGAGGGAAAGGAAGGCGTCCTCGCCACCGCGGTGACAGTCCTCCTCGCCGAGGGGCACCTGCTCATCGAAGACGTGCCTGGCGTGGGCAAGACGATGCTCGCCAAGGCCCTGGCACGGTCCATCGACTGCTCGGTCCGGCGGATCCAGTTCACGCCCGACCTGCTGCCCAGCGACATCACCGGCGTGAGCGTCTACAACCAGGAGACTCGCGAGTTCGAGTTCCGGCCCGGCGCGGTGTTCGCCAATATCGTCGTCGGCGATGAGATCAACCGGGCCTCACCCAAGACGCAGTCCGCACTGTTGGAGGCCATGGAGGAGCGCCAGGTCACTGTCGACGCCACGACCTACCCGCTGCACCGGCCGTTCATGGTCATGGCCACCCAGAACCCGATCGAGATGGAGGGCACCTACCCCCTCCCCGAGGCCCAGCGGGACCGGTTCATGGCTCGCATCTCCATGGGTTACCCGGCCCCTCGCGCCGAGATGGACATGCTGCTGTCCCACGGCGGCGACACGCCGCTGGACGCGTTGCGACCGGTCACCGACGGCGCCACGGTGGCCGCCGCGATCGCCACGGTCCATCGGGTCTATGCCAGCCCGGCACTGCGCCAGTATGTCGTCGACCTTGTCTCGAGCACCCGCGCGACCTCGGCGCTGCGCCTCGGGGCCTCACCGCGAGCGAGCCTGCACCTGCTGCGGGCCGCTCGGGCTCATGCAGCCGTCGCGGGCCGCAACCACGTCCTGCCCGACGATGTCCAGCAGGTCGCGTCACCGGTCCTGACCCACCGCCTCATCGGCGCCAACGACGGCACGGGGCTGCGCCGGCCCGACGACGTCCTGCGAGACCTGCTCGCCACGGTGCCGGTGCCCAGGGCGAGCCGGTAGCAGTCGTCATGGCCAGGCGCCGCGTGGAGGTCCTCACCGCCCGAGGCCGGTCCTTCGTCGCCTCCGGCGTCACCCTCGTCGCCGGGGGCACGGCCTTCGGCTTCCCCGACCTCACCCGCGCCGGCCTGCTGCTGGTCGGGCTGCCGCTGGTGACCGCACTGGCCACGCGCCGCCATCAGCTGCGGGTCTCGGTGTCGCGGACGACCGCACCGGTCAAGGTGGCCGTGGACGAACCGGCAGCGGTCACCGTGGAGGCCCACAACGCCGGCGCCTCGGCCACCCCGATCCTGCTGTGCGAGGAGCATGTCGACTATGTGCTCGGCGACCGGCCGCGCTTCATCGTCGGCGCCATCCCCCCGGGATCGTCGCGGACTGTGCGCTACTCCATCCGCTCCCACCTGCGCGGGCGCCACCATCTCGGGCCATTGCGGGTACAGCTCGGAGACCCCTTCGGGCTCTCCGTCCGGTATGCCGACGTGGGGATCCCGACGGACATCGTGATCCGCCCCCGCGTCGAAGAACTCCTGGAACGACCCCTCCGCGGTGTCGGCACGGGGGCCGAGGGCGAGGTCCCCTTCATGGTGGCGCTACATGGCGAGGACGACGTCTCGATCCGGGAGTACCGCGACGGGGACGACTTGCGGCGCGTCCATTGGCGCGCGACGGCCCGGACCGGCGAGCTCATGGTCCGGCAGGAGGACCGGCCGGCCCGGCGCCGTGCGGTTGTCGTCCTGGACCCCAGGGTCACGGCGCACAGTCCAGCCGGATCCGGCTCCTCATTCGAGTGGGCGGTCAGCGCCGCCGCCTCGATCGTCGTCCATCTCGAACGGGTCGGCTGCGTCACGCATCTCGTCTCCGCCGAGACGGTGCGCTCCGGCTTGGTGACCGAGGACCTGCCGGCCGACGATCTCGTCGACGCACTCGCCGTCGAGGCGCTGGGGACCGCCGAGGACCTCGGCGAGGTCGTCCGCGCTGCGCACTGGGCCATCTCCGCCGGTGGCTACCTCATCACCGTCGTGGGGGACGGCGACAGCACGGGGCTCACGGCCCTGGCGGGTCTGCGCCGTCCCGGGGCCCCGGCCTTGGCGCTGGTGGTCCGATCGCAGACCTTCGGGGGCGACGGGAGGGCGCAGGGCCAGGTCGCAGAGATGTTCCGGCGCGCCGGGTGGTCCACCCGGGAGATCGAGCGCGGGGTCTCGGTCGCCTCGGCCTGGTCCGGGGACCAGCTCCACCAGGTCGGTGCCCGATGATCTCCTCGGTGGGGGCAGCCTTGACCGCCTTCGGGGTCTTCCTCGCGGCGTGGCCGCTGACCACACTCTTCGATGGCGCGAGCTGGTTGCAGCCGAGCATGGTGGCACTGGCAGTGATCGTCGCCGTCGGGATCGTCCTGCGGCGCCGCTCGCTGCCGGCCTGGCTCGTGGTGGCCAGCCAGTCGGTGGCGGTCGGTTGGACGCTCATCCTGCTCGGCGCCGGCGAGACGACGTTCTATCTGCTCCCCACCCCCGAGACCGGCGCGTTGGTGGTCGAGCGGCTGGCCGAGGCGGTCGACACCATTGCGCAGTATGCCGCGCCGGCCCCGAACACCCCGGGGATCGAGCTGGCGGTCACCGCCCTCATCGCCCTCGCCGGGCTCGCGGCCGACGCACTCGGGCTGACGTTCCGGTCTCCGGCGGCCTCCGGCATCCCCATGCTCGGTCTGTACCTGGTCGGCGCCGCCAGCAGCAACGGCCCCCTCCACCCTTTGCTGTTCCTCGCGCCCGCCGCGGTGTGGGCGGCCATCGTGGCGCGGTCGGGTCGGCTGCGAGTGCGGCGGTGGAGCACCACGGTCGCCACCCGCCGAGGCGGGCAGGCGACGCCCGAGGACCAGGACACCATCGTCGACGAGGTGGCCAGGTCCGCACGCAGAACGGGCAGCCTGGTCCTCGTCGGGGCCCTGGTCTCGGCAGCGCTCGTCCCCCATCTGCCGACGCGCTACCTCATCGACGGCCTGGGGCGCGGAGGGATCGGTGGATCCGGTGCCGGCGGCACGGTGGGGCTCTCCTCGACCTTGGATGTCTCCCGCAGCCTGAGTTCGGGCGCCTCGGGAGTCGTCCTCCGGTTCCGCACCGAGGCCCCCCAGCCGGCACCGCTGAAGGTGAGCGTCGCGACCCGGTACGAGGACGGGCAGTGGATCGCCGACGACCCGGCCACACAGACGGACCTCGTCGCCGGCCCTATCGACAGGCCCGAAGGGCCGAGCGATCGATGGATCGCCCGGACGGCGCAGATTAGCGACAACACGCTGCTGCCGCCCCTGCTGCCGGTGCCGAGCGGGGTCCGCACCATCGTCGGGCCCAGCGATCGGTGGCGCTGGGTGGCCAGCACCGGCGAGACGCGCGCCCTGGCCGAGATGCCCTCCTACGAGGTCGACTACGACGATCTGGCGGACCTGTCGGCCGCTGACATGGCCGCGTTGGGCGGCCCGGCCTTCCCGACCGATGGCCCCCCAGCGCTGGACGAGACCACCCGGCTGGAGCTGACCGACCTCGCCCAGACCATCGTCCCGCCCGGATCGTCGCGCTATGGGGCCGCGGTGCTCATCCAGCAGTACCTGCGGTCCAACGGCGGGTTCACCTACTCGCTCGCTCTCTCGGCGCCCAACCCCGGTGAGAGCCCCGAGCGGACCTTCCTGCGGACCAAGCGCGGCTACTGCGTGCAGTTCGCCACCACGATGATCTTCTTGGCCCAAACACTGGGGATCGAGGCCAGGATGGTCATCGGGTTCCTGCCCGGGCCCAAGGAGAACGGGACGTACCTGGTGCGGGGCTCGGAGGCCCACGCCTGGCCGGAGCTCTACTTCGAGGAGCTGGGTTGGGTGCGGTTCGAGCCGACACCGGGCGCACGCACCGGAGTCGCACCCCCGTGGACCGGCACCGACGCCACGCCGAGCTCATCGACGACCGCGCCGTCGACGGCGAGCGCGCCGAGCCGCACCGAGCGGACCGCGACGGAGCAGGGCTCGTCGGCGCAACGTCAGACCACCCTGCTGGACCGGGCGCGGGAGTTCCTCGCCGGCTGGGGTGGTCGGGTGCTCGGCGTCGTCCTGGCGCTGGCGCTGCTGATGACGATCCTGCCGGTCACCGCTGAACTCGTGCGCCGGAGGCGGCGCCGCAGCGCAGGCCACGAGGCGGCCCTCGTCGAGGAGCGATGGCGCGAACTGACCAGCCAGCTCGCCGATCTGGGCCTGCCGCCGCAGACCGGAACGCTGCGCCAGGTTGCCGACCACTACGTCCGGGTCGGGCATCTCGACGGGAGTGCTGCGACGGCGCTTGCCGAGGTGGTCCGGTCCGTGGAGTCGGTCCGGTATGCCCCACCGGATCCGGACGGCGACCAGCTCCGTGTGGCCGACGACATCTCCGTGGTGCTGACCCGCGCCCGGCACACCCGCCGACGCCGCGACCGGGTCCGCGCCGCCTTGTTGCCCGCCGATGGGCGGCACTGGTGGGGCGGTGGCGCCGACCGAGTGCGGGCCGGGGTGGCCGCCGTCGCCGTTCGGTTCCGGGCCGTCATCGGGCGCCGACCCGGACGACGGCACGACGACAACTCCGCCGTGGGCTCCGCGGCCGACGAGGTATTCGCCCCGCCGCGGTAGCGGTTGATCACAGTCAGTCGAGGTAGTCCCGCAGCACCTGCGAGCGGCTGGGGTGGCGCAGTTTGCTCATCGTCTTCGACTCGATCTGGCGGATCCGCTCGCGCGTCACGCCATAGACCTTGCCGATCTCGTCGAGGGTCTTCGGCTGCCCGTCGGTGAGCCCGAAACGCATGGACACCACGCCGGCTTCCCGCTCGGAGAGCGTGTCGAGAACGGAGTGCAACTGCTCCTGCAGGAGGGTGAAGCTCACCGCATCCGCCGGCACGACCGCCTCGGAGTCCTCGATGAGATCGCCGAACTCGCTGTCGCCGTCCTCCCCCAACGGGGTGTGCAGCGAGATCGGCTCGCGCCCGTACTTCTGGACCTCGACGACCTTCTCCGGCGTCATGTCCAGTTCGCGGGCGAGCTCCTCCGGAGTCGGCTCGCGGCCGAGGTCCTGCAGCATCTGACGCTGCACTCGGGCGAGCTTGTTGATCACTTCGACCATGTGCACCGGGATACGGATCGTGCGTGCCTGGTCGGCCATGGCGCGGGTGATCGCCTGGCGGATCCACCACGTCGCATACGTGGAGAACTTGTAGCCCTTGGTGTAGTCGAATTTCTCGACAGCACGGATCAGGCCCAGGTTGCCCTCCTGGATGAGGTCGAGGAAGAGCATCCCGCGCCCGGTGTAGCGCTTGGCCAGGGACACCACGAGCCGCAGGTTGGCCTAGAGCAGGTGGTTCTTGGCCTTCTTGCCATCCTCGCCGATCCAGTAGAGCTCGCGGCGGAGCTTCATCTCGGTGATCTGACCCGAGCCGAGGCGTTCCTCGGCGAAGAGGCCGGCCTCGATCCGCTTGGCCAGCTCGACCTCTTGCTCGGCGTTGAGCAGAGCCACCTTGCCGATCTGCTTGAGGTAGTCCTTCACCGGGTCCGCAGTGGCACCGGCGGTGACGACCTGCTGCGGCGGGGCGTCGTCCTCGTCGTCATCGCGGTAGACGAATCCGCCGTCGTCGGACTCTTCCTCGGCGGCCTCGGGCTCGGCGGCCCCGGCCTCGGCATCCCCTTCGCCCTCCGGCTCGGCGCTGTCGCTCACCTTGGCGTCGATCTCGACCTCGAGGTCGACCTCCACCTCGACGTCGACGACTCCATCCGGGCCGAGCTCTTCGTCCAGCGACGGACCGTCGCCCTCGCCCACGGCATCGACCTCTGGTGCGGCGGCCGGCGCGTCAACGGGCTGGACGTCCGCTGCTGCCGACGTGGCGGTCGGTTTGCGGCGCGACGGACGAGTCCGCGTCGGCGTCGGCGCCTCGTCGACCGGTTCGGCCGGCGCGGCGGCCGGCTTCTTGGCGGCCGACCGGCGCGGCGAGCGGGCCGGCGTCGACTCCTCCGGGGTGGGGGCGGCTTGCTTGGCCGCGGCGCGCTTGGCGGCGCCCTTCTTCGGCGCTGGCGGGGTCTCGTCGACCGAGGCGGTCACGGTGCGCCGACTCGCCGCGGCCGCAACGGCGCGGCCCCGCGCGAGGACATCGTCCTGGGGGGAGTCGGCAAGGGGGGTCGCAGCCACAGGCCACCTTTCGAGCAGAACGGAAGAAGGGCTCGTCAGCGACGAACCTGGCAGTTGCTGGAGGGCTGCCGCCCGTCCGTTATCGGGCGGCATCCGACATTATAAGCCGCAGCTGAGGTCAGCCTTCGTCGCCGTCCGCGTCGGCCTTGACCGCCAGCACCGGAACGGGGGCGTCGAGCAGGATCCGCTGGGCGTTCGAGCCGAGGATCAACTTGCCCACGGGGGTGCGGCGCCGAAGTCCGATGACGATGAGATCGACCTGACGTTCCTCGGCCAGGGCAATGATGTCCTCCGCGGGCTCGTTGCCGCGCACCAGGTGGCGCACCTCGCACTTGAGCCCGGCGTCGACGAGTCGGGCCTCCACCTCGTCGAGCTCGGCGTCGACCTCGATGATCTCCTCGCCGTCGGCGTGCCGACCACCGCGCGTCGAGTGGACGACGATGAGGTCGGACTTGCGCAGGGCACACTCCTCGGCTGCGCGCCGCAGCGCGGCCTTGCCTTCCTTGGTCGAGACGTAACCCACGACGATCGACACGATGGAACCTCCTTGATCCAGCGCCATGGCCGATCCGCGGACGCGGCGGACGGCCCCGCCGAGAACGGTACCGGATCGTGCGGGTCCAGCCCGCTGCCGAAGGTCCTGCGCGCGCCGGTCTCCGGACGCGCGCCGTGGGGCGGCGGTGATGGGACGGTCGGCGTCCCGCGCCCCGGGCTCCTGGGCTTGCGCGGTGACGTTCCGCTGAGGCGGGGATGCTGGCGACTGCTCAGGCGCAATCCGCCGGCCGGATCCCGTGCGCGATGACCTGGTCGAGCAGCAGGGCAAGGGAGTAGGTCGGGTCGATGGCCAGCACCTTGTCCAGCGCGACGCGGGCCCGCGCGCCGTCACCCTTCGACCACCGCAACGAGGCCAGGACAGTCAGCACCGGCGCTGCCTGTGAGGCGGGGGTGGTCCGGCACAGCACCTCCAACCCCGCAGCAATCCTGCGGTCGAGGTCGAGGCCGGCCCGGCATACCGCGTCGGGGTGGTCGTCGTCGTCGCTGATGACGACGACCGGCAGCCGCTCGCGGATCGCTGCGGCGAGGTCGGCACCGAAGTCGTCGGGCGAGAGGTGGCCCTGGGTCAGCCACGCGATGACAATGTCCCGGACCAGCCGGTCGTCGAGCGAGGCGAGCAACTCGACGGCCGTCCCGTCCCCCAACGGGGCGGGGTCCGCGCAGACCCGGCCGACATACCACTCGCGCCAACGATCCAGGTCGCCGAGGATCCGGCCGTGGCGGTCCGCCCGGACGTCGTCCTCGCGCCGTTGGCGTGCCGATGACAACAGATGGCAGCGCAACGGGGCGCTGCCGTCGGGCAGCGGCTCGATGTCCAACCACAGCAGGTCGCGGTCCGGCGCGGGAAGCACACCGAGGCGCTGGAACCGGCGCGCCGCAGGCACCTCCTCGACGGCGGGCAACGACCGCCACTCGCCACCGCGCCCGCGCTCGCGCCACCGCCCGTCCCGCACCACAACACTGCCGGCCACCCGCACTCCCGCCCGGCGCAGCGCCGCCGCCACCCGGTGAGCGACCGCGGTCGACTCCCCCGCGCAGTCCTCGTAGGCCACCAGGTATGCCGAGGAGGCGCCGAGCCGCGAGATGGCCCTGCGCACCGACACCAGCGCGCCGTCGACCTGCTCGAGCGGATCGAGATCCATCCGCACGGTCAGCTCCACCCGCCCGTTGACCAGCACCACCAGCGCCAGCGAGCGACGCGGGTAGAAGCCCAGCTGGTACGGCAGCACGGTCAACAGATCCGGCATCGAGGAGACGGTGATCGGCGTCATACGCCCGACCTTCGCGAACCCGAGCGCCCCGGTCGACCTGGCCGACCTGGACTGTGGACGGCAGGTCGGGACCGCAGAGCCATGTGGACAAACCACCCGGCGACAGGTGGACGTCACCACGACGTCACCTCTCGTACACTGCGGCGTGGGCCACCGTCGGCCCAGGGACACCGGAGGTCGCCCCATGGAGGACTGGCCGCTCTACCTGCGCATCGCGATCATCCTCGCGCTCGTGGCAGGCAACGCCTTCTTCGTCGGATCGGAGATCGCGATCTCCTCGGCCCGGCGGAGCCGGATCCGCCAACTCGCGGAGGAGGGCGACAAGCGCGCCCAAACCGTCGAGTTGCTCCACAAGGAGCCGGAGCGGTTCTACTCGGTCACCCAGATCGGCATCACCTTGGTCTCGCTGGGCCTCGGCGCCGTCGGGATGGAGGCGATGCACCGGGTGACCGACCCGTGGTTCGTCTCGCTCTTCACGGCTCTGGGCGATCACGACGTCTATCACCACGCCGCACACACCGTGTCCTACATCGTGGCCTTCACGATCATCTCGTTCGTCCACATCGTCGGTGGCGAGCTGGCACCGAAGGTCCTGGCCTTCCACAAGGCCGTGGGCTTGAGCCTGCGCGTGGGACGCCTCATCAACATCCTCTACCTCAGTTTCCGACCGCTGATCTTCGTCATGAAGAAGGCCTCCGACACCCTGCTGAGGCTCTCCGGCCAGGGCAACCTCGGCGGCCACGGGGCGGAGAGCCACTTCACCATGTCGGTCGAGGAGATCCGGATGATCCTCGAGGCCAGCGAGAAGGACGGCACCCTCGACCCCGACGAGACCGAGATGATCCGTGGCGTCTTCGAGCTCGACGAGCAGAGCGTGCGCGACGCGATGGTGCCACGCACCAAGATCCGCGCGTTGGCCAAAGACGATACCCTCGGGGACGCGCTGCAGTTCTTCCGGGACATCCCGCACGCTCGCTTCCCGGTGTATGACGGGTCGCTGGACCGCATCACCGGCGTCGTCGCGATCAAGGAGCTGCTGACCGTCATGGCCGAGAGCGCCTCGGCCGACCACCTCAAGCACGTGAGCCGGCGCAAGGTCGGGGAGTTCGCCCAGCCGCCCTACATCGTGCCCGAGAGCAAGTCGCTCGCCGACCTGCTCAAGGACTTCAAACGCACGCGTCAGCAGATGGCCATCGTCATCGACGAGTACGGCGGAACCGAAGGGATCATCACCCTCGAGGACATCCTGGAAGAGATCGTCGGTGACTACGAGGACGAGTTCACCCGGCAGGCCCGACGGGTCAAGAAGCTCGTCGGCAGTGAATACGAGATCGATGCCTCCATGCGAGTGGTCGACGCCGAGGACCTCGTCGGCTTCCCCTTCCCCGAGGGCGAGGACTATGTCACCCTCGCGGGGCTGTTCTACAAGCAGTTCGGCTCGGTGCCAGACGTCGGGGATGCGGTCCACCTCGACGGGGCGCGGCTGACCGTGCTCGAGATGGACAACCACCGGATCACCTTGTTGCGGTTCGAGGACACCGCCACCGCACCCGACGGCACGACCGTCCTGGCCGACGCCAGTTCACCCGCCGAACCCTGACGCCCCCGGTCACCCGCCCCGGACAGGGCGGTCCGGGCGGTCAGGGGTCAGCGCACCACGAACGACTGCACCGTCGGGCCGCTCGGCGAGAACCCGGGACCACCGGAGCTCGCGGCGTCCTGCGGGGTGGGCTGCACAGGCTGGCCCTGCTCCCAGGTGATGAAGTCCTCGGTCGCCGCGACGAGCGCGGCGGCGAGCCAGGACACGACGAGCGCGTCGTCGGCCAGCCCGGCCAGCGCGAACAGGCCCTCCGGGATGAGGTCGGCCGGAGAGACGACATACAGGGCGGCCAGACCCATCAGGCCCAGTGAGCCCACCGTCGCCCCGCGGTACTGCCCGCGCAGGGTCGCTCGCACCATCCGCGGCACGGCAGCAAGCCGGGCGCCCCAGGAGGGACCTCCGGGACGCACCGCTGCGCGCGCAGCCAACCCGAACGTCCGAAGCACACCCCAGCGAGTTGCGTGACGAGCCATTGACGGTCCTTCCTTCGAGCCGGTGGCAGCGGGATCGCCGAACCACGGACCGGCCGACGGTAAGAACGTCCGAGGGGCCCGGCGGATTCCGCTGGGCCCCTCGACGCCGCTGGTCAGTCAGTCGCCGCGTCCGCCGCCAGGTGGAGCGGGAACTCGGCGCGCGCGGCACTGACGATCCGGGCCATGAGGAACCCGTCCAGGCCGGCTCCGATTCCCCCGCCGAGAACCGGCACCGCCCGCCCGAAGCGGGCGAAGACGCCCTTGCCGGCCTGGGTGACGAGCCGGAAACCGACCCCCTTGTTGATGACCATGATCGCCGACGCGGGCAGGCGCTGGCCGGCCAGCCGGGTGATCCGCCCGCTGCCGGCTAGCCCGGCCTTCTTGAGGATGTCCTCGGTGTCGGCACCGGCGAGGGTGAGCAGGACGGCGCTGCGGACCTCTGGGCGGGCCAGGTCATACCCACGGAGGTGGGCGGTGGCCGCCACCGCGCGGGTGGCCAGCACGTAGAACTCCAGGACGTTGACCGGCAGCGCCACCGGCAAGGTGAGGAAGCCGCCCAGCCCGGTCACGAAACCGCCGGCCGCGGCCAACCCGACATGAGTGCGCGTCAGTGCGGAGATGGCGGCCTCGCGGGAGCCCTCCTTGTCCAGCGCCGATGCGGCGACCTGCTGGGCCGAGTCGAACGGACCGCGGCCGTCGATCCCCACCTCGAGGAGTCGCTCGACGAACTCGGCCACCCGGGCGCTCAGCCCGTCGTCCGGCCCGGCGGCTTCATGGGCGGAGGCGCGTTCCAGCGCCGAACCGACCGGTGGTTTCGGGGTGGTCCTGCCGAAGATCCCCACGTGACTGCTCCTTCGTGCGATGCCTCGCGCTCGTGTTCACCCATTCGACCATGCCGACGGGCCGCGGGTGACAACACCACAGGGCGCGCAGTCCATCCCTGGCCGGTGCGGTGTCGTCCCCGGCTGAGAGGATGACGCCGTGGCCACGAGCGCATCGACGGGTCACCCGGTCGTTCTGGTCATCGGGTATGCCGATGGCGCGCCGCAACGAGCCTGTCTGGCCACCGTCACCGACCCGACCCCCGCACCCCTGCGCGCCGATCAGGTGGAACACCTGACCTGGCCGGAGGCTCTTCACCGGGTCGCGCAGTGGGAGAGCACCGACAGCCCGCGCTGGGTGGTCTGGTCGGCGCGGGCAGGCCTGGCTCCGATCGTGGCCAGCGGGGTCCACCTGGCCCGCTGCTGGGACCTGGCCGAGGCCCATCGGGTCCTGGTCGGTGGGTGGCCTGCCGACCCTGCCCTCGTGTGGGCCGTGGCCCGCGGGCTCGAGGTGTCCGCCGCCCCGCGACCGGCACCCGGCGATCACCAGCCCCCAGCGGACCTCTTCTCCACCGCCCGCGCCGCCGAAGGCGACGACCCGCTGCGCGCCGACGGGCACCTGCGGGCCGAAGCCCTCGACCCGTGCTGGGCCGACCGACCGGGCCGGCTCGAAGCGCTCGCCCAATGCGCGTGGACGGCATACCAGCGCCAACAGGAGGCGCTGTCCGCTGTGGGGCCACGAGCGGTGCCGGACGTGACCGCGGAGTCGGCTGCGGCTATCTTGTGCCTGGAACTGGAGCGGGACGGGCTGCCCGTCGACCGGGCCGAGCTGGAACGGCTTATCGCGACCTCGGCCGGCCGACGTCCCACCGACGACGCCGACGCCGCGGCGCTGCGCGCCCTGCGTGACGAGCAGGTCCTGCGCCATGCGCCACCCGGACTCGGGGCGACCGACCTGCGCAACCCGGCAGCCGTCAAGACCCTCCTGGCCGCGGCGGGGGTGCGGGTCGAGACGACCCGCAAGTGGGTGCTTCAGCCCTACCGAGCCACCCACCCCATCGTCGACGCGCTGCTCGGCTGGCGTTCCGCCGAGCGGGTCGCCACGACCTACGGGTATCGCTGGGTCGATGAGTGCGTCGGAGCGGACGACCGACTCCGTGGCACCTGGTCGGCGTGCGACGGCGCGGCCGGGAGAATGACGGCGCAGAACGGCCTGCACAGCCTGCCGAGCGGGTTGCGCGGCGGGGTCTCGGCGCACCCCGGGCACGTGTTCGTGCGTGCCGATCTCGGTCAGATCGAGCCCCGGGTGCTCGCCGTCGTCTCCGGCGACCCGGCGCTGGCCGCGGCGACGCGGGCCGATGACCTCTACGCACCGGTGGCGGCCCGGCTCGGTGTCGAGCGGGCGGTGGCGAAGGTGGCTGTCCTGGCGGCCATGTATGGCCAGCGCAGCGGAACGGCCGCCGAGGCGCTGGCCGGCCTGGAACGTGCCTACCCGGTCGCCATGGGACGGCTCGACGCGGCCTACCGGATCGGTATGCAGCGCGGTGAACTGCGCACGTATGGCGGCCGTCGGGTGCCGCTGGACTGGCCGCGGGCCGAGGGTGTGGAGTCACCGGCGACGGCTGCGGCCCGCGGTCGGTTCGCCCGCAACGCCATCATCCAGGGGTCGGCTGCCGAGCTGTTCAAGGCCTGGGCCGCGACCGTGCGCCACGGCCTACGCCCGACCGGGGGCCAGATCGTGCTGTGCCTCCACGACGAGTTGCTGCTCCACGTGCCGGCACCGGCAGCGGCCGAAGCCGTCCACGTCGTGCATGCCGCGCTCGAGGCGTCGGCGCGACGTTGGTGCGGCACCGACGCGGTGCGGTTCGTCGCCGATGTCGCCGTCGTCCAGCGGTGGGCCGACGCCAAGGGCTAAGCCGGTCCGGTCGCCTCCGTCGGGCCAGGACCATCGGCGGTGACGTCCTTGAGGAATGCCTCGAGCTCGGCGCCGATCTCCTCGGCCGAGGGCACCGGGGCATCCGCCGCGAGCAGGCTCGGCACCTCACGACCGCGTTCGAAGGCGTCGTACTGCCGCTCCAGCGCCGCGACGAGCTGGCTCGCCTCGTCGTTGTCGGCGAGCTCGGCGCTGACCTGCTCGAGGCCGTCGCGGGCCGCACTGGCCAGCGCCGACGCGTCGAGGGCCAGCCCGGTGACGGCGCTCAGCTGGTGCAGCCCGACCAACGCGGCCTCGGCATACTCGGCCTGGCCGAGGTAGTGCGGAACATGCACCGCCATACCGACGGCATCACGTCCGGCCTGGCCGAGGCGGTACTCCAGCAACGCCGTGAAGCTGCCGGGCACCTGGACCTGCGCGAATGCGGCAGCCTGCGGCCCCACCAGGGCCGGGTTGGTGCCGTGGCTGGTGACGCCCAACGGTCGGGTGTGCGGCACGGCCATGGGGATGCCGTGGACACTCGCGGTCAAGGTGATGCCGAACATCTCGGCGACCTGCTTGACCGAGGTGACCATCCGTTCCCACTGGTAGTCCGGTTCGGGTCCGGTGAGCAGGAGGAAGGCCGTGCCGTCATCGGCGCGGACCCGATGGAGCAGCAGCGCCGGCTCGTCGTAGGACGTCCACCGGTCCTTGTCGAAGACCATCACCGGACGCCGACCGCGGTAGTCGAGAAGCTGGTCGACGTCGAACCGACCCACCACCTCGTGCTCGTGGGTGTCCAACACGTGCTTGGCCAGGATCTCCCCGGTGTGTCCGGCGTCGATGAACCCGGTCAACTGCACGACCAGGACCGACGCGCCGTCGCGGGGAGCGTCGTCGTCGATGTGGTGCAGGGGACTGTGCTGGCTCATCGTGCGTCTTTCTGGGCGGGTGCGCTCGACGGTTCGAGACTCGATTCTGCCAGGTCAACGCGCCGGCGGCGGGCGCCATTCCGACCGCGCGGTCAGCCGACCCGGTAGGCGGCGCGGACGGCAGCCAGCGCCCGGCTGACCCGCTGGACCGACACGGGGTGCGCAGTGCCCAACGACTGCGCGAAGAACGACACCCGCAGTTCCTCGAGCATCCAGGACACCGCGACGACATCATCGGCTCGCCGGGCGGCGGGGCGTAGGTCGTGGAGCAGTACGGCATAGGCGTCCTCGAGCGCCTGCACCTGATCGGTCAGCTCGGCGTCGCGGGTCAACGCGCCCCCGACCCGGTCCAGGCGATGGACGACCGCGGTCAGATAGCGGCGCAGGTCGGGCAACCTGGCGACACCGGCGTCGGCGACGAAGCCGCGGCGGACCAGCTCACCGAGCTGACGACGCACGTCGTCCACGAGATACGCGGTGGCCGGCGACGCCATCGTGTCCAGACGCGCCTGCACCGTGCGGTGCAGGCCGAGTACGGGCTCGACGGCGCGGATGACCGACAGAGCTTGGCCGGCCGCGTGGTTGCGGACGGCCAGGAGGGCGTCGGCATACTCCACATCGGTCCGCGGCGTATGACGCACCTGCTCGGCGACGACGGCGTCCACGGCGCAGGCCAGGCAGTCCTCGAGCAGGGCCGGGACCGACCCGTGCGGGTTGTGGCCGAGAGCCACCTTCTCCGCGTTGCTCAGCTGCGCCAGGACCCGCTTCCACGGCGGCGGTGTGCCGAGGAGCAGCAACCGGCGGACTCCGAGCCGGTGGGCCGCCTCGGCCTCGGCCAGGCTGGGCAGGACCCGAAGATCGACCGCCGCGCCGGCGTCGACCAGTGCGGGGAACCCGCGCACTGCCACGCCCGG
This sequence comes from Actinomycetota bacterium, assembly GCA_052034115.1. GTDB lineage: Bacteria > Actinomycetota > Actinomycetes > Actinomycetales > Dermatophilaceae > Lutibacillus. Next base: position 40,750 of record JBPOIZ010000031.1, read on the forward strand.
CGCCGCGGGGGCGCTCGAACCGGCCAGCTCGACCTCGACAGCGACGCTGCCCCCTGGCCAGTCGGTCAGGCCGCGACGTTCGATGCCGGCGCCGGCCGACGCCAGACCACGCCGGACGTGCGGCGCGACCTGTGCGATCAGGGCGTCGAGGTCCTTGCCCTCTGCGAGCGGCGCTCCGGCGGAGTCCTCGATGACGAAGCTCAGCCGCAGGTGCGCCGGCACGGCCGCAGGATCCAGGTCGGTGCTGCGAATCGGCACCCCGGCGCGGCGCTGGAGCTCGCCGGCGAGCACCTCGACGAGCGGGGTCTGCGGAGCGCTCCCCGCGGCGTGGGCCACCGCGAAGCCCTCGACAGCAGGCAACACTGCGGCCGCGTGGTCGCTCGCGGGCACCACCAGCCGGCGCGCCGTCTTGGGCAGACTGCGGATGAGCGCGGTGACAAGATCCTCGCGCAGACCCGGAACGCCCCAGTCGAACCCGGCGGGCTGCACCTGGTTGAGCATCTCGACCGGGATGTGGACGCTGACGCCGTCTCGGGCCGCACCCGGCTCGAACCGGTAGGACAACGGCAGGACGAGCTCACCCTGACGCCAGTCGGCGGGGAAGTGCTCCTGGGTGACGCTCGAGGCTGCCGCGGCGAGGAGCATGTCCTCGGAGAAGGTGAGCAGGGCCGGGTCCGCGCGGCCGGCCCGCTTCCACCAGGTGTCGAAGTGCCGTGCCGAGACCACCTCGGCGGGGATGCGCGCCTCGTAGAAGGCCATCAGCACCGAATCGTCGACGACGAGGTCGCGGCGCCGGGCCTTGGCCTCGACGTCACCGAGCCGCTCGAGCAACGCCGCGTTGTCGTGGAAAAAGCGGTGCCGGGTGGACCAGTCCCCCTCGACCAGGGCATGACGGATGAACAGCGTCCTGGCCAGCTGCGGGTCGATCCGCCCCAGCCGCACGCTGCGGCCGGCCACGAGCGGCACGCCATACAGGGTCACCTTCTCGGAGGCGAGCGCGCTGCCCTGCCGGGCCGACCACCGTGGCTCCGAGTAGGACCGCACCACGACATGGGCACCGACCTCCTCGGCCCACCGGGGGTCGATCCGGGCCACCAGGCGGCCCCACAACCGGGAGGTCTCGACCAGCTCGCCGGCCATGACGTAGTCGGCCCGTTTGCGGAACAGCGCGGACCCCGGCGCCACGGCGAACCGCGCGCCCCGCGCCCCGAGGTATTCCCGGTTCGCCTCGTCCCACAGCCCGACGTGCGAGAGCAATCCGGCCAGAATGCTCAGATGGATGGCGTCGCGGTCCGGCTCGCCGTGCTGTCCACCGCGACCGGTGTCCATCCCGGCCCGCCGACAGGCCGACCGCAGCTGGCTCACCAGGTCCTGCCACTCCCGGACCCGTAGGTAGTGGAGGAACTCGGCGATGCACATCCGTCGGAACGCGCTCGATGAACGCTCCCGCTGCTGCTCCTTCAGGTAGGCCCACAGGGCGAGCAAGGTCATCAGGTCGGAGTGCTCATCGGCGAACCGCCGGTGCGCCGCCGCGGCGGCCTCCTGTTTGTCGAGCGGACGCTCCCGGGGGTCCTGGATGCTCATGGCGGCGACGATGACCAGCACCTCACGCAGCACCCCGCGGCGATCGGCCTCGATGAGCATCCGCGCCAGTCTCGGGTCGACCGGCAGGGACGCCATGACCCGCCCCTCCGAGGTCAACCGCTGCGCGGGCGGGCGGGAACGCCGACGCCGGGACGTCGCCGGCGCAGCCGTGACCTCCTCGATGGCATGCAGCTCCTCGAGGAGTCGCACCCCGTCGGCCACCTGTCGAGGGTCGGGTGGGTCGAGGAAGGGGAACCGGGCGATGTCACCCAGCCGCAACGCGGTCATCTGGAGGATGACCGCGGCCAGGGAGGTGCGTAGGATCTCCGGCTCGGTGAAGTCGGGGCGGGCCAGGAAGTCCTCCTCGTCATACAGGCGTATGGCGATGCCGTCGGCGAGCCGGCCGCAGCGTCCGGAGCGCTGGTTGGCCGAGGCCTTGCTGATCGCCTCGATGGGCAGCCGCTGGACCTTGAGGCGCTGTGAGTAGCGCGAGATCCGAGCCGTGCCCGCGTCGACGACATACCGGATCCCGGGCACGGTCAAGGACGTCTCCGCGACGTTGGTGGCTAGGACGATGCGGCGGCCCGAGTGCGCGGCGAAGACCCGATGCTGCTCGGCGGCGGACAGCCGCGAGAAGAGCGGGATGACCTCCGTGTGGGGCAGGGCCATCCCGGCCACGGCGTCCGCGGTGTCGCGGATCTCGCGTTCTCCGGAGAGGAAGACGAGGATGTCGTGCCGGCCCAGGGGACCGTCGCCCCCACCGTGACCCGCCTCGGTCCACAGCTCCTCGATGGCCTCGCACACGCCCTGGATCTGGTCGACCTCCTCGATCGTGTCGTCACGCAGACGACGCAGCGGGCGGTAGCGGATCTCGACCGGATAGGTGCGACCAGAGACCTCGACGACCGGGACCGGTGGCTCGCCGGGGCGGGAGAAGTGGGCGGCGAACCGGTGCGGGTCGATCGTCGCCGAGGTGATGACCACCTTCAGGTCCGGACGCCGCGGCAGCAGCGCGGCGAGGTAGCCGAGGAGGAAGTCGATGGTCAACGACCGTTCGTGTGCCTCGTCGATGATGATCGTGTCATAGCGGCGCAGGTCGCGGTCGCGGGTCAGCTCGTTGAGCAGCACTCCATCGGTCATGACCTTGACCCGGGTCAGGGGGCTGGTGTGGTCGGTGAAGCGCACCTGGTAGCCGACCTCGCGGCCGAGCTCGACCCCGAGCTCCTCACAGAGCCGTTCGGCCACGGCCCGGGCCGCGATCCGACGGGGTTGGGTGTGCCCGATCATCCCGGCGCGGCCGCGGCCCAGCTCGAGCAGGATCTTGGGCAGCTGGGTCGTCTTGCCCGACCCGGTCTCCCCCGCCACCACGACGACCTGATGGGCGTCGATGGCGGCGGCGAGATCGGCCCGCCGGGCGGTGACCGGCAGCTCAGCGGGATAGCTGATCCGCAGGGCGTCGCTCACCTCGTCACCACGGTGGCGCGGTCCGCGTAGAGACAGAGCGCGTTGACCATGCGGAGCTGTTCCGGGGTGGCCACCGGGGCCTCCAGCAGGTCGGGATGGCCGATGACGACGCTCAAGGCCCGGGCTCGCGAGATCGCGACGTTGAGCCGGTGCAGGTCGTAGAGGAACCCCACGCCGCGGGGAGCATCGGCGGCTGAGCTGGCGGCCAGCGAGTAGATGACCACCGGGGCCTCCTGGCCCTGGAACCGGTCCACGGTGCCCACCCGGACACCGGGGGGCACGGCGCGCTGGAGCAACCCGACGTGGGCATTGAACGGCGCGACGACGAGGACATCGGCGGGCGTCATCGGTCGTCGGACGCCCTCTGCATCGGTCCACTCGCAGCGCAGCAGCTCGGTGACCAGGTCGCGGGCCACCACCGCCTCCTCGGCGGATTCGGTGGAACATCCCGTATGCCGCACCGGCATCCAGCGCAGGCCGGATCCGGTGAGTTGCCCGGGCCCGTCGATGCGCTGCCGCTCCCGCCCGGGCGCCGCCTCGAGCCGGTCGTCGTAGGACACCGTCGAGACGAGGTCGGCGATCTGCGGATGGAGCCGCCAGGTGCGGTCGAGGAAGACGCCGCGGTCGGCGGCGATGGTGTCGACCGCACCGATGAGGTGCTCCAGCGCGGAGCGCCCCGAGCCGTCGGGGTGGATCGCACGCGTCGGCTGGGTGAGCTGCTGGGGGTCTCCGAGAAGGACCAGCCCGGTGGGCCCGCCGACCGCTGGGCCACCCTCGGCGACGGCGCTGCTGACGGCCACGGCGTTGGCCAGCGAGAACTGGCCGGCCTCGTCCACGACGAGCACATCGACGGACCCCGCCAGGTCCTCCCGGGACCACAGCCAGGCGGTGCCCCCGACCAGGCGGGCCGACCCGTCGGCAAGCGCCGCGACGATGGCCGCGTTGTCCTCCACGACGGTGACGCAGCCGTCCGGACCCTCCCGGCCGGTGCCGTCCTGCGGCGTCGGCCCCTTGCGGAGCGCCGGGCGCCCCACGGCGGCCAGGAGGTTGCCGATCACGGCATGGGACAGGGCCGTGACGCCCACCCGGCGGCCGTCGTCGAGGAGGGCACGGATGAGCTCGGCGGCAAGCCGCGTCTTGCCGGAGCCTGGCGGGCCCTGCACCGCGAGCACCTCATCGGCCAAGCCTCGCCCGACCCGCAGCGCCGTCTCGGCGGGCAGTTCGCCGGGCCGAGGTGCGATCTGCCGGGGCGGCACCCGCCCCACCAGCCGCTGCGCGACGCTCGAACGGCGCTCCAGCACCCCGCGGGCCGCCCGCGACACGGCGTCCTGCAGCACGGTCGCGTCGAGCGGCCCAGGGGGGTGCAGGCCCAGCGGACGCAGCGGGGCGTCGCGTGACCTGCGCTTGAGCACGACATACCCCTCGCCGCTGTCGAAGCCCGGGTCGAGGGCGAGCACCGTGCCGGCCCCCGGGTGCCCCGGCTCGGCCGCGTGGGCGATGCGGCCGACCTCCAGTCGGCAGTCCTGCGGTTCGAACGGGTAGCGCCACAGGGTCGAGAGCTTCTCGCGGCCGATCTCGACGGGCTCGCCGAGGCCACCGACCATGACCGGGTCCAGGACCAGGTCGGCGACCCCCATGTCGTCGGCGCGGAAGTAGTCCCACCACCCGGGGCGGTCCTCTCGGCGGTGCCACCCCACCAGCCCGGCCCACAGCGGCTGACCCGCCGCGCGCAGCTCCTCGGCGAGCCGGGCCTGTGTGGCGGCGCGCTCCGAGATGGCGAACGCCTCGCTCGGGACGGCGTGGGCCGGGCGGGGCAACGGCCCATAGGCCTGTTCCAGCTCGGCGCGTCGTTCCTCGACCCAGTTGTGCAAGGCCTCGGTAGACCGGACATCCACCTCGTTGTAGGCCCGGATCGACGCCAGGATCGCCGCGCGGCGCCCCTCGTCGGTCTCGGTGAGCCACCGTTCGTATTGCACGACGCTGTCGAGAGCGTCGGTCACCTCGCCGTCGTCGGTGCTGCCGCGCACCTGACCCCAGTAGAAATCCTCAAGCTTCTTGATCGAGTAGGACGGCTTGGAGACCCGGATCGCCTGCTTGACGACCTGGTACAGGTCGACGAAGACCTCCCCGCGCAACAGCCCATCGAGCAGGTCCTCGGCCACGCCATACCGGCCGGTGAGCTCCTTGAGCCGGGTCACCTCGTAGGCCGCATAGTGGTAGACGTGCAGGTCAGGGGCCTGTTGCCAACGGCGGTGCAGCTCGGCCAGCAGGTCCGCGACGAGGCGCCGCTCGGCTGGCGGGTCGTGCGCCCACCACGCGGTGAACTCACCCCCTCGGGTCAACAGCCCGGCGAGATACTCCAGGCCGCGGCCGTCCTCGGCGAAGGGGTCACCCTCGAAATCGAGGTAGACGTCCGCCGGGCTCGGCGGCGGCAGGGACAACAGCCCGTGTCCCGGTTCCGGCTCGAGCAGCTCGTATGACGGGCGTCCGCTGGTGCGCTCCTGGACCTGCAGGCGGGCCTGGTCGCGCACCCGGACCCACGTTCGCCGCGGCAGCGCCGACGGGGCCCCATCCGGCGCAGCCGCCAACGCCGCGACGGTGGCGATGCCCTCCGCGCGCAGCACCTCCCGGGTCGCGCGTCGCATCCCCGCGACCAGGGACAGGTCGTCCGCGGCCTCCCACTCCCGAGAGCAGTGCTCGGACCACCGGCACTGCAGGCAGTGGGGCACCGGGACCGGTTCGGTGGGGAGCCCACCCAAGCCGAGGTTCGCCGACGTGGCGTCGGCCGCCTCGACGAGTCGCTCGCGAGCACGTCGGGCGTAGGCCCCGACGTCGACCAGTCGCCAGGGATGCTCGACCCCGTCACCTCCGACGACCACCAGGCGGCGAGCCGGGACCCCCTGAATGGCCTCCAGCGCCTCGGCATAGGTCGCCAGCTGGATCAGGGCAGGGACCTTGAGACGCCGGGCCAGCTTGGTGTCGGCAACGTCATACCGCCACGGGCCCAACGCGGAGGGTTCCTCGACGCGGAGCAGGAAGTCCGCGTAACCCAGCCACCGCGTCGGTAGCGAGCCCAAGGCGGCCTGGTAGACGACATCCGCGCCGGCCCGCAACGCCGACAGGGTGTCCGCGCCGGCCCGTGGACCGCTCTCGATCGCCACCACCTGCCGCCCCGAGGCGAGCACCGCATCGAGGTAGCGGCGCTCGTGTGCCAGCCCGCGGGCGAAGACCAGGGCCAGCGCATCGTCCGGCGCGGCCGGCCGCGGGCCTCCCGGCTCGGTCGCCGCCAGGTCGAGGCTGGTGATGTGGGGGCAGGCCAGGTGCTTCGTCACATCGGTGGGGCTGAAGACCAGCCGCCCGTCGACCCGGCGCATGGCCCCAGCGTAGGCGTCCCCTCCCACAGACCGGTCGGGCCTCGGCGTTGGGCAGGTGGCCCTCGCGCTGTGGACGTAGGATCGCGTTAGGGAGGTCAGGGGTGCTCATCTTCTACGTCATCGGCGCGGTCGGCCTGGTGTTGTTGCTCGTCTCGGTCCTGGCCGGAGACGTCGTCGACGGCCTGCTCGGCGGCATGGACAGTGACCTCTTCTCAGGTGCCGCGATCGCCGCCTTCTTGGCCGCCTTCGGCTTCGTCGGAGCGCTCGTGCTCAACGCCAGCGGGAGCACGACGTGGGCGGTCCTGGCCGGGCTGGCCGGTGGTGCGGTCCTCGGCCTCGCAACAGCCAAGGCATCGGCCGTGCTGATGCGCGGCGGCGACGAAGCGACGGTGCGCACCGCCAGCCTGGTCGGGGCCAGCGGCACCGTCGTCGAGACCATCCCGACGTCCGGATTGGGTCAGGTGACGGTCACCGTGGCCGGACACATCACCCGGCTCAATGCGCGCGCAGATTCATCCCTCGAGCCGGGAACGCCCATCACCGTCATCCGCGTCTTGTCACCGACGGCCGTCGTCGTCGAAGCGCGCTGACCCGGATCACCGAACGGAAGGCCACATGGTCCCCGACATCTCACCCGTCGTCATTGCCGTCCTGGGCCTGGCCCTGGCCCTGCTGCTCATCGCCGGTCTGCTCACGCAGCGCTACAAGGTGGCCGGGCCCAATGAGGCGTTCATCGTCACCGGCCGGCGGGGCAAGGAGGTCCGCAACGCCGAGACGGGCCAGATCTCGACCGACCTGTCCGGTCAGAAGGTGGTCATGGGCGGCGGCGTCTTCGTCCTACCCTTCGTGCAGAAGCTGCACGTGCTCGACCTGTCCAGTCGGCGCATCATGGTCCAGATCCGCGGCGCGGTCTCCGGGCAGGGCGTCAAGCTCAACCTCGATGGGGTCGCCATCGTCAAGGTCGGCGGCAACGAGGACCAGATCCGGGCCGCAGCGCAGCGATTCCTCACCCAGCAGGGGGAGATCGAGACCTTCACCCAGGAGACCCTGGCCGGCTCGCTGCGCTCCATCGTCGGCTCGCTGACCGTGGAACAGATCATCCGGGACCGGGCCGCGTTCGCCCAACGGGTGGCCGACGAGTCCGAGACGTCCCTCACCGGCCAGGGCCTGGTCCTGGACACCTTCCAGATCCAGGACATCACCGACGACGGCAACTACCTCTCCGACCTCGGTCGTCCCGAGGCCGCCCGGGTCGGGCAGGCCGCCGCGATCGCCGAGGCCAACGCGCGGCAGGCTGCCGAGCAGGCCCGACTCGCCGCCGAGCAGGAGATCGCCGTCGCCCAACGTCAGCTGGCCCTCAAGCAGGCCGAGATCAAGGCGGAGACCGACGCAGCGACGGCCCAGGCCAACTCCGCCGGCCCCCTCGCCCAAGCCGACCGGGACCAGGCCGTGCTCACCGAACAGGAGAAGGTGGCGGCCCGTCAGGCCGCGCTCAAGGAGCGCCAGCTCGACTCGGAGGTCCGCAGGCCGGCCGATGCGGAACGCTACAAGGTCGAGCAGGGCGCCGAGGCGGCCCGCACCGCGGCCATCGCCGAGGCCGAGGCCCGCAAAGCGGCCGCCATCGCGGCGGCCCAGGCCGAGGCCGAGAAGGCCCGGCTGCTCGGTGAGGCCGAGAAGGCCCGCCGCACCGCACTGGCCGAGGCCGAGGCGATCGAGGGCGCCAAGCGAGGTGAGGCCGAGAAGGCCCGCCGGGTCGCCGAGGCCGATGCCCTACGCAGCGAGGGCGAGGCACAGGCGGCCGCCATCCTGGCGACCGGTCAGGCCGAGGCCGAGGCGATGACCAAGCGCGCGGACGCCTTCGGCCGCTACAACGAGGCGGCCGTCCTCCAAATGCTCATCGAGGTGCTGCCGAAGGTGGCCCGGGAGGTTGCGGCGCCGATGTCGGCGATCGACAAGCTCACAGTGATCTCGACCGACGGTGCCGGGTCGGTGCCCAAGCAGGTCAGCAGCAATGTCCTGCAGACGTTGCAGCTGCTCAAGGACACCATGGGCGTGGACCTGGAGGCCCTGCTCCGCCAGCGCGCCACCCCTGCGGTGCTCCCCGACGTCCCGGCGCCGGAGAAGTCCGCCTGACGCCACGCGACATCCGGCAGCGCTGTGTCGGCGGCGCTCCGTATGGTTGTCGACCGTGACCACCATGCACATCGAGGCCCGGGGCCTGCGCAAGGCGTATGGCGACGTCGAGGCGGTTCGGGGCGTCGACGTGTCCGTGGCGCGCGGCGAGGCCTTCGGCTTCCTCGGGCCCAATGGCGCCGGCAAGTCCTCCACGATGCGGATGATCGCCGCCGTCTCCGCGCCCACCGGCGGATCGCTGACGGTGTTCGGCCTGGACCCGCGCACCGACGGCCCGGCCATCCGCGCTCGCCTGGGTGTCTGCCCCCAGGAGAACACCCTCGACTCCGAGCTCACGGTGCGCGAGAACCTCACCGTCTTCGGGCGCTACTTCGGGATGACGCGCACCGACGTGGCCAGCCGCGCCGACGAGTTGCTCGAGTTCGTCCAGCTGACCGACAAGGCCAAGGCCAAGGTGGAGCACCTCTCGGGCGGGATGAAGCGCCGCCTGAGCATCGCCCGAGCCCTGGTCAACTCCCCCGACCTGCTGCTGCTCGACGAGCCGACGACCGGGCTCGACCCGCAGGCCCGGCATCTGCTGTGGGACCAGCTGTTCCGCCTCAAGCACACCGGGGTCACCCTGGTCCTCACCACGCATTACATGGACGAGGCCGAGCAGTTGTGCGACCGCCTGGTGGTGATGGACGGCGGCGTCATCGTCGCCGAGGGTTCGCCTCGGGAGCTGATCGCCCGTCATTCCAGCCCCGAGGTGGCCGAGTTGCGCTTCGGTTACGGCGAGAACGAACGTCACGCCCCGGTGGTGGCCGACCTGGGCAGTCGGGTCGAGGTGCTCCCCGACCGGCTGCTGGTCTACACCGACGCCGGCGAGGACGCCCTGGCCGCGGTCCACGCCCGTGGACTGAACCCCGTCTCGACCCTGGTGCGGCGCTCCAGCCTGGAGGACGTGTTCCTGGCCCTGACCGGACGCAGCCTCGTCGAATGATCCCCGACCTCGCCCTCGTGTGGCGCCAGTACGACTACTGGCGCACGGTCCTGGCGCGCACCTGGCGCGGGGGGGTCATCTCGTCGCTGGTGCTGCCCCTGTTCTACGTGGTCTCGATGGGCGTCCTGCTGGGGCGGTATGTGTCCGGCGGCGCCCAGCTCGACGGCGCGGCGTCATACCTCGCCTTCATCGCGCCGGGGTTGGTGGCGACCCAGTCGATGAACATCGCCTTCGGCGAGGCCGCCTGGCCGGTCATGGGCATGATCACGTGGGACAAGGTCTATGACGCCATGGTCGCCACACCGCTACGCACCGTCGACATCCTCGGCGGCCACGTGGGATTCATCGCCTTCCGGATCGCCAGCGCGCTGGCCGTCTTCATGGCGGTCCTGGCGATCTTCGGGCTGAGCCCCTCACCCGTCGGGTGGCTCCTCGCCCTCGGGGTCCAGGTGCTCGTCGGGCTGGCCTTCGCGACCCTGATCATGGGCTACACCCTCGGGCTGAGATCAGACACCGGGCTGAGCATCCTCTACCGCCTCGGCATGGTGCCCCTCTTCCTCTTCTCCGGCGCGTTCTTCCCGATCTCGGCGCTGGCCCCGCCGCTTCAGGCAGCCGCCCAGCTGACCCCGCTGTACCACGGTGTGGAACTGACCCGGATGCTCTATCTCGACCAGGTCGACTGGCGCCACGCCGTCGGGCACACCGGCTATCTCCTCGCCCTCGCCATCGCCGGTTGGTGGCTCGCGGCCCGACGCCTCGAGCGGAGGTTGGTCGCATGAGACAGCGCCTCATGACCGCGGTGCCGGCCACCCGGCTCGTCTTCCGGCACCTGGTCTTCTATCGGTCCGAGTGGCTCGGCTTCTCGTCAGGCTTCCTCGAGCCGGTCTTCTACCTGCTCTCGATCGGCGTCGGCGTCGGCTCGCTCATCGACTCCTTCACCTATCAGGGCCAACAGGTCCCGTATGCCGCGTTCGTCGCACCCGGGATGCTGGCCGCCTCGGCCATGAACGGTGCGGTCTACGACTCCACCTACAACTTCTTCTTCCGGCTTCGCCACGGCAAGCTCTATGACGCCGTCCTGGCCACACCCATGAGCACCAAGGATGTCGCGGCCGGGGAGCTGACCTGGTGCCTCCTGCGCGGCGGTGCGTATGCCACCGCGTTCCTTCTCGTCATGGCAGTCCTGGGACTGACGAGATCGTGGTGGGCGCTGCTCGCCCTGCCCGCCTCGACCCTGATCGGCCTGGCCTTCGGCGGGCTGGGCTTGGCGGCCACATCCTGGATGCGCTCCTGGCAGGACTTCGAGTTCATCACCGTGACGACGATGCCGATGTTCCTCTTCTCGGCGACCTTCTTCCCGATCGAGACGCTCCCCTCCTCGATCCGATGGTTCGTCGAGGTCACCCCGCTCTATCGCGGAGTCGTCCTGTGCCGCGAGCTCACCACCGGGCTGGTGACGACGGCGTCCCTGGTGTCCGTGGCCTATCTGGTCGCCATGGGCGCTGTGGGTCTGTGGGTGACCTCGAGGCGGCTAGACCGGATCCTGCTGCACTAGCGATCCGAGCCCGCCGTCACCGCCGTCGGCCGGGGCGGCGCGGCCATCGGCCAGGGCGGACAGCCCCCCGTGCAGCCGGGCGAAACCAACCGCCGCCAGCACGGTGCCACCGATGGTGGCCCCGACCCACCACCTCGCCAACCCATGCCCGATGAGCAGTCCGGCCATGGCCGGACCGATGATCGAGGAGATGGTCCAGACCATGGACTGCAGGGCGTTGTACCGACCTCGCAGTTCCTCGGGAGCCATCGCGTTGAAGACCGCGGGGGCGACCGGGGCCCACAGCGTCTCGGCAAGCCCGAAGATGCCCATGCCGAGGATCGCGCACACCACCGCGGCCGTACCGCCGGCCGGGGCAGCCAGGGCGATGACGGCCCAGGACAGCCCCCAGAGGAGGGCAGCGAGGGCAAGGAGCCGGGACCGGCTGCGGCCCTCGATGAACCGCAATGTCGCCAGCTGCCCGACCACGATGACTGCGGTATTGGCACCGAACGCCAGTCCCAGGGCGTTGGGTGGGACGCCGGCGACGTCGACGGAGTAGGCGGCGAAACCCGCCTCCATCTGTGCGTAGCCGAACGTCACGGCGACGACGCAGGTGGCGGTGAGCCACAACACCGTCCGATCCGCCAGCACCGTGCGCCAACCGGGCACTGCCACGGCAGTCTCAGCACCGTCCTCGCCCTCGGCCGGCCGCAGCGCCCCCGTGCCCCGTGGGAAGGACAGCACGATCGCGATGAGGACCAGGTAGGTCGCGGCGTCCAGCACGTACAGGCGCTCGAAGGTCTGCGGCCGCGTGACGTCGACCAGGGTGGCGGAGATCAGTCCGCCGATCCCGAGGCCGGCGTTGAGCGTCATGAACTGGACGCCATACACGCGCTCCCGGGCGGCCGGTGGGACCAGCCGGGTCATCAAGGCCGTCATGGCCGGCCACAGACCCACGGTGCCCAGCGTGATCGCCGTGGCGACGACGAACGCGGAGGTGGCCGAGCGGACCAGCGCCAACGAGGCGACCGCCAGCGCCTCGGCGACCAGCCCCGCCGCCATGATCGGGCGCGGCCCGAACCGGTCGATGAGCGTCCCCCCGAGGGGGGCGGTGAGCAGGCCGACGACCCCCATCCAGGCGAAGAGCAACCCGATGACGGCGGTCTCGATGCCGCGCACATGGGCGAGATAGACGTAGAGGAACGGCATGGTCAGGCCGCTGCCGATCGAGGAGAAGCCGTTGCCGATCAGGAGCCGGTGGACCAGCGGATCGAGGTCACGCAGGCGCACCCGAGAAGCGGGCGCGTCGATGGGGGGCACCCGGCCATCCTCGCCGATGGGCCCGGCAACGGCCATCGGTTATCGCTGGTGGGGCCGCCGCTGCGGCACGGCCCCACCAGCGCGCGGTCAGGCGCCCTTGGCCGCGGTGAAGCCCTGTTCGAGGTCGGCCAGGATGTCGTCGATGTGTTCGATGCCGACCGCGAGGCGGATCAACCCCGGCGTCACTCCGGCGGCGAGCCGGTCCTCGTCACCGCCTTGCGAGTGGGTGGTCGAGGCGGGGTGGATCACCAGGGAGCGCACATCGCCGATGTTGGCCACGTGGGAATGGAGCTGGAGCGCCTCGACGAACCGCTTCCCGGCCGCCACGCCGCCGGCGACCTCGAAGGCCAGCACCGCCCCAGAGCCCCGTGGGCAGTACTTCTCGGCCAGCGCGTGGTGCGGACTCGACGGGAGCGAGGCCCACCGAACCGACTCCACCTGATCGTGGTGTTCGAGCCAGGACGCCACCGCGGCCGCGTTGGCCACGTGTCGTTCGATCCGCAGCGACAGCGTCTCCAGGCCCTGCGCGATGAGGAAAGCGTTGAACGGCGCGGCCGCCGGCCCGAGGTCGCGCAGGAGCTGCACCCGGGCCTTGAGGATGAAGGCGAGGTTCGCACCCAGGGCACTGCCCACGCCGAGGTCCCGGGCATAGACCAGCCCGTGGTACGACTCCTCGGGGGTGTTGTAGTTGGGGTACTTCTCCGGGTCCGCACCGAAGTCGAACGAGCCGCCGTCGACGATCACGCCCGCCAACGCGGTCCCGTGCCCACCGAGGTACTTCGTGGCGGAGTGGACGACGATGTCGGCGCCCCATTCCAGCGGCCTGATGAGGTAGGGCGTGGCGACGGTGTTGTCCACGATGAGCGGGACCCCGGCCGCGTGCGCCACCGCGGCGACTCCCTCGATGTCGAGGATCTCCTGCTTGGGGTTGGCGATGGACTCCCCGAAGAAGACTTTGGTGTTCGGTCGGACGGCCGCCTCCCAGGAGGCCAGGTCGTTGGGGTCCTCGACGAAGCTCACCTCGATGCCGAATTTCGGCAGGGTGTGCTTGAACAGGTTGAACGTCCCGCCATACAGCGACGGCGAGGCGACGACGTGGTCGCCGGCCTCGGCGATGTTGAGGATGGCCAGCGTCTCGGCGGCCTGGCCGGAGGCCAGCAGCAACGCGCCGACGCCGCCCTCCAAGGAGGCGATCCGCTGCTCGACGACATCGGTCGTGGGGTTCATGAGGCGGGTGTAGATGTTCCCGAACTCCTTGAGCGCGAACAGGTTCGCGGCGTGGTCGGTGTCGCGGAAGACGTAGGAGGTCGTCTGGTAGATCGGCAGGGCGCGGGCGCCGGTGGCGCTGTCCGCCGCCTGCCCGGCGTGGATCTGGCGGGTCTCGAAGGACCATCCCGGGGTCTGGCTCATGTCATGCGCTCCGTCTGGTCGGCCGGGGAGCCCACAGGCCCCACCGGTATGGCGGGGCGGAGGTCGAAGAAGACATCCGCGCTTGCCCGCCGGGTGGCGGGCCAGGTCCTCACCCGGGGCACCCCACCGCGGTGGAGGGTTGCCGACCAGCGAGCCGGGGCTTGTCGCTGGTGCTCTTGACCTGCTCCCAGGGTAGCCACACCGTCTCAACACCCGACACCTATGTCTCATCCAACGGACCTGCGCAGACCCTCTACCATGTCCGGGAACAGCGATGCGGCTGCCGGTCGGCGGACGCCATACCCGTCAGGAGCACTGCCATGATCGAGCGCGGCCGCCTCGCCGAACTCACCGCCCGCGAGCAGGCGCTGTTCGCCGCCACTCACCCGCGCAGCCAGGCCGCCTACGCCGCAGCGAGCCACCTCTTCGGGCGTGTCCCCATGACGTGGATGAACAAGGTCGCCGGCGGTTTCCCCATCTACCTGGATCGGGCCCACGGCAATCGGGTCTGGGACATCGACGGCCACGAGTACATCGACTTTGCCCTCGGCGACACCGGGGCGATGGCCGGTCACTCGCCGGCGCCGGTCGTCGAGGCTGTCCAGCGGCGGGTCGGCGAGCTCGGCGGGTTGACCACGATGCTCCCCACCGTCGACGCGGAGTGGGTCGGCGCGGAGCTCAGCCGGCGGTTCGGCATGGATCTGTGGAGCTTCTCGCTCACCGCGACCGACGCCAACCGCTGGGCGATCCGGCTGGTGCGGGCCATGACCGGGCGCCCCAAGATCCTGTTCAACAGCTACTGCTACCACGGCAGCGTCGACGAGTCGCTCATCGTTGCCGGTCCCCACGGCGAAGGCATGAGCCGGCCGGGCAACGTCGGCTCCCCGGTCGAGGTCACCACAACCTCTCGGGTCGCCGAGTTCAACGACATCGACGCCCTCGAGCGCCAGCTGGCCCACGGCGATGTCGCCGCTGTCCTCATGGAACCGGCGATGACCAACATCGGCATCGTCCTGCCCGAGCCGGGCTACCTCGACGCCGTCCGCGAGGTCACCCGCCGGCATGGGGTGCTGCTCATCAACGACGAGACCCACACCTTCTCGGCGGGCCCCGGGGGCATGACCCAGCGCGATGGTCTGGACCCCGATGTCGTCATCATCGGCAAGGCCATCGGCGGCGGTGTGCCCACCGGCGCCTACGGGCTGTCCAGCGCCTTGGCCGAGCGGATCCTGGCCCGGACCGACCTCGACCTGATCGACATGGGGGGCGTCGGGGGGACCCTGGCCGGCAACCCGCTGTCCGTCGCCGCGATGCGCGCCACCCTCGAGACCGTGCTCACCGACGACGCGTTCGCGCAGATGATCGCGACGGCGACAACGTTCACCGACGGGGTACGAGCGCTCTTCGAGCACCACGGCCTGCCCTGGTCGATCAACCAGCTCGGTGCCAGAGCGGAATACCGGTTCGCGCGGCCCTACCCGATCGACGGCACCTCGGCGGCCGCCTGCGCGGACGGGGAGCTGGAGGACTTCTTGCACCTCTACCTGGCGAACCGCGGCGTGATGCTCACGCCCTTCCACAACATGGCCCTCATGTGCCCAACCACCACCGCGACCGACGTGGAGCGCCACCATGAGGTGTTCGAGGCGGCCATCGTGGAGCTGTTGGGTTGACCGTCACATCGGTCGTCGCCGACCGATGTGACGGGGACCATATGCGGTTTTCGTCATGATCTCAGGCGCCTGCCGTCATAGAGGTAGTCGCCCGCTTCACCCCGATGCCTATCGGTGGAGCGGGCGATCTCCATGGCAGACGGACGTCGGCCTGGCGCCCGTGTCCAGGCCGCGTTCAGGAAACACTGAGATCGTTGAAAGCGCAATGGCCGTCCTCGTTCGCACCCCAGCACCCATGACCGAGTCCTCCCCCGTCGCGCCCGCGCGCTCGACCGGGTCAGAGCGAGCGGTCCGCAGGATGCGCGCCGAACTGTATGCCTGGTCGCTGCGCCGGCGCACCGAGCTGACCCGGGCCGCCACCAGCGGACGGCTCGCGCATGCCTTCAGCGGCATCGTCCGGCTGGCCGGCGCGACCGCGCTGGCCTTCTTCGCGGCTCAGCAGCTCCTGCACACGATGATGCCGATCACTGGCGCCCTGACAGCGTTGCTCATCGTGCAGGCCACTGCCTTCGCCACCCTCACCACCGGGGCACGGCGACTGGTCGCCGTCGTCCTCGGAGTCCTCATCGCCGTCGGCTTCTCGGTCGTCCTGGGCTTCACCGTCTGGTCGCTGGGCATCGTCGTGGCGACCTCGTTGGCCGTGGGCCGCGTGCTGCGCCTGAAGGACCAGGAGATCGAGGTCGCCATCTCGGCAATGCTCATCCTCGCGGTCAGCGGATCGGAGTTCATCGCCGAGATCCGCGTCCTGGAGACGATGATCGGTGCGGCCGTCGGGGTGGCCGTCAACCTCGTCGTGCCACCGCGCCGCAACAGCACCGAGCCGCCCCGCGCGGTGCGACGGCTGGCCGACGAGGTGGCCACGGTCCTGGACGTCGCCGGTGAGCGGCTCGTGCAGCCGGTGTCGGCCACCGAGCTCAAGGCGTGGTCGGACCACCTGCGCGCAGCGACGGCACGCGTGGTGGAGGCGGAGGAGTCGGTCGACCAGCTCGCGGCCTCGCGGCGGCTCAACGTGTGGTCGTTCGGGCGGCCGAACAGCGAGCTACCGCTGCGCCGGGCCGTCCTTGGCCTGGAGCACGCCACGGTCACCGGCCGGGCTCTGCTCATCGCACTAGCCGACATACCCGAGTTGACGCACCGACGCACCGACGAGGTCGACCTCGACGGGTCCGCCGGGGTTCGGGACGCGGTGGCCGCAGCGCTGGTCGACGCCGCCGCTCTGATCCGCGGCTACGGGGACCTTGCGGTCGCCGAATCGACGCTGGACGCCGCTTCCCGAGAACACGCCTTCGAACGGGCGGTCGGCGTGGCCGAGCGGCTGGACGGGAGTCGCGTCGAGCTCGCTCGCCTCCTGCTGACCGGCAGCGAGCGCGCGGTGTGGCTCGCCAGAACCCCGGTGCTCGCCGCCCTGGCGCGACTCGCCCACGATCTCGATCCCACGCGGTGGGACGACCAGCACGCGGACTGGCGAGCGGAGCAGGACGCGAAGGCCGGGCGGACCGAAGCAGTCCAGCGGATCCTCGAGGCGCCGCTGCCGTCGTGGATGGTGCGAGACTGACGCCCATGTCCATAACCGGTGACTACGAACCCAGCCCGACCCAGTGGGTGCGCGAGCAGGTCGACACGATCGAGCGAAGTGGTGACACCCGATCGGTCGGGGTCATGGGACGCCAGGTGGTGTTGCTGACCATGCTCGGGGCCAGGTCGGGCAAGGTGCGCAAGGTGCCGTTGATGCGGGTCGAGCACGACGGCCGGTATGCCGCGGTGGCCAGCAAGGGCGGCGCTGCGGACCATCCGCAGTGGTATTTCAATCTGCTGGCGCACCCTGAGCTGGACCTGCAGGACGGGACGACCACGGCACCGATGCGGGCCCGCGAGCTTGCGGGCGCGGAACGTGACCGGTGGTGGGCCCGGTGCGTCGCCGAGTTCCCCGCCTATGGCGAATACCAGGCCAAGGCCGGTGCCCGGCTCATTCCGGTGCTGCTGCTGGAGCCTCGCCCCTAGCGTCCGGTCGCGCGACCCGACGAAGCCACCACAGGCCAAGGATCGGGAGCACGAGCGGCACGTAGCCATAGCCGGCCCCGAAGTGGGACCAGACGGTCTTGTCCGGGAAGGCCGCCGGGGCGAGGTATGACGCGGCGCCGATGAGCAGCACACCGGCCATCTCGACCGAGATCGCCCACCGCGCCAGGCGAGCCATCGCCGACCCGCCACGGCTCAGCGCCACGGCGGCGAGCAGGTAGATCAGCGCGGCGAGCGCGGACAGCAGGTACGCCAAGGGCGCCTTCGAGAAGTGGGCCACCAACTGGTACGTTGCCCGGCCGGTGGCCGCGAGCGCGAACACCCCGTAGATCGCCACGAGGATCCGCCCCGGACCACTGGCCAGGTGCGAGTCTCGGTTACCCACCGGCCCCCCAGATCTGGGCGAGGCGCACGACGAACACGGCAACGACACCCGCCGCCAGCAGGAGCACACCCATCCCCCACCGGGTCTTCTCCTTCAGTGCGAGAAACCCGGCCAGGGGCGGCACGAAGGGGACGGACAGGACGTAGGCGAAGAAGACCGCCTGCTCCCACTCACCTGGCCGGCTCAGCCCCTGTGCCATCCCCACGACGGCCTGCGCGAGAAGGGCGAGTTCCATGACGGCCACCGCGGCGAGCATCCGGTCGTCCAGAACCGCATCCCGGACGATCCCCCAGATGGCGAGCACGGCAAGAACGGCGCTGGAGACATAGAGCACCGTGGTCAGCCAGGGGAACACGTGCTCACCCTATCCGCGCGGCGTCGTGCGACGGCCCAGCAGCACCCGCGTCACCGCGTTCGACCCGAGTTCCACAGCGCCCGCCCGGGTTGCCCGCGTGTTTCCTGTGACGTCGGTGGTGTCCGTTCCGCCGGGCCGTCGCGGTTTCTTTGTCCCACAACGGGGTTCACCCGCAGTTGTGCGTCAGATGTCCGCTGCGTGAACACTCGACGACGAGCGGTGGGCGCGCGATTCCTGTCGGTCAGCCGGCCAGCAGTGCCTCATCGGACCACGCGACGACAGCCCGAGCGGCGGCGTCATACCCACGCCATCTGGCCCGCAGCCACCGCGGACGGGTGTCGCGGCCGCCGAGGACGGCCACCAGGGCGCGGTGCCAACCCGCCTCGATCTGCGCTGCCTCGGTCAACGCCTCGGCGGTGCTGGGCCGCTCGGTCAGCCAGCGGGCCTCGACATGGTCACGTTCGGTCACCAGAAGGTCGTGGGCGGTCGACCAGTCCCGCAGCGCTGTGCGGTGGATCGCCTCGTGTCGCCACCACAGCGTCGACGGGTCCGCGATGTTCGAGGGCACCGGACCGAGGTCCGCCGGCGCGTCGTGGCGCACCGGTTTGAACAGGGAGAATGCCGGCTCGGCGGTCGCGGTCACCCAATGGATCGGTCGGGGGTCACGCAGGTCGGCGACCCACGACGACACGGTCTGGCTGGCCGCGAGCCGACCGCCGGCATGCAGGTTCGGCCCAGCCATCGCTCCCGTGGCACGTGACCAGCGTGGCGGGGAGCTCGGAGTCGGTCCGCCGTTGGAGCGGAGCATCCGCATGAGATCCGCGGGTCCGTCGGCCCGCTGGCACGCGGATGACGTGATCGTGCGGCGAGCGGCCGCCCGGGCAACGGCGGTGCGGACCGGGTCGGTGAATCGTTCGGCGAATCCGGGGATGGTCAACCCGTTGGAGATGCTGCGCCCCCGCCCAGTGACTTCCTGCGTCGCGTGCACCCGCCCGGCTGTCTCCAGGACGATCGCGCCGTCCCGGTCGGCGATGAGGAAACTGTTGTCGTAGGTGAAGCCCGGGTGGTCGTGGCTGCAGGGTCCGTTCTGGCCGAAGGCCTCCAGGAGGCTGACGATGGTCTCGACCGCCTCCGCCCGGGTGCTCGACCGCTCCAGCGCGAGGCGGAGCAGATCCATGCCGATCAGTCCTGGCCCGTCGCCGCGTCGAGCCCGCCCCGGGGCCCGACGGGTGAACACGGCCTCGTTGCCGATGACGACGCCGTGCTCGTTGGCCCCCATCTCGGCACCCCAGATCCACCAGGGGCGGGACAGCACCGTTGCGTGAGTGCGCCTGACTTGAGGGATCTCACGGTGGGTCACGGCGAGCGGGGCTCCGTCGACGTGGGTCGCAGCGGGATGCCATTGGAGGACCTGGGCCTCGTTGGGGTCGCGGTCGCTGTTCTTCGCGAACAGCACCCCGTCATCGGTCATGGCCACCGCGGTGTCGCACACGGGAGTGACTGTATGTCGGCGCGCGGCGCAAGGACAGGCCCGCAGGCGCCCGATACGCTGACCGGGTGGTCGATCGTGACCTCCACGACGTTCCCGCGACGGTGCTCCTCGCGCGGTTCGCGGCGGTGCTCGGGGAGCTCCACCATCGGGGCATCGTGCGCACTCGCGCCACCCTGGCGGGCGATCTGGCCGATGTCGTGGTCGCCACGGCATACGGGGGGCGGCTCGCCCCAGCGACGGGAGCGGGCTGGGCTGTGTGGAGCGCCGACGGGCGACGCCTGCAGGTCAAGTGCCGCGTGGCCCACCCGGACCTGCGCGGCAGTGAGTCCTACTCGCCGTTCCGCTCCTGGGACTTCGACGCCTGCGTCTTCGTCCTGCTGGACCCGTCAACGTATGCCGTGCGCAGCGCGGTCGAGGTGCCCGCCCGGTCGGTCGAGGCGGTGTCGGCGCACAGCGAATGGGTCGCCGGGCATCGAGTGCGGGTCGACCAGGATCTGCTCGGCCTAGGCGGCGCGCTCGACGTCACCACCCGGCTGCGCGCGGCTCTTCGCGAGCTGGACCAGCGACGGGGGACGGCGCCGGGCCCGCACCAGGACGCCCTGCCGTTCGTGGCGACGGAGCTGACCGTCGTTCCGCAACACCCCGAGATCGAGCCGACCGGGATGTGCTTCTGCGGCTGCGGCGAGCCGACCGCCGAAGGGCGGCACTTCGTCACCACGCACGATCGCAAGGCCGAGGCGGCGGTCGTGCGCGAGCACTACGGCTCGATCGCCGCCTTCGTCGCGGCCCACCGGCCGCCGCCTGGGTCGTCAGCGGGCTGATTCCCGAGACCATCGCCCTGGTCAACGGCGAGTGCAACGTGTCCTTCCGGTGGACCGTCGACTCGCTCGGGTGGCAAGGCACCAGCGGGGGCAGAGCGCGAAAAGCGTGCGAGACCGCGTCGTGGGGGCGCTGCGCCCAGGCGCCATCGTCCTGATGCACGTGGGGGCGCACCCGCACGATGGGTCCACCTCGATGCTGCCGCGTTGCCGCAGATCATCGCCGAGGCGAGGGTGCGGGGCTACGCCTTCATCACCCTCGCCGACGCCATCACCGGGTGAATGCACTCACCGGCAGAAATCCCGGATCGTCGCTTCGATGACGTCGGTCACGATGCCGATGGAGGCCACGTCCGCCCACTCGGTGGCTGCGTGCGCTCCCTCACCGTCCACCCCGAAGAGAACGCCGGGTATGCCGGCCTCGGCAAGGAGGGCGCAGTCGGTCCAGAATGGTTCGGCGCGCAGGATCGGGGGCTGGCCGAGTGCCACCTCGGCGTGGCCGATCAGCGCCGCGAGCATCGGGGCGCCGAGGTCGGCGCTAAACGGCGCCCGGGTCAACGTGCGGCGCCAGGTCACCTCCAGATCCGGGACGTCGACGCGCACCTGGTCGAGGACCGCAGCCAGCTCGGCCTCGATCGCGTCGGGGAACTCTCCCGGGACGGTGCGGCGCTCGACGAGCAGGGAGCACAGCGCGGGGTAGCTCGACCCCTCGACACCGCCACGGACGAGGGAGACGTGCACCCGACCGGTGGCCAAGGCCGGGTGCGCCGGCCCTGCCGCCAGGCGCTCGTCCCAGCCCTCGATGGCGGTGATCACTCGGGCCGCCCGGGCGATCGCGTCGACCGCAAGGTCCGGCCGCGAGCCGTGAGCGGCCACTCCGTGCACATCGACCTCGAACCACATGAAGCCACGGTGTTCGGTGGTGATCTGCAGCAGGGACGGCTCGGAGACGACCGCGGCGTCGGCGGTGAACCGGGTGAGCAGCTCTTCGGTGCCGAGGCTGCCGCACTCCTCGTCGGCCACCAAGGCCACGATGACATCCCCGGCCAGGCTGTCGTCGGCGGTGCGGGCGGCGGCGACCATCATGGCGGCAAGGCCACTCTTCATGTCGAAGGCCCCCCGGCCATGCAACTGGCCGCGGACGATCCTCGGCTCGAGTGCCGCGCCGTCATACCCCGTGAGGGTGACGGTGTCGAGGTGACCGTTCAGCATGATCGATCGACCGCCACCGGACCCGCGAAGGATCCCGACCACCGAGGGCCGACCGGGTGTGCGCTCAAGCCAGTGGGTCTCGAACCCGTGCCGATCGAACCACTGGAGGCAGTAGGTGGCGATGGCAGACTCCCCCGCCCCTGCCTCGACCAGGTCGGGGTTCACCGAGTCGATCCGGATCAGCTCGCAGGCCAGCTCGACCGGGTCAAGGGATGCGCTGCCAGAAGCCGTCATGCCCCCAGCGTCCCACTCGGCCGACGTGGCTCCCTCACCCGGCCCCGCGTCGGAGGTGACGCTCGATGGGTGACTCGGCATGGTCGCTACCGACTCCCAGCGGCGGAGGCGCCGTCGACGAGTAGGTCATCCCCGTCGGGGTGGTGAGCTCGATGATGATGCGACCGGACGCAGAAGCCCGTTGCCGGGTGTGCCAAGCCGGATGCTCCTTGACCTGGTTATGTCGCTCGCACAGCCCCTGCCCATTCGCATAGGCCGTCTGGCCGCCTCGATGATGGGCGACGACGTGGTCGAGGTGTCGGATCGGGGCATCGCAGAACGGCACGCGACAGACCTGGTCGCGGAGGGTGATGAGCTGGGCGAGGCCCTTCGGGAAGACCCGGGCGCGAGAATCCATCGCCACGAGCTCGCCGGTGCCAGGGGCCGTGTACAGCCGCCGGAGGAAGACCCGGTCGGAGGCGGCGAGCCGACGGGCCAGCGGGGCGGGGACCGGACCGTAGCCCGCCACCCGCGCCACCCCTGACCCCTTCTCGCCGCCCCGGCCCGAAGGCAGCAGGGTCGTGTCGGTCATGACCAGGTTGACGGTGATCGGCACCGGATCGGTCGCGGCCCGACCCGTCACGCGCTGGACGAGGGTGTCCGCCATGAGCTGGCCCACGCCGGGCGGTCGTCCGGACTCGACCGACTTCCCGTCGGCCCGGGCGGCGGCAGCAGCGTGGCGCAGGGCGGCATACACGCTGACTCCCTCGCGGACCGGGAGCAGGGCCGTGAGATAGGTCATGCAGTCGGGCGCGGGTCGGATCCAGACCCGCCGGTCCGCGGCAGCCGCCGAGGCTCGCGCGGCGGCCGCCTGGGGGTCGAGCTGCTGAGCCAGCGTGCGGACGGCGACGATCGCCCGGCGGGTCGACCAGCCGCAGAGCCGCGGCGCAACCTCATGGTCGACGACAGCACGGTCGACACGGCTCACGGTGGCGGTCGCAGCGACGATCTGAACCGCACCCCACTCGGTCACCTCCCCCCGGGCGAGGGACTCCAGGGTGGCGGGCATCTCACGGACCAGCGCCTGGGCCGCGCCCAGATGCCGCGCCGCACTCGCCGGCGACTCGCGTCGCGCCAGCGCCAGCTCGCAGGCCACGCTCGCCCCACACTGCGCAGCCACCACGCCCGACTCCTCGTCCTGGCGTGTCCTGGACTCAGCGAAGGCCACCTCGGCACGCATCTGGGCTGCCGCGGCAGCCGACGTGAGCCGATCGAGCGCCGCGACGAGGTCGAGCAGGGTCCGGTCCGGCACCCGCACCTCGAGGGCAGCAACCGCGGCCGCGACCCGGTCGAGCTGGCTCGGCTCGATCGGGTCGCCCAGCAGCGCCCGATCGCGGGAGGGCTCAACCAACGTCATACTCAAGAGTCGCACATCTGTTCTATTTTTGTCAATATGCTGCAGACTACCCATCCCGAGGTGGTCACATCCACCCCAGCGCCACCATGCGGCATCGCGGACGTACGATGCCGCCATGGCGCCTTCCGCTGCTGACGAGAGCCCGGCGATCGTGGCCGCGCTACGTCATCGACTGGCGGTCTCCTTGCGGTCCAGGGTGGCCGGAGCGGACGCCGACGAGCGCGCGGCACAGATCTGGGGGTCGCCTGGGCCGCGCCGGTTCCGCCCCGGGGATCCGATCTGGCAGGTCCATGCGGACGCATCGATGTATGTCGGCGGCATCCGAGCGCTGCTCCTGCAGTCCCTCCACCCCCTCGCGATGGCTGGCGTCGCCGGCCACTCGGGGTTCCGTTCCGACCCGTGGGGACGCCTGCAGCGGACTAGCGCCTACATCGCTACGACGACGTTCGGGACGACGCAGCACGCCGACGGTCTCGTTGCGCGCGTCCGCAGCGTCCACGAGCGGGTCCGCGGGAAGGCTGACGACGGCCGCAGGTATGCCGCGAGCGACCCGCACCTGCTCGGCTGGGTGCACGCGGCGGAGATCGACTCGTTCCTTCGCGCATACCAGCTCTACGGTCCGGGACCGCTGTCCAGCGCTGAGGCGGACCGGTATGTCGAACAGACCGCAGTGATCGCCCAGCTCGTCGGGGTGGTCGGCCCGCCGGGCTCGGTGGCCGACTTGCGGCGAGTCCTGGACGGCTACCGGGCCGAGCTCGAGCCGACACCGGCGTCGAGGGATGCGGCGCGATTCCTGGTGCTCCAGCCCCCGCTGCCACTGGCGGCCCGCCCCGGCTACGCCCTGCTGTGCGCTGGCGCTCTGGCCTCATTGCCTGCGTGGGCGCGCAGCATGGTCGGCCTACCACTGCCGTCGATGGTCGCCGCCGGGATCGCCCGACCCGCCGGACGGGTCGCTGCTGGAGTGGTCCGGTGGGCCATGGGCGACCCACTGATCGCGGCCGATCGCGTCAGCGCCCCGCAACCGACCTAGAAGGGCCGACTACTCGCAGGCGATCCCATCGTTGTCCCTGTCGAGGCCCGTCCGGTAGCCAGGGTCATCGCGGTACAGCGGGGTATCTCCGGCGTCG